>JAKSRS010000015.1 GCA_024403515.1 Lachnospiraceae bacterium
ATATACGGAACGGCATATGATAGCAGTTCATTTATGTATCAGCAGTTTTAGGGAGTGATTTAAGGATGTTTTTTGAAATAAAATCAAGCGACAGGTTAGCAGTTATAACCTCTAATGGCGAGAAGATTACGTATGCAGAACTTTCTGAATATGTAAATAAGAGTAGTGAAAAACTTGAATCAAGAAAACTTGCATTTGTGCTTTGCGAGAATAGCCCTGCGAGTCTTATCAGTTACCTTGTTTGCTTAAATAAGAGAATAGTTCCGCTTCTTATCGACAAGAAAATTGATAAAGATTTACTTGAAAATTTACTCAAAACATACGATCCTGATTATCTTTTTGTACCTGAAATTAAAGCAGAGGAGTTTAAGGGTAAGTACGAACTTTTAGATTGTATTTTGAATTATAATCTGATGAATAATAAGCAACCCGGCGATACAAGATTATATGAGAATCTTGCTTTACTTCTTACAACTTCAGGGTCAACAGGTAGTCCAAAACTTGTAAGACAAAGCTACGTCAACATTCAGTCTAATGCCGAAGCTATATGCAAGTATCTTAATCTTACAGAAGATGAAAGGCCGGTCACAACCCTTCCTATGAATTATACATATGGCTTATCAATTATTAATAGTCATCTTCAGGCTGGTGCAACTATATTAATGACTGATTTGCCGATGAATATGAAACCTTTTTGGAATTTTGTAAATAACGAATCAGCAACATCATTTGGTGGTGTTCCTTTTACATATGAAATGCTAAAGAAGGTTGGGTTCTTTAAAATGAAAGTGCCTTCAATCAGATATATGACACAGGCCGGTGGTAAACTCAGTCCTTTGTTACATAAGGAGTTTGCAACATGGGCATTTGAAAATGATAAAGAATTTATTGTAATGTACGGCCAAACTGAGGCTACTGCAAGAATGGCATATCTTCCGGCAGATAAAAGCCTTGAGAAGTATGGAAGCGTAGGGATTGCGATTCCGGGCGGCAAGTTTTCTATTATTGATGTTGATGGTAATGAAATTACTGAAGCTTTCAAGGATGGAGAACTTGTTTATAAAGGAGATAATGTTACTCTTGGTTATGCAGAGTGTAAAGAAGATCTTACTAAGGGTGATGAAAGAGGCGGTATATTAGAAACCGGTGATATGGCTAAGTTTGATTCGGACGGATTCTATTATATTGTTGGTCGAAAGAAAAGATTTTTGAAAGTTTTTGGAAACAGAGTAAATCTTGATGAAGTCGATAGAATAGTTAAAGAGTATTTTGAGAATATTGATTGTACATCGGCTGGAGAAGATGATCATCTTATAATGTTTATAACTGATGAGACAAAACTTTCTGAAGTAAGACGATGGCTTGCATCTACAACTCATTTGAGCGAGTCGGCATTTGAAGTCCGTTTTATAGAAAGCATACCAAGAAATGAGGCTGGTAAAGTTCTTTATAAAGATCTTCCAGTCTGATATAATGTAATAGATTATAAATGCGAAATGGAGAATAGTATGGAAAAGATTATTGATATTTTAAATGGCTTAAAAAGTGGAATTGATTTTGAGACAGCTCAGGGCATTGTTACTGATAAAATCTTAGATTCTATCGATATTACAAGTTTGATTGCTCAATTAGAAGAAGCATTTGATATTGAAATCGGTATGGAATACATGGAAAATGAAAATTTTGATTCCGTAGAGGCTATTTGGGAGATGGTTCAGGAGTTACAGGACTAATGCAGAATAATAGATGCAAAGAAATGCAACCATTACTATTGATTCATGGAATTATTAGTGATGGTTCTTTTTTTGATAAAATAAAAGAAGAATTATGTGATGAGTTTGAAGTATTTACATACGACAGAATTGGGTACGGTAACAGTTCTTTTGACTATAAAGAAGCAAAGGATGAATATACGGTATCCAGTCAGGCGGATCAGGCGTATAATGTTATAAAAGATCTGAGGCGCCCTGCATGGATTGTCGGAAACAGTGCTGGCGGACTTATTGCAATTGAACTTGCTCTTAAATATCCGAATGCTGTTGCGGGGATGATTTTACTAGAGCCGTCACTGGCATTTGATGAAAAAACCACAGATGAACTGATAGAATGGAACCGACTACTTAATTCTTTTAAGAATGAAAAACGGATAAAGAAGGCATTGCCGGCGTTTTCAGAGGTTATTGGGAATACTGACAATCATGAACCCACAAGCCTTTTAGAGATGAAAAAGACCTATAAAAACCTGGAAAATTTCATGTACGGTGAATTAAATGATATACAGAATTATCGCCCGAGTTTAAGTCAATTAAAGCAGATTGATTTTCCGGTTTATATAGGAATATCTCAAGACGGTGCAGGCTCAATTTTTGCAAGAAGTTCTATAGAGAGTTCTTATAAGATTGAGTGGCCTATAGTATATTTTCCGGGCTATCATAACACTTTAAAAGATTATCCCAAAGAAGGCGCAGCTATAATTAAAAATATAATTATGGATAAGGAATAAAAAATGGCTGAACGAAATTATAAATATGACAATATGAAATTTTTCTTGATTTTATGTGTTGTTATTGGACACTTGGTGACTCAACATTTTTCCAAAGAATTATATCCATCAATGATGTATGGCTGGATATATTTATTTCATATGCCTGCTTTTATTTTTATTTCAGGCTTATTTTCAAAAAAGATTGTAGATAACAAATGTTACGATAGAATAGTTCCTTATGTAATTCTCTATATAATGATGGAATCTTTTACTTTTTTTGCAGACAAACTTAGAGGTAAAGGCACGGGCTCACTTAATTTTTTGTCAGAGGATGGAGTTCCATGGTTTGCGTTAGCGCTATTATGGTGGTATCTTGTTACAATACTTGTCAGAAAAGTACATCCTTTATACATACTTTTTGTTTCTGTTTGTTTGGCAGTTATTGCAGGATATACGACTGAAATAGGGCCTTTTTTAGCGTTAAGAAGAAGTGTTATATTTTATCCATTTTTCTATGTGGGATATATTCTGCCAGTTGATAAATTGGCGCGGGTCTATAAAAACATATATGTTAGGATTTTTTCAGTTATTTGTATATTGGGTTCTCTTGCTTTAGCGGTTTTTGGAACTGACTTCTTGCTAAATTGGATACCACTTTTCAGAGGAAGATATCTATTTTCTGAAATTGAAACAGGCTTACCGACAGTTACTGGCCCTCTGTGGAGAATTGCGATGTACATGATTTCATTTCTTTTGACAATTGCGATTTTGACTGTTATTCCCGGAATCAAAATACCAGTTATTTCCAGAGTTGGAAGTAAAACTTTATCTATTTATTTTTTTCATATTAGTGTTATGAAATTATTGTATGCTTTTATTCCTCAGTATAAAAGATGGCTTAAGGGAGGGCATTCAACAATAAAGATAATTATTGCTTCATTTGTTATTACCCTGATATTATCAACACCCATATTTGACTGGCCGATTAGAAAGATAATGAAGGTGCCCAAAAGAAAAGAACAGTAAATAGAAAAGACATATAAAAAGAACAATAAAAAAGAATAATAAAAAAGAATAATAAAAAAGATAGCCTTTTGATTAAAAACTCTTTATGTAAGAGTAATCATATCATCAGGCTATCTTTTTATTTATAGTTTAACTTTATTTTCCGTTTGTGTAATCTCTACCGTGTTTACCATTAGGATTTACGAAAATTGTCTTCATAACCAAAGCACCGCCTCCAAAGAGGAGAATGAAGATTATGATGGTCACGAAAAGTGACTGGGTGTTCCAGTAGAGTCTTAAATTCATTATTACATTAACGATTATAAGAACAATACTTAAAAAGAAACATGTCTTGGAAACCTTATTGTAGCTAAAGAAAATGTAAATAATGCTGGCAATAAGAGGAAGGAAGATAAGTCCATCCATTCGGTGTCCAAACATTGAGAATGTAAAAATGTTAGCAGTTGTAACTTCAACATTCTGCATAAATAAGTAGAGTCCTACAACGAGCATTACAAGCCCAATAAAAAATGTAACAATGTCGTTTTGAACTTTTGATTTGTTAAACATACACACATACCTCCCAAGTATAGTAAATCAAATATATCATTATTGTTGTATTTCATCAACCAACTATTTTCTTTCGAATACGAACAGCTATGTAAGGCTTTCCGGGAAGTTCAACTGAGAACTTTCCGCTAAAGGTTCCGGCCTTTTTAATAGTCATATTCCATGTATCGATGATTTCTACTTCATATTCATTTCCATCGATGAAATTAAAGTCTTTTAATGCCGGCTGATTAAAAGAGTAGTAGGCAATATAGTAACCGGTTTTATCAGCAAGTTCATCGTCTTCAGGAATGCAGCTGGGGCAGTCCCAGTCCCAGTTAGTGGGTTTCACGCCAATTCCTGGTGTTTCATTCATTATTTTCAAAAGAAACTTAACGCGCTTCCAGCTTTCGCCCTTTAAGTCTCCACCATGAGACCACCAAAGGATACCGTCTTTAGGAAGATAGGTTTCACCGTGACCGGGGTAACCGCCACGTGTAAAGCCTTCCCAGAATCTTCGAACCATTTCCTGACCACTAATATTTCCCCATCCGGGCTGAATGTTGCCTTCGTAGGCAATTTCATCTAAAACAACAGGTTTATTATATGTAGCTCTTAGAGTATCTGTTTCTTCAGCTGTTTTGTATAAGTCTGTTCTTTGGAAAGAAACGTGAGTAATCCAGTCTTCGTTGTGGTCATATAATTTAAAGCAGTTGTGAATGCTTCTTAAATGATTGTAAGGATCTTCGGTTTTAAAGATAGTACCGATGTTTTTCCAATCATCCAAGGTCTTTTCCTTTAAAATGTCATACTCATTAGCCATAGACCACCAGACATTTGAAAATGCGGAAAGTCTGGCGATTAAGTATCTTACATAACGCTCATCATTTTCACGTCCCATAACTGAAAAGCCCCATCTGTCGTAAGGATGGAAGACTATAATATCAGCTTCAATTCCAAGCTTTTTAAGTTCGTGAATGCACTTTTCTATATGGTCGAAGTGTTCACCGTTAAATCTTGTAAAATCCCAGTGATTACCTTCGGTGTGCTCGTTATATTCCATAAAGTTGTCTTTATTAATTGCAACAGAATCAACAGGTGTTCCTATGAAAGGATATGAGCGCGGTTCTTTGGTGTTATACAAATAGTGCTTGGGAAAAATGCAGAATCTGATTTTATTAAAGCCTGACTTTTTAAGTGAATGCAGAGTCTTATCGATTGATTTATCATCCATAAGTTCCCAAACGTAGCAGGTAGTACCCACACTATAATAAGGTGTCCCGTCAGCATATTTGAAATGATATTTTCCGCACACGCTGACCGGTCCGTGATTGTTCTTATCAGCTTTCTTAACATCAAATGTTCCGCTGTATTTTTCTTTTGAAAAAGATCCTTCTATGTCAAAAGAATATTTTCCGACAAAAGAAGGCATAAATCTGACAACATAATTTCCCTTACCATCATAAAAGCCGGTTACAGTCTTACTTTCATGCTCACCGGTGAATGTTCCCTTAATGTAATAATCTGTAAATGGATTTCCATCAAGATTACCCTTAAAACTAAGTTCGACATAGTCGTAACACTTAACTGCTTTAACTTTCATAATAAACCTCCCATAGAAAAATCTTCTTAAAGAAAATTATACTACATATATATTAATTATTTTTCCTATATTCACTAGGAAGCATTCCAAATGTTTCCTTAAATGCCGAAGAAAACTTACTCTGGCTTTCGTAACCGACATTTCTTGAAATCTCATTTAAACTTAAATCTGTAGAAGTTAAGAGGGTAGAGGCGTATTCCATGCGGTGCTCCTTTATATGAGAAGCAATGGAATCACCATAGGTCTCTTTAAATAGAGACTTTAATGTAGTTGGATTCATAAGGAATTTTCTGGATAATTCTTCTATAGTAATTCTTTCATCCAAATGGTTAGTAAGATAATCATGAACCTTATGGATGTTTAAAATCTGTTCCTGAGAAGAAGATATATTGTTTTCATATTCCTCGTGAGATTTCAAAATATCATCCAAACAGGAGATTTCCATGACCTGTTCAATCATCTGATGCATTAGTTGACTTTGTTTGTTATCACTTGCCTTGTAATAAACTTCTTTACCGGATCTTGTGGATGAGATAAGCTTACAGTTTTTTAAAACCCTAAGGTGATGAGAAACAGCAGGTGAACTCATATCAAGTAAAGCTGCTATATCAGCAACACATTCTTCACAGTGACATAAAAGCCAGAAGATACGGACTCTTGTCGAATCGCCTAGCTGTTTAAAAACCTCTGATACAGTTTCGAAATCTTCAACTTTATTAAGTTGAAGGCTTAAATGCTCGATTTCTCTGCCTTGTGTATGATGGTGAGGTATTTTTCCTGTATGCATCGCAGACCTTCTTTCTCCATTTTGGAAATGGTTTTATCCCTTTTGGCAGTTAATGCTTTAAAGGTATTGCATTTGTTTCTTGAAAAAATTATACTTCGGTTGTAACGATTAAACAAGTACTTAATTGTTGAACGAAACTAACATTCAAGGAGATTATTAAAATGAAAAAAACTTACAAGATTGAAGTAGACTGTGCTAACTGTGCAAACCTTATGGAAGAAACAAGCAACAAGGTTGAAGGCGTAAATAAGGCAACTGTAAACTTTATGGCACAGAAGATGATTGTTGAATTCGATGATGATGCAGATGTAGATGCAATCATGAAGAACGTTTTAAAGGCTTGCAAGAAGGTTGAGCCTGATTGTGAAATCGAATTATAATATTTGATTAAAAATAATGCCTAAAGGCATTTACTATGAGAATTTTGAGGTGATTTAGATGAGTAAGAAGCAGAAGAAAATGCTGACAAGAGTCATTATTTCGGCGATTCTTCTTATAGCATTACATTTTATCCCGGTAAACGGAGTTATAAAATCGATTCTTTATTTAATTGATTATCTGATTATCGGATATGATATTTTAATTAAGGCATTTAAGGGTATTAAAAACGGTCGTGTCTTTGACGAGAACTTTCTTATGGCTATAGCCACACTTGGCGTATTTGGAATGGCTATTTATGAAAAGAGTGATGACCTTGTTGAAGCAGTTGCGGTTATGCTTTTTTATCAGATAGGTGAACTTTTCCAGAGTTATGCAGTAGGAAAGAGCCGTAGAAACATAAGTGAACTCATGGATATCCGCCCTGATTATGCCAATATAGAAAAAGAAGGCAAACTTGAAAAGGTTGATCCTGATGAAGTTGAAATTGGTTCAGTTATTATTGTTCAGCCCGGTGAGAAGGTTCCGATTGATGGTATTGTAATAGAAGGTTCATCTAGCCTTAATACAAGTGCTCTGACAGGTGAAAGTCTTCCAAGAGACGTTAAGGTTGATGATGAAATAATTAGCGGTAGCATCAACATGACAGGAGTATTAAAGATTAAAACAACTAAGGACTTTGGCGAATCAACTGTTTCCAAGATTCTTGAACTCGTTGAAAATGCAAGTTCCAACAAGTCTAAATCCGAAGAGTTTATCTCAAAATTTGCAAGAGTATATACACCTGCAGTTTGCTATAGTGCACTTGCACTTGCAGTACTTCCGCCTCTTGTAAGGATATTTTTATTAGGTCAGCCTGCAGACTTTTTAGTATGGATTTACAGAGCACTTACCTTCCTTGTAATAAGCTGTCCATGTGCACTTGTAATAAGTATTCCATTAAGCTTTTTCGCAGGTATTGGTGGTGCAAGTAAGGAAGGCGTTCTTATTAAAGGTTCAAACTACTTAGAGACTCTTTCTAAGGCCAATATCGTAGTCTTTGATAAGACCGGTACACTTACAAAGGGTGTATTTGAAGTAAGCGGAATTCATCATAGTGAGCTTGAAGATGCCAAACTTCTTGAGTATGCTGCACACGCTGAATGTGCTTCATCACATCCTATCAGTAAGAGCATTTTATCAGCATATGGTAAGGAAGTAGACCGAAGCAGAGTAACTAATATCGAAGAAATCAGTGGTCATGGTGTAATCGCTGAAGTTGATGGTAAAAAGATTGCTGCCGGAAACTCCAAACTTATGGAAAAACTATCTATTGAATATAATCCATGCTCTAGTGTGGGAACAATTATTCACCTTGCTATAGACGGTGTATACAGCGGTCACATCGTTATTTCAGATGTAGTTAAAACAAACTCTAAAAAGGCTATTGCTGAACTTAAAAACTGTGGCGTTAAAAAGACAGTTATGCTTACAGGAGATGCAAGCAAGGTTGCTTTAAAGGTTGCCGAGGAACTTGGGCTTGATGAAGTAAGAAGCGAACTTTTACCCGCAGACAAGGTTACAGAGGTTGAAAAACTTATATCCGAAAAGAAGGATGATGAAAAACTTGTTTTCGTTGGAGATGGAATTAATGATGCTCCTGTTTTAACAAGAGCAGATATAGGTATTGCAATGGGAGCTATGGGTTCGGATGCTGCTATTGAAGCTGCTGATGTTGTACTTATGGACGATGATCCTTTAAAGATTTCCAAAGCAATAAAGATTTCAAGGAAGTGCATTAAGATTGTTTATGAAAACATCGTTTTTGCCCTTGCAATTAAGGCCGGATGCTTACTTTTGGGAGCTTTAGGCTATGCCAATATGTGGGCAGCAATTTTTGCAGATGTAGGCGTAATGATTATAGCTATATTAAATGCGATTCGTGCATTAAGAGTTAAGAATTTGTAAGTTTAATATATTATCAATTAAGGCTTTTTCACTATCAGGGTGAGAAAGCCTTTCTTTTGCCCTCAAAATAATAAGTTGCATTTTTCGAAACTTTATAATATAGTGTTGCCTTGTGAAGTTTCTATTTTAATTCACGAGAGGAAATTTATGAGTAAAAAGAAGATAAGTGTTATGGTATTTGCCCTTGCTTCCATGCTTATGATTTTAAGTTTTTCAGCTTGTGCAGATACTACACCTTACATAAAAAATAACGTTGAACTTGCTGCGGAAGGCATTGTTGTAAATGTAACCGCAAAGAGTGCTTCGCAAACTCAAAGTGCTTTGGAAAAAACTTACGCATCTACAAGCGTTGAAGATATGGATATGGTCTCTGCATATGCGTATTTTTTGTATGATGCAGCAGGTGGATTTTTAGTATCGGACAGTCCCATGTGCTTTGCCCTTGCTTATGTTGATGATGACGATGTTTTGGAATTACTCATTTGCAACGGAAACGGCGAAATGGACAATATCTGGGTATATAAATATGATCCTAAAGCAAACGATGTTAACTTAGTCGGTGGCTTTGGCGATTACGGTTCAATGGTTTATTATCCTAAGAAGAATCTTATTGAGGATAGCAGCTTCGGTCCCGGTGTCGAGTCGATGTCATATTACTGTATTGACGATATGGACGTTATTTCGCTTGGATATCTTAAGCACGATATGGATCTTGGTACCTACTCAATTGATGATGTAGAGTGTGATCGTAAGACCTACGAAGATACTATGGAAGGCTTCAGAGCGATAGGTGACGTTTCAATGATTAGTCTTGATTCAATGACTCGTTACTCAAGTTGCTGTAAAGACAGCGATACAATTGCAAATGCATTATTTGAATATATGGATTAATAGGAATTATTTACCGACCATCAGTAGTTAGGTTCTAAAAACTAACGCCTGAGGGTCGGTGTTTTTATGCTCAAATTTATTTATAATTAATTGGCAAAAGAAAGTGTATATAAGGTATAATGTATCTAGTCTATTGATTGAGAGGAAATTATATTGAGTCAGATATATACAGCTAATTTTTTTATTAATCCCCCAATTTTTATTAAAGTAGTAGAGAAGGATAAAGGAATAGAACTTGATTTAGGCCTTGAGATATCAGGTTCTTATTCATATGAGATAAGTGATGATATTGCTTTTTTCAGTAAGGGTGGTGATTTAACTAATCCCCAGAAGAAGGCTGAATTTGAAGGAAGACTTTTACAGAGTATGCACTGCACTATGAGCATATTCTTTGGAGAAAAAATTCCTGCGGGAATAGCACACGATGACATTCCAACTCTTTTGGATGATCTTTTAGTATATGTTTTAAGCGATTTAAGAGGTGGATTCTGTAAAACAAACGGAATCTATATTAGTGATTTTTCTTTTGACTCAACAAGAATCAATAGTGAAGATGAAGACAAATACAGATTAGCTGTACTTGAATATAATAGTTTAAACAATGTTCCGGGTGCGAATGATAATTTTGATACCGTTAGTGGAACTACTGAAAACAAAAAACTCCCACCTAAAACAAAGTTTAAGTGGGAATGTCCTTGTGGTCGATTAAATGAAACTAATTTCTGCCCCGGATGCGGAAGACCTAAAGATGCTACATCTGTTAGCTGGATCTGCACCTGTGGGAAAAAGAATATTACTCGTTTCTGCACAAACTGTGGAACAAGAAGAGATTAGTTCTATCTAGGCCTTTAATGAAAAATTGTCGTGATGAATACGCTTTGTTGCATACATAAGTTCATCAGCAAGTACAATGGCTTTTTCAATATCCGTATTCTTCTTTGCGGTGAATATGCTGTAACCAATACTTATAGTTAAGGGAAATTCGATGTGTTCTTTTTCTACGATCTGAGCAAGAACATCTTCGATTTCCTTAACAATTATATCCATATCAATGTCACCATCTATTATTCCGCCAACTAAGAATTCGTCACCGCCAAATCGGCAGGGGATAAATCCATCCGGAAGTTTAGTCTTTAATATGTTAGAGACTGTCTTAATGGCAAGATCACCGTTAACATGGCCGAAGCGGTCATTTATAATCTTCATATGATCAACATCAATAAGCATTATCACAGACTTTTTCTTGTCCTGGGCAGCTTCTAAAAGCTTGGGATAGATATATTTTTCGGCTCCTGTACGGTTATAGATTGAAGAGAGCTCGTCTGTAACTGATGATAAAACTAACTGCTTATTCATTTCAGCAAGCAGTAAATTGTTGGCTACAAATTCAAGTGACTGAATCATGTGTCGTGTCCAGATGTAATGCTGGTTTTCATTTACAACATTCAGCTTACCGTTTAAAGCAGCAAAACCATATGTGCTATCTTCGGAATAAAGAGGAAGAATAACATATAAGTTAGGTAAATTATCTTTTTCAATTATCTCATTGAATATATCTTTTCTAAGACAAGTTTTAGACGGCTGCGCAATTCCGCGTCTTAACTGGCATAACACAGTAAATTCATCATTGTAACCCTCAAGCTTAAGATTCTGCTTCTGATTTTCAAACTTAAAGAATTCAGGATCTATAAAGAGTGAAAAACTCAGTCCCTCAACTTCATGCTCATTCTGGAAAAGATATGAATAACTGCCATGAACCTCCTGAAGAGTATGAGCCTTCTTAATTGAAGTATAAAAATGCCTGAAATGAGAATCCGAATCAATAGGATCTATTCTGTCTGCATTAAAGAGGTTACTAAGTACTCGCTTTTCGGCAAGAGCGATTGAAACCTCATCACAGCCACAGCTTTGGCCCGGAACGAATACGGTAGAAAGCTTTCCGTCTGCTGTGTCGGGTTCGCCTTTGATCATTTTGTTAAGTCGAAGCGCCGCAATTTCACCCATGTATTCCCACTCGTGGCTTACGGATGCGATAGAAGGACTGTGTGTTCTTGCAAGTCTTGTACAGTCGTAACCCGTAACTTTAACGTCTTCGGGGACAGAAAGACCAATAGTCTTTAAGTAGTTACATACAGCCATAGCCATGATATCGTTGGCTACTACAAAAACATCGGGACATGATGCGTTCTTATCAAGCCAGTCATCGATAATGTCCGGAATCATACTCTTGGACCAGTCGGCAAAATAAACTTCTTTATCAGTAATATCAATTCCGTTTTCAGAGCAGGCTGATATAAAAGCATTGAGACGTTCGATGTTTTCAGTGTGTTCTTTGGGGCCACCTATATAAACAAGTTTTTTACAATTGTGGGCTTCAATAAGATGATTGGTAAGATTATACATACCAAGATAATTATCTGTTGAAACTGTAGGAATATTATCAAGTTTATACTCTATAGTGATAGCGGGGATATTTGTTCTGTTAATTTCACTCAGCAAATATCTGAACTCTTCGTCGTTATTAAATGAGTTGGCAAGCAAAATAACACCTGTAAACTCAGATAAATCAGGGAGTTTAAACAGATTAACTTCAGGAATGTTTACCCTAGGAAAATCGCCACGAACAGAAAAGTTAACGAATGCGATGACATCATAGTTTTCCGCATTAAAAAGACGCGCAGCACCGGAAAGAATACTTTGCAAATATTCTCCACTCCAGCCACCACTAAAAATAGCAATTTTATCGCGCATATGAAATATCCTCATTTTTGATTCTTGTAAATTGTTAGCATAATTATAACATGATTGGATTATATTCTAAATATAAGTTTTGTATTTAAATATAGAAAAACTTATTCATATAAGTTATTATATTGTTTAGGAATAACTGCAAATTTTGACGATATTTCTGTAAAAGGAGAGTAATATATGTTTTCAACACTGCTGCCTTTATTTGACGATAAGATGGCCGTAAAAGCTTTTTCTTTATTCGCACAAAAGGGTAACTTTCTTTTGAATCCCAGTATGCTTGGTACAGGAGCCAATTCCGGCATCGGCCAGATTGATGGACTCGATGTTATTGATACCATGGGTATCGAAACATTATCATCTGATGCTGATATCTTTGTTTCAGTAAATGATATTTCAATCTTTGCTGATATTGAAGCACAGTGTAAGGCGCCTTCTTCAAGAATCGTTCTTTTGATTGATAAGGCTGTTTTACCTCAGGAAATCTTCATTGAAAGAATCAAAACGTTAAAGGCTAAAGGTTACAGATTTGCAATGAGAAAGATTTTCGTTGCTGATTTTGAAGAATATAAAGAGATCCTTAAAGTGATGGATTTTCTTCTTCTTGATTACAAAAGAATCGATATCACCAAGGCTAAGATTTTCTTTTCAAAGCTTTATCCTAATATAAAACTTGTAGCTGTAAACGTTGATAGTCAGGAAGTGTTTGATAAACTTTGTGAAGAAGGCGGATATAGCTTATACGAAGGTGACTTTTACAGACTTCCCGTAACAAAGGGAGATAAGGAGATTTCACCTGTTAAGGCTACATATGTTGAACTTTTAAATATCGTTAATGATCCTGACTTTGATTTAACTAAGGCTGCTGATATTATTGGTCGAGATACAGCACTTGTTGTATCACTTTTAAAGATGGTTAATCGTATGTCAGTAAATGGCGGTATTACAACTATTCGCCATGCAGCTGCAATGCTTGGTCAGAAGGAACTTAAGACCTGGATTAATACAGCCGTTGCTAATAAGCTTTGTGAGGATAAACCTTCTGAAATTACACGTATATCCTTGATTAGAGCTAAGTTTGCTGAAAAACTTGCTCCCTTATTTGGTATGGCAGGTCAGGCACCCGAATTATTCCTTGCAGGACTTTTTTCAGTACTTGATATCATTTTGAATAAAACAATGCAGGAAGCTCTTGAACTTGTAAAGGTATCCAATCCTATTGAAAAGGCCCTTCTTGAAGGAAGCGGAGACTTTGCAGATGTTTTAAACTTCATTAAAGCATATGAAGTTGCAGACTGGAATGAATGTTCAAGAATTATGATTGTTAAAGGTATTGATACTGATGCAGGTATTAATGCATATCTTGAAAGCCTTTCATGGTACAGAGATTTGTTCTAAGTTTTTATTTCGCAGAATTAAGGTCGGATATATGCCTTAATTCGCATTTATAGATGTGTAAGTAAATGATTAAAAATCGTATTATTCTTTTGTAAACAGTTATTACTTGTTTTTGAAAGGAGAATGGTTATGCTTTCATTTTTATTATTAGTACTTACATGTGGTTGTCTTTTAAAATGCACCGGCTTTATGTTTAGACTTTTTGGAAAGCTTCTTGGTTTTGTATTTGGAGCAATCGGATACGTCATAGTTGGTGCACTTGCAATTACTGTTTTAGGCTTTGCAACTATTGTTGGACCGATCGTTATTGTAGCCGGTATTATTTCAGTAATTGCATTAATCGCAAGATTATCATCCAAAGCAGTTTAATATTTCAAACAACAAGAAAGGACGCTTTAAAGGCGTCCTTTTACTTTGCTTTTATTTAATTGTGAACTGATCAACGATATTTAAAATAGTTGTGTAAAGATGAGGTTTTAATTCCTCAATCGATACAGGCTTTTCATAAAGAATAGAAGAGAAGATGCTGCTTCCGGTAAGCTCTATAATCATATACATCATTAGTTCCGGATTAGTAACACTGGAATCAATTTCATTTAAAACTTCTTCATCTATCTTTCTTATGATGGAATCGTCTTCGTTGTGAGCCGTTTCCATTGCGTATCTGTAAAATCCCAATCCCAGGTTTTTGGAAATAAACATAAGTAAGGACTTATTATCTGCAAGCGCATCGATTACGCAGTCTATTATAAAGATCAATTTATCTTTAACTGGAGCATTTGCTTTATCGGAAGCCATAAGCTTATCTACTGCATTTTCAAAAAGCTTTGTGCTTCTATGATATACAAGCTTATTGTTTATATCATATTTATCTTTGAAATATAAATAGAAGGTGCCTTTTGCAACACCGGCTTCTTTCACAATATCTGATATAGAAGTATCATGAATACCTTTTGTTGTAAAAAGCTTATAAGCCGTGTTTAGTAGTGATTCTCTTTTTAGTTGTTTGTTACTTTCTGCTTTTCCCATATTGTTCTCCATTATTTATACATGAACACTTTGTACCGTTTCTTTTGCCTAAAATACTAAAAGAAAAAGGCTCATTTAACTTCCCCTATATCTATTAATACACGTTAATTTCTAAAAAATCAATAAACTTGAAAAAAATTATTGACTAATGGTCATTTTTGGAGTAAAACGATTATGCAAACGAAAAATGAACGTTGGTCATTTTTTAAATCATAGAAAGGAAGTGTACAAATGATAAAGTTTGGAAAGGGGATAGTAAAGTTCAGAGTTCCGATTATACTGGTTGCTTTACTTTTATTAATTCCATCAGCAATTGGATATTTAGGAACAAGAGTTAATTACGATATTCTTTATTATCTTCCCAAAGAAATTGAGACTATGGTGGGCCAGGATGTTCTGGTAGATGAATTTGGTACTGGAGCGTTTTCGTTTTTGGTTGTTGAGGGTATGAACACAAAAGATGCAGCGGCAATGAAAGAAAAGGTTGAAGCCGTTGATCATGTAGCTAAGGTAATTTGGTATGACTCTTTTATGGATACATCAATTCCAATGGAAATGTTACCTACTGAATTATATGAAGCTTTTAATAATGAAGATAAAACATTAATGGCTGTCATCTTTGATGATACAACTTCATCAGATGGAACAATGCAGGCCATTAAAGAAATCCGAAAGGTTGCCGGAAAGCAGTGCTTCTTAAGTGGTATGTCACCGGTTGTAACTGATACCAAGGATTTGTCGGAGAAAGAAACACCTATATATGTTGCGATAGCAGTTGTGCTTGCACTTGTGGTTCTTTCACTTACGATGGATTCCTTCCTTGCACCGGTTTTCTTCCTTATAAGTATAGGAATGGCAATCGTTTATAACTTAGGTTCCAACATTGTGCTTGGTGAAATATCTTATATAACTCAGGCGCTTACAGCTGTTTTACAGCTTGGAGTTACACTTGACTATTCGATTTTCCTCTGGCACAGCTACGAAGAGAACCTTGAAAAATATGACAATGATAAAGAAAGAGCAATGGCTCATGCAATCAGTAACACGATTACATCAGTTGTAGGTAGTTCAATTACAACAATCGCCGGTTTCGTTGCACTTTGCTTTATGAGCTTTACATTAGGACTTGATCTTGGAATTGTAATGGCTAAGGGCGTTTTCATTGGTGTTATCGCCTGTGTAACAGTTCTTCCTTCATTGCTTCTTATATTTGACAAACTCATTCAGAAAACAAAGCATAAGCCTTTACTTAGGGACATGCCTAAGATTTCAGAGTTTATAGTAAATCATTCCTGGATCTTTGCAGTATTATTTGTTGTTCTTTTGCTCCCTGCATTATATGGATATAAGAACACAGAAGTTTATTACAACTTAGATTCAACATTGCCTGAAACTTTACCTAGTATCGAGGCAAATAACAAATTAAATGATTCATTTGAAATGAACTGCATGCACATGCTTTTATGTGACAGTAATTTATCTGCCAAAGAAAGCGAGCAGATGATTAAAGATATGAAGAAGGTGCCTGGTGTTAAAACAGTGCTTGGTCTTGAGTCTGTAGTCGGACCACTTCTTCCCAAGTCATTTTTACCTGATGACATCGTTAGTGAACTTGATAGTGGAAACCACAAGATGCTCATGATTATGTCTGAGTACAAGGTGGCAAGTGATGAGGTTAACGCACAGTGCGACTCACTTGAAAAGATAGCTAAAAGCTATGATCCAAGTTCAATGCTTGTGGGTGAAGCACCTTGTACAAGAGACCTTATAAGAATTACAGATAAAGATTTTAAGACAGTAAGTATTGTTTCAATAGGTGCGATTTTCTTAATTATCTTATTTGTATTTAAGTCGGCTTCACTTCCGGTAATTTTGGTTGGTGTTATCGAACTTGCGATTTTTGTAAATATGGGACTTCCTTATTACACATCAACTGTTTTACCTTTCGTGGCGTCAATTGTTATAGGTACGATTCAGTTAGGAGCTACGGTTGATTACGCGATACTTATGACTACAAGATATAAAAAAGAAAGAGCAAAGGGTGCCGGTAAGAAAGAAGCGGTTATGATTTCACATAAAGCAAGTATGAAGTCAATTATCGTAAGTGCACTTAGCTTCTTTGCAGCAACATTTGGTGTTGGTTTAATCAGTCACATCGATATGATCAGTTCCTTATGTATGCTTATGGCCAGAGGCGCAATTATCAGTATGTTTATCGTACTTACAATGCTTCCGGCAATGATGATGATTTTTGACAAGTTGATTATAAATACCTCATTAGGATTTAAAGTGAAAGGAGAAAATGCGTAATGAAAAAGAACGCAGTTAGAGTATGCGCTGCAGTTATGGCAGCAACAGTATTATGTTCCACATTAGGTGGTTGTGGTTTAGAAAAGAAATCAGTAGTAGAAACAGTAATGTCTGATGAAGAAATGCTTAACACTGTAATTGAAAAGGTTGTTAATCAGGGTTCATCAACTGCAAATAAAGAAGAAACAGTTTATGTTAAGACATCTGCAAATGGTGATGTTTCTTCAGTAACAGTAAGTAACTGGTTAAAGAACAGTGGTGCAACTGAAAAGCTTACTGATTCAACAGATTTAAAGGATATTGTTAACGTTAAGGGTAATGAAGAATTCAATGTAGAAGGAGATAAGCTTATCTGGAATGCAAACGGTAGCGATATTTACTACCAGGGAACAACAGACAAGCAGATCCCTGTATCAGTAAACATTTCCTATACACTTGATGGTAAGGAAATCTCACCTGAAGAAATTGCAGGAAAATCAGGACATGTAGAGATTAAGTTTGAATATACAAATAATTCCAAGCAGACAGTAAAGATTGGTGATAAGGATCAGACTCTTTACACACCTTTCGTTGTTGCAAGCGGTATGCTTTTAGATGGCGATAAGTTTTCTAATATTTCAGTAACAAACGGAACAGTTGTTTCAGACGGAAACAAGCAGGTAGTACTTGGTATGGCTTTCCCCGGACTTGTTGATGACCTAAACGGTGAAGAAGTTAAAGAAAACGATATGCTTGAAAGAATAGAAGATAAGCTTAATATTCCCGGTACAGTAACAGTTGAAGCAGATGCTGTTGATTTTGAACTTGGAATGACACTTACAGTAGTAAGTTCAGATGTTTTAGGCGCTCTCGGACTTGAGGATGTAGATGTTAATGGGGATTTTGATGAGACAAAAGAAAAAGTAAACGACTTTGTTGATGCAACAAGCCAGTTACTTGATGGTTCTAAGAAGTTATCTAATGGTGCCGGTGAACTTTACGACGGAACAGGAAAACTTAAGGACGGAAGTCAGGAACTTGCAAATGGTGTAGTTGAATACACAAACGGCGTTTCTAAGGTTTCAGATGGTGTTGGTCAGCTTTCAAATGGTGCATCTAAGCTTAATAATGGTATTGGCGAACTTTCAGCCGGCGTAGGTAAGGTTGGAGAAGGTGCTAGTGCTTTATCAAACGGTATTACATCAGCTTCGCAGGGAGCAGGAAGTCTTGATAAAGGTATTGGTCAGGTTGACGACGGAGCACAGGCTCTTTCAAACGGTGCTACAGAATTGAAAGACGGTGTAAATACATTAGTTGGTCAGATTACAACAATTAAAGATGGTGTTGAATCAGCAAGTGCAGCTGCAGGTTCGATTGCAGGTGGTATTTCACAGTTAGCACAGGCAACAGCAGCACAGACAACAATAGAAGATCCTTCTATTGCACAGATTTCTTTAAGTGGTGTATTATCAGCTGAAGATATGGCAGCAATGCTTGCCGGCGGTGGCCTTACAGCCGAGGCGATTGCAGCAGCAACAGGAATTACTGTAGAGCAGGCTACATATATTGAAGGAACAATTTTATCAGCAGTAACAGGTATTGTTGATGGTGTTGCAACAAACTCTGCTAAGCAGGGCGCAGTAATGGGTGCAAACAGTGCAAAGGGACAGATTAATGCAGCAATTACTACAGCAGGTGCTTCAGGAATGAGTCTTGTAGATGGCGCTAATGCATTATCAAATGGACTTTCACAGTCCGCAGCAACTTTATCAAGCGATGATACACAGGCTAAGCTTAATAAACTTACAAAGGGTGCAACTGATCTTGCAAACGGTGCAGGTTCATTAAAAGAAGGTACAGCTAAACTCAAAGAAGGTTCAGGCTCACTTGTAGCAGGACTTGGTAAACTTGAAGAAGGTGCCAAAGAATTATGTAATGGAACAAGCGCACTTAGCACAGGTGCAGGTGCTTTACTTGAAGGTAGCGAAGCATTAGTAGAAGGTACTTCAAAGCTTTCAGATGGTGTTGGTCAGTTAACAGCTAATTCATCCAAACTTGTTGACGGAAGTAAGGAACTTGCTGACGGTGCTGTTAAACTTAGCGATGGAGCACTTGAATTATTCGATGGTACTAAAAAGTTAAACGATGGTATGGTTAAGTTTGATGAAGAAGGTGTTCAGAAGTTATCAAGCGTATTCGATACAAATATTTCAACAATGAGCGACAGAATTAAAGCAATCGCTGATTTGGCTAAGGGATATAAGTCATTCTCTTCATCATCACTTGATGATTGCGCAGTTAGATTTATTATTGAATCAGAAGGTGTAAAGACTAAATAATTTGACGCTATTTATCGACTGTGATATCATTAAACAACTTGAGGAGGACTTATCATGATAGTTCATATTTTGTTGTTTATATTAGGACTTATTCTTCTTATCAAAGGTGGAGACTGGTTCGTAGATGGTGCAACAGGAATTGCCAAGAAATTTCATGTTCCTGAGATAATAATCGGTGCAACGGTTGTTTCAATCGGTACGACACTTCCCGAAGTTTTGGTAAGTGCAACCGGTGCCGCAACCGGACATGGCGCAATGGCATACGGAAATGCAATCGGATCAATCATTTGTAACACTGCTTTGGTTGCAGCAATTACCGTTGCCGTTAAGCCTGGGAAGATAAATAAGAAATCGCTTGTGATTCCTGTAATATTCTTTTTTGCAGCAGCAATCTTTTATGCCGGAAATGCATACGTCTTCGGTGAATTTAAAAGATGGTCAGGAATTGTGCTCTTAGTTACATTCTTTGTTTATATGTTCATTTTAGTAAAACAGGCTTTAAAACCCGGAAATGAAGATATGGTTGAAAACGAAGAAGAAGGTGATGACAAGGAAAAGGCCATGTGGCTTGTAGTAGTTTTACTTGTTGTAGGAGCTGCATTAATAGCTGTTGGTGCTAATCTTTTAGTTAACCACGGTATTGCAATCGCTGGTGCTTTGGGAGTTCCTGAAACTGTTATTGCATTAACATTCGTAGCACTTGGAACTTCACTTCCTGAACTTGTTACAGCGATTACATCACTTGCTAAGGGACATGGAGCGTTATCACTTGGTAATGTCTGCGGTGCTAACTTATTTAATCTGGTACTTGTATCAGGTCTTTCAATTACAATTGGGCCATTTAAGATTGCAGCACCTGATTTTAGCGTAATGAATCTTGGCGGCAAAGAAGTATTTTCATCTTTAGTTGTAGACACTCCTTTGATGCTTATAGTAATGGCAATACTTACAATACCTGCTCTTATTAAGGGTAAGCTTTCAAGATGGCAGGGAATTATACTTTTGGTTTTATACGCAGCATTTACAGTTTCACAGTTTATATAAATATAAAATCTGCGATATTTATCGTGGGTCAGATTTAAATAAAAACAGTCCTCTATGGAAATTAAATTTCATAGAGGACTTTCTTTTGCCTATAAGCAGTCTTTAATTATTTCAATCGAATTTTTACCCGTGTAATCAAAAAGTATATAGTACTGGCCTTCAATATCATCACTGATGGTTGGAAGAGGGCGGGTAAATCTCTCTAAATGGGATAATTTACTATTTGTTGCGTACTTTCTTGAAAGTGCTGACCATTCTTTTAAATCAGGGGCAAAAGAAGGTCTTGATTTACAATTTTCCCTATAGTAAAGGTCGAAGGTTAATGTTTCATAAAAGGCTTTTGGATCTATGTTTAGGCTTTCAATAAATTCAAGCAAAATTTCACCCCTTCGATTTCTTGAATGGCTCATATTAAAGTAGCCTTTTTCTTCGTAGAACTGACCGAATTTTTCGTACATGCTAAAAGCGGTATCGAAATATTTCTCAAGAAGCCTGATTGAAGTAGGAAACTGGCCTGAATTATAGTAAACTTCCAGTATTTCTTCAATGTTTTTTAGATTTAGTACATCGTCATATGAAAGCCACTTGGTTGACATTATTTCGTACTGGGGCTTTTCGTGCCAGATAGCTTCATATTCTTTGGCATGTTCATACATGTATGAACCCTTTAATACTTTTAAAAAACCAAGCTGTAACTGATCAGGGTATATTGAATATAACTCATTGAAAGAGTTTTTGAAGGTATCATAATCCTCAAATGGAAGCCCTGCTATTAAATCAAGATGCTGATGGATGTTTTTAAAGGACTGAATTTTTTTAACATTTGCCCACAGTTTTTCAAGATTCATGCTTCTATGAATTTCGGATATTGTCGATGCATTTGTTGACTGAACACCGATTTCAAGCTGAATAAGACCGGGACGCATGTCCTTCATTATTTCTATTTCATTATCCGTTAAAATATCTGCAGCAACTTCAAAGTGAAAGTTAGTGATTCCATTATCATGTTCTTTAATAAATTTTAGTAGGTCCGTCGTTCTTTTAGGGTTAATATTAAAGGTTCTGTCAACGAATTTAACCTGAGGAACTTTATTATCCAAAAAGAAAGATAACTCTTTAAATACAAGTTCAAGGCTTCGAAAGCGGACACCTTTATCAATAGAAGATAAGCAGTAACTGCACATAAATGGACAGCCGCGGCTTGATTCGTAATAGATGATTCTGTTTTGAAAATCTTCTATGTTCTTATATGGAAAAGGAATTGTGTCGAGGTTTAATGCTTCTCTGAATCCTGTCTTCATAAATTGGTCGTCTTCTTTATATAAAAGGCCATTTACATCAGATAACTTACGACAATCCATATTTTGATAATAAGAACATAAGTCTTTAAAGGTTTCCTCGCCTTCGCCTAACATGGCACCTTTTATCCAGGGATGATTAGTTAAAAAGTGTTCGGTTTCATAAGATACTTCGGGCCCACCTACCCAGATTGGGATATTGGGACAAAGCTTATGAAACTCGCGACTTATATCAATGACATACTCAAGATTCCATATATATACTGAAAAGCAGATGACATCAGCATGAGCTTTATAGATTGCTTTTAAAATGTCATCTTTCTGATTGTTTATTGTATATTCACCCAGTTCAATTTCAGCCTTGGATGGTTTGGAATATTCTTTTAGGGAATACACTGCAAGATTTGAATGGATGTATTTACTGTTTATTGCACAAAGAAATATTTTCATGTATGTCTCCAATGTGTTATTATACGTAAGTTAATATATCACATAATCCATTGATATAACTGATTTTTTAATAGATAAAGAAAGATATAGGTTTTATATGGCTTTTGATGGAATTACAGTTGCCTGTTTAACACATGAACTTTCGGCAACATTTACAGGACTTAGAATATATAAAATAGCACAACCTGAACCCGATGAACTGATGCTTACGATTAAAGGCAACTCAGGAACATGGCGCCTTCTTTTGTCTGCGGATGCTACATTACCACTTGTTTATATCTCAGAAGATAATAAACCGGCACCACTTCAAGCTCCGGGCTTTTGCATGCTTTTAAGAAAACATCTTACCAATGCAAGGATTGTATCTATTGAGCAACCAGGACTTGAGCGTATCATAAAGATGACTTTAGAGCACCTCGATGAAATGGGCGATTTGTGCAGAAAACAACTTATTATTGAGTTGATGGGTAAGCATTCTAATATCATTTTTACTGATGATAAGAATATGATTATCGATTCAATAAAGCATATTAGTCACAATGTAAGCTCTGTTCGAGAGGTACTTCCGGGAAGAGAGTGGTTTATTCCTATGACACTTGAGAAGTTGAACCCCCTTGATAAGGAATCTTACGACTTTTCTTCAGTGATAAAGAACGCTCATTGTGAAACTGCCAAGGCTATTTATAGCTCGTTTACAGGTTTTTCACCTTTAGTTTCCAGTGAGATTTGCTTTAGAGCAAATGTAGACGCAGATTTATCTACTTCAGCGCTTACTGATGATGATATCAGAAGACTTTCTTTTGAATACAATAAAGTTATTGACTCAATAATTGCAGGTGATTTTAAGCCTGTTGCGGTCTATGATGGGAACGCACCTGTAGAGTATGCTGCAATTGATTTAAATCTTTATAAGGATATGAATGTAAGAGAGTACGAAAGCATTTCAACGTTACTTAGTTCTTTTTATAAAGAGAAGAGCATTGTTGTAAGAATCAGACAGAAATCGACAGATCTTAGAAAAATTGTTTCTACTGCTCTTGAAAGAAATGTTAAAAAACTCGATCTTCAGAGAAAGCAGTTAAGTGATACTGAAAAGAAAGATAAATACAGAGTTTACGGGGAACTTATAAATACTTACGGCTATGACGTTAAGGAAGGTGCCAAAAAGTTAGAAGCATTAAATTATTACACCAATGAGATGGTAACTATTCCTTTGGATGAGAATCTTTCAGCTAAAGAAAATGCTCAGAAATATTTTGATAAGTATACTAAACTCAAAAGAACGGCTCAGTCACTTACAGGTATTATCGAGGAAGTTTATGCTGAGGTAGAGCATCTTCGTTCTATTCAGACTTCACTTGATATTGCTGTTGGGGAAGAAGATTTAGCCCAGATTAAGGAAGAACTTATAGAAGCCGGATATATTAAATATAAGGCTTCAAATAAAAAAGCCAAGATTACTTCAAAGCCCTTCCATTACATTAGCTCGGATGGCTTTGATATCTATGTTGGAAAGAATAACTTCCAGAATGATAAACTGACTTTTGATTTTGCCAACGGTAATGACTGGTGGTTTCATGCCAAAAAGATGCCCGGCTCACATGTTGTTGTAAGAACAAACGGTAAAGAACTTCCGGACAGAACCTTTGAAGAAGCTGCAAAACTTGCCGCATATTATTCATCGGCTAGAGGAAGCGACAGTGTGGAAATTGATTACACAATAAAGAAAAATGTTAAAAAACCTGCCGCAGCAAAACCGGGCTTTGTTGTTTACTACACAAACTATTCGATGGTTATAGGAACTGATATTACAGGCCTTAAACAGGTTGATTAATTAATAATCATAAACGAATGAGAAAGTGTGCATTTCTTGACTATTTATACTCGTTGGAATATAATATACAAGGGTATGCAATAAGATAGGTGAAGTAGTAATTGCATACCACACATTATGAGAATGAGGTATGCATATGATTAAAAGTATGACTGGTTTTGGCCGTGCAGAATACGCAGATGCCAACCGTAAGTACACTGTAGAAATTAAATCTGTTAATCACAGATATCTTGATATGACTATTAAGATGCCCAAAAAGCTTAATTTCTTTGAAGCAGCAATTCGTAACGAACTTAAGAACTATATTCAGCGTGGTAAGGTAGATGTTTTTATTACATATGAAGACTTTACTGAAAACAACGTAGGTATTAAATACAATAAAGATGTTGCTGCTGAATATTTAAAGTATTTAAAGCAGATGTCCGAAGAGTTCGAACTTGACTGTGATGTTAGAGTTTCAACACTTTCAAGATATCCTGAAGTATTCTCGATGGAAGAATCTGAAATTGATGAAGATGAAATCTGGGCAGGACTTCAGAAGACATTAAAAGAAGCCAGCGAGAAATTCGTTGAGGCTAGAATTAAGGAAGGCGATAATCTTAAGGCTGATTTGTTCAATAAGCTTGATGACATGCTTTCACATGTTTCATATATTAAAGAACGTGCTCCTAAGATTATTGAAGAATATAAGGCAGGCCTTACAGAAAAGGTTAAAGATTTACTTGGTGATACCAAAGTTGATGAAGGAAGACTTCTTATGGAAGTTACAATCTTTGCTGACAAGGTTTGCATCGACGAAGAAATCGTCAGACTTACAAGTCACATCGAGACAACTAAGAAGACTTTGGCCGATGGTGGTTCATGTGGTAGAAAGTTAGACTTCATTGCTCAGGAAATGAACAGAGAAGCTAATACAATTCTTTCTAAGGCTAATGATCTTGCAACTTCAGATCATGCCATTGAACTTAAAACAGAAATTGAAAAAGTTCGTGAACAGATTCAGAATATTGAATAAAAAATAAGAACATTTTCACTATATTTGGAGGCTATCATGCAAGGTAAAGGTATACTTGTTGTAATTTCGGGGTTTTCGGGAGCTGGTAAAGGTACACTTGTAAAGCGACTTTTATGTGATTGCGATGATTATGCTCTTTCAGTCTCAATGACTACCAGAGGCATGAGAGAAGGCGAAGTTGATGGCAGGGATTATTTCTTTGTCACTAAAGATGCATTTGAAGATGCAATTAAGAATGATATGTTAGTAGAGCACGCTTCTTATTGCGGCAACTACTACGGAACACCTAAAGCATATGTAGATAAGATGCTTTCAGAAGGTAAATGTGTCATTCTTGAAATAGAAGTTCAGGGAGCTATGCAGATTAAAGAAAAGTTTCCTGATACATTGCTTCTTTTTGTTACACCTCCTTCAATCAAGATTCTTGAAAACAGATTAAGAGGTCGAGGAACTGAAACAGAAGAAGTCATTGCCAAGCGTTTACGTCAGGCAATGGATGAAGCCAAGTTGATGGAAAAGTATGAATACCTTATCATTAATGATGATTTGGATGAATGCGTTAAGCAGACAGACGAGATTATTCATGCAGCATTATTTGAGGCTTCAAGGAATGCTGATTTTATATCAGACATGAAACAGCAGCTTGCTGAAATCAACAAATAATAGTAAATAATTTAATGGAAAGAGGAGATAGATAATGTTACATCCTTCATATTCAGACTTAATGAAAGTAGTTAACTCAGATTGCGAACCTGGCGAAGCTAAGGTAGTAAACAGCCGTTATTCAATCGTAATGGCAACAAGCCGTCGTGCAAGACAGATTATCGGTGGAGATGAACCTTACATCGATGAAGTTGATAAGAAGCCTTTAAGTATTGCAGTTGATGAATTAAATCAGGCTAAGATTAAAATCATCAGCGATGAAGAAGATTAATTAATACCGAAAGGACGGGAAATCATTTGCGTACACATATGGTTTCCCTTTTGTTTTGTTTATGAAATTAATGTTTGTATCATTAGGATGCGACAAGAACCTTGTTGATACCGAGATGATGTTAGGCCAGCTTTCTTTGGAAGGCTTTTCATTTACAGATGATGAAAATGATGCTGACGTAATCGTGGTTAATACCTGTTCCTTTATTTCAGATGCTAAAAAAGAAAGTATTGAAACATTAATTAATATGGGACAGCTTAAGAAAAAAGGTAAGCTTAAGGCTTTAATCGCAACAGGTTGTCTTGCGCAGCGCTATAGTGATGAAATTAAAAATCTTATTCCTGAAGTTGACCAGATTGTAGGAACAATGTCTATAGATAAGATTGTTCTTGCTGTTAATAACGCTTTAGAGGGTAAGTTTGAAGTAATTAAGGATTCTTTAGAGGCGCCTCTTGTTTATGGCAAGAAAAGACTTGTTACAACAGGTGGCCACTATGCTTATTTAAAGATAGCTGAAGGTTGTGAAAAACACTGCACATATTGTGCAATTCCAAGTTTCAGGGGAAGATATAAATCCGTACCCATGGAGGTTTTGGTTGAAGAAGCCAGGACACTATGTGAAGGTGGCGTAAAGGAATTGATTCTAGTTGCTCAGGAAACTACACTTTATGGTATTGATTTATATGGTAAAAAGTCACTTCCTGAACTTTTAAAGCGTTTGTCAGAGATTAATGAGCTTTATTATATAAGAATTCTTTACTGCTATCCTGAAGAAATTGATGATGAGTTTATTGAAGCCATAAAGACCAACAAAAAGGTTGTTAAATATCTTGATATGCCCATTCAGCATGCATCAGACAATATGCTAAAGAAAATGGGACGCAAAACCACAAGGGAATCACTTGAAAGAACAATCGGAAAGCTTCGTAGTGAGATTCCTGACATTGCTTTAAGAACAACCCTCATTACTGGTTTCCCTGGAGAAAAAGAAAGTGACTTTAAAGAAATGCTTTCTTTTGTTGAAAGTATGCGTTTCGACCGTCTTGGTGTATTTACTTATTCCAAGGAAGACGGAACGGCTGCTGAAAAGATGAGTGGACATAAGTTTGAGTGCATCAAGAAAATCAGACGTAATAAGGTTATGAAACTTCAGCAGACAATTGCCTTTGAAATGGCCGAAAAGATGGTCGGAAAAGAACTTCTTGTAATGGTTGAAGGAAAAATGCCTGAAGAAAACGCTTATGTTACAAGAACATATAAAGATGCGCCAAATGTTGATGGATATCTATTCCTTGAAACAGGTAAAGAACTTATGACTGGTGATTTAATAAAGGTTAAAGTTACCGGTTCAGATAAATATGATTTAGTGGGGGTACCTATTGATGAATTTGCCGAATAAATTAACTATTTTAAGAGTTTGCATGATTCCGTTTTTTATTTTCTTTCTTTATGCTAATGCCATTCCCGGAAATGACTATATTGCATTAGTTATTTTCGTTCTTGCAAGTTTGACTGACATGCTTGATGGCCAAATAGCAAGAAAGCGTAATCTTGTAACTAATTTTGGAAAATTTATGGATCCTTTGGCTGATAAACTTTTGGTTTGTTCAGCTTTGATCTGTTTACTTACACTTGGAAGAATCTCTGACAATTCTATTCTTGCATCAGTTGTTGTCATTGTTATTATAGCAAGAGAATTTATCATCAGTGGATTCAGACTTGTTGCTTCAGATAACGGAGTTGTTATCGCAGCAAGTTACTGGGGAAAGTTCAAAACAGTATCTCAGATGATTGCTATTATTCTTATGATTGCTAATATTTCAGTGCTTTCAATAGTAACAACAGCTTTTGTCTGGATTTCAGTTGCATTAACTATTATTTCTCTTATTGACTATATCGTTAAGAATAAGAGTGTTATGGGTGGACAGATGTAATGAACGACGAAAAGCTGGTTGTTGAGATTGTTTGTGTTGGTACAGAAATTTTGCTCGGAAACATTGTAAATACTAATGCTGCATACCTTTCTGAAAAGATTGCAGGATTAGGTTTAAGCTGCTACTACCAGACTGTTGTAGGCGATAATCCTAACAGAGTAGAAGATGCTATCACTACGGCTATCAACAGATCTGATATTGTTATTCTCTCAGGTGGTCTTGGTCCCACGCAGGATGACTTAACCAAGGAGATTGCAGCCAAGGTATGTGGTAAAGAACTTATTCTTCACGAGGAAAGCCTTAAAGACATTGAGGATTTTTTCAAGAAGAAGGGCATAAATTATACTGACAATAATGTTAAGCAGGCAATGGTTCCTGTTGACAGTATTGTTCTTAAAAATAATAACGGAACAGCACCCGGGATTATAATTCCATATGAAAATAAGCATGTTGTTCTTTTGCCCGGACCGCCTAATGAACTTAAGCCCATGTTTGAAGAAAGTGTCGTTCCATATTTTCATAAGTTAACTAACTGCGTAATTACATCTCAGACCGTTAAAGTCGTATCGGTTGGGGAAAGTCTTGCTGAGACTATGATTATGGATTTGATTGATAATCAGACTAATCCTACGATAGCTACTTACGCTAAGACTGGTGAAGTTCATATTCGCGTAACGGCAAGTGCAGATAGTGAGGAAAAGGCCAGAAAGCTTATAAAGCCTGTTGTTAAGGAACTTAAGGTTCGCTTTGGTAATAATATTTATTCCACTGATGAAAATGTTACCTTGGAAAAATCGGTAGTAGATTTACTTGCAGCAAGTGATTTAAAGATTATGACTGTTGAATCCTGTACAGGTGGTATGCTTGCATCTAGACTTGTAAATGTACCCGGTGCTTCAGAAGTTTTAAAATGTGGTCTTGTTACTTACTCTAATAAAGCCAAAAGAAAACTTGCCGGAGTTAAGAAGACAACAATCCAAAAGTACACAGCGGTAAGTGCTCAGACTGCAAGAGAAATGGCTAAAGGAACTGATCTTGGTCCTAAATCAGATGTTATAGTTTCTATTACAGGGTACGCCGGCCCTGATTCTTCAGAGGAGGAACCGGCAGGTCTTGTATATATTGCTTGTAATGTCTGCGGAAATATCACTGTTAAAGAGTTTCATTTTAAAGGAAACCGCATGAAAGTTCGTGAAAGTGCAACTGTTAATGCTTTGGTTCTTGTAAGACAGTGTATTCTTGAATATATTAGTCAGATGACGTTTGGTGAAAAAACAGAATAAATTTGCGATTTAGTATTTTTTATGTATGCTTAGATTAACTCATAGATAGCAGTATCTATGAGTTTTTTTATTTGTTTTATGTAACAAAGCGTTAATATAATATTTCTAATATTAGGCTATGGGTTTGAAAGGAGATTCGATTAATGAAGGAAAAATATTATAAGAGAGTTTCAAAACTTTGCTTTATCGGACACGGATGTGCAACAGTATTTATTATTTTGGGTCTCATGTCCCAGTTAGCTATGGCTGCAGACATGGCTCCTATTAGAAGCATTATTCCATTAATATGTACTGTAGCAGCTTTCGTTGCGTGTGCAGTCGTAAAGAAAACCAAAGATCTTATTTCATATTTTAGATTCGTTGCGATTGCTTTTTCGGTAGTATATTTTGCAATGATGGTTTTAGCTCAGGGAAATACATGTTTCCCTTACATGATTCCATTTCTTTTAGTTTTCATTCTTACACTCGATAAGAAAACTATCAATATTGGCGTTACAGTTTTTGCAATAACAAACTTTATCAGAATTATATTAAATATGATTCAGGCAGTAGATAAGAATGCAGCATTAGAGTTTGTTATGATTGAAGCTATTATTACAATTCTTGTTTCAATTGCTGCTGTTCGTGGTCTTGATATGATAAATAATTTTATCACAGATTCAATTGAAGAAATTACTGTAGCTTCTAAGAAGAATGAAGAAATTGCAATCAAGATTTCAGAAGCTGCTGAAGTAATCAAGAATGATATTGAAAATATGTCAGAAGGAATGAATGATATTTCAGATTCGGCATCTCTTATGAACGAATCAATGAGTAATATCATGCTTGGTACACAGAATACTGCAGATGCAATTACATCTCAGACAATGCAGACTAAGGATATTCAGGATATTATCGAAGATACAAATAATATGACCGGCAGTGTAGTTGATATCACATCTGATGTATCTACAGCCTTAGTAGTTGGTGTAGAAACCATGACTTCTCTTGGTAAGAAGGTTGAAGAGGCAAGAAAGTCAAATATCGAGATGAAGGATGCAGCTGAAGCCTTGAAAGATAATACTGAAGCTGTACGTGGCATTACAAATATCATTTTAAGTATTTCAAGTAAGACCAACTTACTTGCCTTAAATGCATCTATTGAAGCTGCAAGAGCCGGTGAAGCAGGTAAAGGCTTTGCTGTTGTTGCCGATGAAATTCGTAACCTCGCTGAACAGACAAAGAACGAGACAGAAAACATTTCATCTATCGTAGACGCATTAAGTGAAAAGGCTGACTTAGTTGCAGATTGCGCTGAAAACTCAACCAAGTCATCTGAAGCTGAATCTGAATATGCTGAAAATGCAGCAGAGCAGTTTAAGGCTGTTCAGGATCTTATCGGTACTCTTGTAGAAGAGATGAAGGGTATCAGCACAAGAATGAAAGAACTCCATAAAGCAAATAATGATATCGTTGATAACGTATCTACCCTTTCAGCAACCAGTGAAGAAATTTCAGCAAGTGCATCTGAAGCAACATCTACAAGTGATAGAAACGTTTCACTTGTAAAAGAATTTTCAATTTCACTTGATAAGATTCTCGATGAAGTTGAAGCGCTTAACTCTTATATGAATTAAAAATAACACTTGAAAAAATATTCATAAGAGTATAGTATTAACTCGAACAAAGGCGTTCCAAAATGATTATTCATTTTTGGAGCGCTTTTTTTATGTTGAAAGGATAGAGTTGTTATGTTGATGAAGTTTGATAAAATGCATGGTTGCGGAAATGATTATATTTACGTAAGTGGTTTTGACTACAAATTTGATGCAAAGAAAAAAGAAGAACTTGCTATACGTCTTAGTGACCGTCATTTTGGCATTGGTTCTGATGGACTTATATTTATAAATCCTTCTGACATCGCAGATTTCGAAATGGAAATGTATAACGCTGATGGAAGCCGCTCAGAAATGTGTGGTAACGGTATGAGATGCGTAGCCAAGTATGTATATGATCATAAACTGACTGATAAAACTGAATTTGTCGTTGAGAGTATGGGAAAACTTAAATATATAACATTAACTGTTGAAGAAGGTAAGGTCTTGTCAGTTACTGTTGATATGGGTGAGCCTATATTAACACCTGCAGAAATTCCAGTTATGGCACCTTCAACCATGGACAAATTTGTTAGTGAAAAAGTAAGAATCGATAATCGTGAATTTAATATTACCTGTGTTTCGATGGGTAATCCGCATGCTGTAATATTTACAGATCCTGATGATGTTTTAAAATATGGTCCTCATGTGGAGAATAATAAATTATTCCCAAGAAGAGTAAATGCTGAATTCGTCAAAGTTATTGATAGAAATAATGTTCAGATGCGTGTTTGGGAAAGAGGAACAGGTGAGACTTTAGCATGTGGTACCGGTTGCTGTGCAACTGCTGTTGCCTGTGTTTTAAATGGAGTCACAGATAATGAAGTTACGGTACACGTTTTGGGTGGAAAAATAAAGATTAAGTGGAATAAAGAAGACAATCATGTTTATATGACAGGTCCTGCTTCTTTTGCATTCTCTGGTCAGGTGGAGGTATAAAATGATTAAAGTAAATGACGATTATTTAAAACTCAGAGGAAGCTATCTATTTAGCGATATAGCAAGAAGAGTAAAAGAGTATAGTGAAGCAAATGCTGATAAGAAGATTATAAGACTCGGAATTGGTGACGTAACCCTTCCTTTAGCTCCTTCTATTATTTGTTCTTTACATGATGCAGTAGATGAAATGGGTAAAAAGGAAACATTTAAAGGCTATGCCCCCGATCTTGGTTATGAGTTTTTAAGAAGCAAGATTGCCGAAAATGATTATATGATGCGTGGCTGCGATATCAAGGCTGACGAAATATTTGTTTCAGACGGTGCTAAAAGTGATTCCGGAAATATCCAGGAAATTTTCAGCAAGGACATTGTGGTTGCTGTATGTGATCCTGTTTATCCTGTTTATGTTGATACTAATGTAATGGCTGGTCGTGCAGGTTCTTTTGACGAAAGCATCGGACAGTGGTCTGATATTGTGTATATGCCTTGTACAAAAGAAAACAAGTTTGTTCCCGAAATACCTGAGAAAGATGTTGATTTAATATATTTATGCTTCCCTAACAATCCTACCGGTGAAGTTATTACTAAAGATCAGCTTCAGGTATGGGTTGACTATGCTAATAAGACCGGCGCAGTAATCATATACGATGCGGCTTATGAAAGTTATATTTGTGAGGACAATATACCTCATTCCATTTATGAATGTGAAGGCGCCAGAACATGTGCAATTGAGTTACATTCTTTTTCTAAAAATGCCGGATTTACAGGTTTGAGATTAGGATATACAGTTATCCCCAAAGACCTTGAAAGAGACGGAGTTAAGCTCCATTCATTATGGGCGAGAAGACATGGAACCAAGTACAACGGAGCTCCATACATCGTTCAGAAGGCCGGTGAAGCTGTTTACAGCGAGCTTGGTAAGCAGGAAGTAAAACAGCAGGTAGCATATTATATGAAAAATGCCCAGTACATGTCCTCTCATTTAAAAGATATGGGCTTTAATGTATTTGGTGGTGTAAATTCACCTTATGTATGGCTTGAAACACCTGATGGCCTTACCAGCTGGGAATTTTTCGATTCCTTGCTGAATAAGGTTCAGATAGTTGGTACTCCCGGTGTAGGTTTTGGACCTCACGGAGAAGGTTTCTTTAGACTTACTGCTTTTGGTTCTTTTGAGAACACAGTAGAAGCAATGGAAAGAATAAAGAACGATTATTGCAAATAATTAATTACATACCAAGGGAATAGATAATTTCAGGAAGCAGCTGTTTTTTACGGCTCATGACGCCTGGCATATCTAATACCAGTGGTTTAATTGAACTATATGGAAGATGCTTTACTGAACGGTAATCAGTTGTAAGAAGGATACTGTTTTCACTAAGAACATTAGTGATCATTACAACTGCCCAGTCAAGACCATTCTTGGCACGAACATCTTCAAGCGCTTCAAGGAAGGAATCAATGTATTCGTTAAGGTCGTGAAGAGTAGTGGTTTCACACTGACCGATACCGATATTGATTCCTTTTTCTGTGTATCGTTTGAAGTCGGAAAGGATGGCAGTCTGAGGCTGAATATTCGACAGTCTTTCCATATAACTAAACATGTTATGGCCAAATTCCTTGACTTCGACGCCAAGTATAGCTGCAAGAGCATGAGCTGATGCAACATCAATAGCGGTTGTTGTCGGACTTTTAAGCACAAGTGTATCAGCCATCATTCCGGTGAGAAGAACCTTGGCAACATCTTTGGATGGTGTAAGTTTGTTTCTTAAATAAAGCTGATATACGATTGTGCAGGTGCTTCCTAATGGTTCGGCATCAATAAAGATAGGAAGGCTTGTTTTTAAAGAATCAAGTCTGTGATGATCTACAATTTCAACGATATTAGCTGTTTCAATACCCTTGATGGACTGTCTGGGTTCATTGTGGTCAACCAAAATAACGTTATAAGAAGGAGCACGAAGAAAACATCTTCTTGTAACATATCCTTTATACTCGCCATTTTCCATTACTGCGATTCCACGCTTGGGAGAAGAAGAAAGAGCACTCTTGGCTTCTTCGAAAAGGTCAATTGTTTCAAGCGGTTTTTCCTGGTCGCGAATCACTTCCCTGATTGTAGGAACATAGTTATCTGAATTATTATCGCAAAGGTGCTTCATAAACCAGTAAGTGATGTCATCTATAGATATAAGACCGTAAAATTCACCTTTTTCATATATTGGAACAACTGAAGGATTGGTATCTTCATAGGACATAGCAAGAACTGTTAATGGCTCATCAATGTCTATTTTTTCATCTGATGTAAGCATGACATCTGATACCTTAGGAAATACAGAAAGCATTAACTCAGGTGGTGTTATATCCAGGGCTTTTAATATGTTTGTTGAACTTTCACTCAAGTGACCGCAACGTACGGGAATATATTCGTTTGAAGGGTCCAGAATATTTTTTAAAGCGGCATAACCGTATGCTGAGCAAACGCTATCAAGATCAGGATTTCTGTGACCGGTTATATATATGATTGACATGACTTTCTCCCAACTATATAAATTTGACTTATATAAAAATAATTATACAATAAAATTTATATAAATGATATTATAACTATGGTAATTCTTGCGTTGATTAATGGGAGGTGAGATTTTGTTTGAAGCAGTAATATACGAAGTAGTCAGTATTGATGGCGATTATGCCAATCTGATAAATATTGAGAACAGAGAAGAAGAGCCTAAACTTGTGGCAAGAGCTTTGCTTCCGGAAGGAATATTTGAAGGCTGTCAGGTAAAATATGAAATGCTTTCTTATTCGATGAATTAGGTATGGTTTTTCTAATGTGTGGTAAACAATGTTTTATTTATATTGGAGGTTTATTGTGGGGAAAAGAGATATTTTAAAATCTATGTATCAAATGCTGGTTGCTTTTTTACTGATGTTTTTGCTTAATGGAATTTCTGCAAATGCCAGTACATTTACCTTTGAAGAAGAAGAATATAGTACAGAAAATGAGTCATTATATTATGCGGATGAAGGTGTAGTTTTTCATGTGTTCAATTTAGATAATGGAGATATTTTAATTTATTTAGATGGAACATATGAAGGCCGATATTTTAAATATATAAAAACAATAACAGATTATATGCCGAGTCTCGGGCGTGCGAAAATTACTTTATATTTTGATTGTAAATTACAAGGTGAGATAAGTACAGGTATAGTAACTGAATCAGAAGCACCGAATGTTATTAATATTAACTTTGGAATTAATTTTGATTCTTCAAAGGTTACTTCCATGAGTAAGATGTTTAGCTGTTTAAATAAACTTGAAGAACTGGATTTGAGTTCTTTGAATACCGCTAATGTAACTAGTATGTCAAGCATGTTTTATGGATGCAGCGGGTTGAAAAGCCTTGACTTGAGTTCCTTTAACACGGAAAAGGTTGATAGTTTATCTCTAATGTTTGCAGGCTGCAAAGCGTTAAAAGAGTTAGACATTGATTCTTTTGTAACAACAAATGTAACTGACATGGTGAATGTTTTTGCACAATGTTATAGTCTTTCTGAGTTGGATTTGAGCAGTTTTAATACCCACAAAGTAACTGATATGCAGGGGATGTTTAGAGAATGTCCATCGCTCACGAGTCTGGATTTAAGTGATTTTAACACTTCTAATGTAGAGAATATGTCTTTAATGTTTATGGGATGTAGTCATTTGAATCACGTATATTTAGACAACTTTATTACCTCAAATGTTACTAACATGAACAATATGTTTTCTTTTTGCAATAGATTAGAAGATTTAGATTTAAGCAGTTTTGATACTTCAAATGTTATTCAAATGGCTAATATGTTTGAAAAATGCAGTAACTTATCCTATCTGGATTTAAAAGGGTTTAAATCATCAGATGAAAATATGATGAAGGGAATGCTCAAAGACTGTACTAAACTGAAAGTACTGAATATTAGTGATTCATCTATAAGAGATGATATTTCAATTAATGGTTGTTCCTCATTAAGAGAGTTAATACTTGAAGATACTTATTTTGGGGATGATATTACTTTACCATATGAAATGCTTGACAGTGAAAGTGGGCTTATATACAGTATTTTGCCATCCGACACATATTCCCTTACTTTGGTATGTTCACATCCTGAAAAACTCAAGTCAAATAAATTTTTAAAGTCTGCTGCTACTTGTGAAGAAGCAGCAATTTACTATTATGAGTGTGCAATATGCCACAAAAAACTTGATGAAACATACATAGATGAAAAGCCTAATGGTCACAAGGCAGCAAGTAATTCGGAAATAACGCCTGCGTCATTGAACAAGGATGGACTATTTATTACTAAATGTGCGGTATGTAATAAAGTGTTGTCGAGTAAAATCATAAATAGAGCTTATGTTTCTATTCCTAAATCAGTTTCTTATACTGCAAAAGAAATTAAACCACTAAAAGTAGTTGATGTTAACGGTAAAACTATTGCAAACGATAACTACAGTATTACGTATAAGAACAATGTTAAAATAGGCAAAGCAGAAGTTTTAGTTACTTTTAAAAACCAATATACCGGAAGTAAAAAATATAATTTCACAATTGTTCCTAAGGCTACTGCATTAAGCAAAGTAAAAGCCGGCACCAAGGAAATAACTGTAAGTTGGAAGAAAGCAAAAGGCGATTTTACCGGTTATGAAATTCAGTACGCAACATCTGGCAATTTCAAATCGGGTTGCAAGACAGTTACTGTTAAATCGCTTAAAGAAACAAGTAAAAAAATACGTAAATTGAAATCTAAAAAGACTTATTATGTTCATATAAGAGTATATAAGCTTGTTGGAGGAAAGAAATACTATTCTGACTGGTCTAAGACATTAAAGGTTAAGGTAAAATAGATATATAATTATGATTAGAACTTGATTTATTTTTTAATCTTATTTTAATCTAAAATAAATCTACCTTCAAAGATGATTTAAGGAAAGACTGGTAAATTTGATAATGTCCAAAGGACATAAACAAAAAATAATTTATCAGAAAAGAGGAATAAAAAATGAACGAATTTGAAAAGGTAGAAAAGTTAACACAGAAGGCAAACGTAACTTATGAAGAAGCTAAGGAAGCTTTAGATGCATGCAATGGCGATTTACTTGACGCTATGATTTATCTTGAAAAAAGCGGCAAGGTTGAAGCACCTAAGAGTGAAAGCGTTACAACAAGAGCTGAGGACAATTGTCTTCCCTGCGTAATTGAAACAGCAAATGATAAGGAAGGCAAGAAAAACTGCAATAAGAACTGGAAAGAAGATTTAAAAAAAGGTCTTCGTAAGTTCTGGGATGCATTGCTTAACAATGAGTTCTTTATTAAGAAGGACGGAAAGATTGTTTTTTCACTTCCCTTATTTGCAGCACTTTTGATCTTTCTTTTTACATTCCATGTATCAACAATTGCCATTATTGTTTCATTATTCTTTGGCGTAAGATATGGATTTATGGGTAAAGATGATCTTTCTAAAGTAAATGAAGCAATTGACAAAGTAGGTGCTGTTGCTGAATCAGTTACCGAGAAAGTTAAAGAAGAATTTTCTAACAAAAAGGAGAACTAAGTTTTGAGTACAAGCATTCTTGTAGTTGAAGATGAAGAAAAGCTCGCTCGTTTCGTTGAGCTCGAACTGGTACACGAGGGTTATATAGTGAGCAAGGCTGGCGATGGCCGCCTTGCTCTTGAAATGGCAACTAATAATTCATATGATTTGATTTTACTTGATATTATGTTGCCGGGATTAAATGGACTTGAAGTTTTGAGAAGACTTGGTCCTGATTTTAAGACACCAGTAATTCTTTTAACTGCAAGAGATGCCGTAATGGACAAGGTTGCCGGCCTTGATGCGGGAGCTGTCGATTATATTACTAAACCTTTTGCGATTGAAGAGCTACTTGCTCGTATAAGAGTTGCACTTAAACTTCATAATAAAATGATTGATTCTTCGGATACAAATAAAGTGGATAAAGAAGAAGGAATATATACATGGAAAGGATTAAAACTCGACATTAAAAAGCATCTTGTCACATACAGTGGACAGGAAATTACTCTTACAAACAGAGAATTTTTAATGTTAGAGACTTTACTTTCCAATCTAGACATAGTTTTATCTAGAGAGACACTGCTTGAAAAAGTCTGCGGTTATGATTATGTTGGTGAGACTAATGTTGTTGATGTTTATATAAGATTTTTAAGAACTAAAATTGATGAAACATTTGATGTTAAAATGATTCAGACTATCAGGGGAGTAGGATATGTCATCAAATCAGAGTAATGAAAAGAGGGTCACATCCATTTCTCATAAGTTCCAGTGGCTTGTTGTTAAAGAAAAACTCTTAAGAGCCCTTGGAAACTGGGTTGGATTAACCTTTCTTTTGTTTGCAGCTTTCATTGCTGAAAGGGAGTATTCAACTCTCGGGGGATGGTTTATCCATTATGGACGTTCTTTCTCAGGACTTAGTAATCTTGAAAGCGTAACTTATGTTGTTACAGACCTTACAGGGAAAATAGTATTATCTGAGAAACTTTTTCCTTTAGTATATTATGTACTTGGAGTTACAAGTACTTTGTTTACAATAAGACTTGTTGATGTTCTAGTTACAATCAGCAAAGATAATAAAAGAATAAAAGCAATTTTGTCTCCGATTTATGAGATTACTGCCAAGGCTGATGAACTTTCAAAACTTGAATTTTCGGAAGATAAATATCAGCTTTTGGAAGACGCAATTGATCATATAGAGCCTAGTGATAATAAGACAATTTCACTAAACAGCAGCGAACTTCAGGGTATAGAAAATGCTATGAATAACCTTATTACCCGAATGAAGGAAAGCTACAAACAGCAGGCGAGATTCGTAAATGACGCTTCGCATGAACTTAGAACTCCTATCGCTGTAATAGAAGGTTATGCTAATATGCTTTCAAGATGGGGACGTGAGGATGAAAAGGTTTTAGATGAATCAATATCAGCTATAAAGAACGAATCTTCACATATGAAACATTTAGTCGAGCAGCTTCTTTTTCTTGCAAGAGGAGACAGCGGTAAGACTACTTTAAAAGTAGAGAGTGCCTCATTAAATGATATCATGCAGGAAATCTATGAAGAATCCCTAATGATTGATGAAAATCACCCCTACAGATTTACAAAATGGGGAGATGAACTAATTGCCGAAGTTGACCCGGGTATGATTAAGCAGGCGGTAAGAATTCTTATAGATAATGCAGCTAAGTATACACTAAAAGGGGATGAAATACACCTTAGCACCGGCATCAACGAAGAGGGAAGAATGTATCTTCAGGTACAGGATAACGGTATAGGAATGGCTCAAAAGGACGTAGAGCATATGTTTGAGCGTTTCTATCGTGCGGATGAAGCCAGAAATACAGAAGGCACAGGGCTTGGACTTTCAATTGCCAAATGGATAGTAGATAAGCATAAAGGTTACTTTGCCATCGTTTCAAGACCAGAAATAGGTACCCGTATCAGAATAATACTTTAATATAATATATTTCTTATATAATTAAATGAATAAGCCTTATGGTTTATTCATTTTTTTATGTTAAAATAAAGAAAATTATGCAAAAGAAAGAGCTAAGGTAAAGGCTTTTTTATTATAGAAAGGATATTTATGAAAAATAAGTTTTGGACTTTAAGATATACGCTTATTAATATGTCGTATTTTGCGGTATTTTGTACTATTCATGCATATGCTGCAGTATTTTTACTTGATAAAGGTTTTACAAATACTCAGGTAGGTCTTGCACTTGCAATTGCAAATATTCTTTCTGTATTTGGCCAGCCCCTTGTTGCAGGGTTAGTAGATAAACCCGGTAAGGTTACCAATAGAAATGTTATTATGACATCTGTATTATTGATGGCTTTAGGATGTTTTTCATTATTGTTTATAAGAAACATTGCTGTTTTGATTTTTGCAATCTTTGTTTTAATATATACAATCCAGCTTGTTCATCAGCCCATAATGATTGCCATGAATTTTGAATATCAGAAGGCCGGCTGTAATATTAATTTTGGCCTTTCAAGAGGTCTTGGATCAGCCGGATTTGCAATGATGTCTGCAATTACCGGAGTAGCAGTTGCCAAAAATGGAACTGATTTTCTTCTGGTTTCTTCTATTTGTTTATTGATATTTATGTTTTTAATCACCTTCTTTTTCCAAAAACCGGTTACAACTTTGGCTGAGAGTAAAGAAGAGATTAAAAGTGATGAAGAAGCAACAAATAAGTTTACTGACTTTGTAAAGAAGTATCCTATGTTTATGCTTCTTATGCTTGGTTCGGCCTGCTGTTTTTTTGCTCACAATATGATTAATGATTTTATGATTCAGATCATTAGAAGTTTAAACGGTAGTGAAACTCAGCTTGGTTATTCAACATTTTTACAGGGTATTCTTGAACTACCGGTAATGGCTTTAATAGCTTATGTGCTTAGAAAAGTATCTGCCGGAAAGCTTTTAGTATTTTCAGCTGTTTCTTTTCTTATAAAGACTTTGATTCTTGTATTTTCAACCTCTATGGTGGGAATGTACATAAGTCAGTGCTTCCAGATGTTTGCTTATGCAGTGTTCATTCCTGTTGCAGCTTACTATGCTGACAAGGTGATGAGCAAGATGGACCAGGTAAAAGGTCAGGCATATATAAACGTTGCTATCACAGTAGGCGGTGTATTTAGTAATCTTATTTGTGGACGCATTCTTGATAATATGGGCGTTAAACCTATGCTTATCATTGGCTGCATTGTTTGTACACTTGGCGTTTTCATAACTTTAGTATCTGTCGTATCATATTCTAAGAAGACTCAGACAGTTATTTAATCATAGGTGATTTGTATGAATGAAAATATTGACATGAAGGTATCCTCTATAATTAGAAAAGATGGCGATAAAGCGATTTACGTTCTGTTTTCCGAAGATGAAAGATCCTGCGAATTTGTTCTTCCTGAAAAGAAACTTTTATCCAATCATGGATTTAGGGAAGATGAGATTATGGAACTTACAGACTATATAACTAATGAAGTTGATTCTATTTTGGATATTGCCAAAAATGTCGATCCCATGAAAGGATTTATGGGATTAAAACAGGGTTAAAAAATTTTTTAAAATATTTTTATTGATAATAATCTGTTAATGGGGCTGGTGTATATATTAACCATACCCCATAACCCCAATGTACCATTCTCAATGACGAGGGAGCCGCCAGCAATGACGGTTCTTTTGTTATTTATGGGACTTTTTTTATTTTAGTGATATAATGGACAAAAAACTATCCGGGGTATATATATGTCGACAATTCTTTTAGTTGAAGATGATGAGGCTATAGTTGATTCACTTTCAATTTTTCTTTCTAAAGAAGGTTATACTGTATTAAGTGCTTATTCGATTAAAGAAGCACTTTCCAGTTTGTCTTTAAAAAAGATTGATTTATTACTTCTTGATGTTTCGCTCCCTGACGGAAATGGATTTTCAATATGTAAAGTTGCCAAAGAAAAAGGGCTGGCAGTGATGTTTTTAACAGCATCTGGTGATGAAAACAGTGTTGTTAAAGGCTTTGATGTTGGTGCAGATGACTATATCTCTAAGCCGTTTAGACCAAGAGAACTTTTGGCTAGGATAAAAAATGTAATGCGCAGATATGATACTTCTTCGACTACCTATTTAGGCAATGTTGAAGTTGATACACAAAAGGGACTGGTTAAAAAGAATAATACAGATGTCGTTTTATCAGCGCTTGAGTACAGACTTTTAGTTGTTTTTATCAATAATCGTGGCAGACTTCTAAGCAGAAATCAACTTTTAGAAAATATATGGGATATCGCGGGAGACTTTGTAAACGATAATACACTGACTGTATATATAAAAAGATTAAGAGAAAAGATAGAAGATGATCCTTCTAATCCTACACTTATAAAAACCGTTAGAGGAATCGGTTACAGACTTGATTGAGGATACAAAGAATAAATGAGTATTTTAAATAATCCACAACTTATTAAAGAATTAGCTGTTATAGATATAATATGTGCATTAGCCGCTATGGCAGGATATTATATAAATCCTGCTACCACATGGCTATTAGTAGCCCTTATGATTATTATTGATATAGTTGTCTTTTCTTTTGACCAAATAAGAAATTTAAAAATTCAGAGACTAAGTAAAAGCATAGATTCTATTCTTTTTGGTCAAAATGATGTTCTTATTACTGATTGCAGTGAGGGTGAATTATCGATTCTTCAAAATGAGATTTCAAAGATGACAATAAGACTTAAAGAACAGTCGGATATGCTTTTATCCGATAAGGTTAAGCTTACAAACGCCATTGCTGATATATTTCATCAGCTAAGAACTCCTTTAACATCTATGAATATTAATGTGGCACTTCTTGAAGATGAAGATATAACATATGAGCAGAGACTGGAGATAACAAGGAAAATATATAAGCAGCTTGATCGTATCCAATGGCTGGTAGAGTCTCTTTTAAAGATTTCCAAGATAGATTCTAAAACTGCGGAATTTAAATCTGAAAATCTTTTGGTTAGTAAAGTTTTAAATAAGGCTTTAGAACCACTACTTGTACCACTTGATATTAAAGATATTAATCTTGAAGTTAACGTAGTAGATGAGGCATTTACAGGTGACCTTAAGTGGACGGTAGAGGCTATTGGTAATGTACTTAAAAATTGCATGGAACACACTCCAAATGGGGGGATGATTTCAATCGAGTGCAAGGAAACAGCCTTGTTTACGAGTATTATCATTAAAGATACAGGTGAGGGCTTTAGTGAAGAGGATCTGCCTTACTTATTTGAACGTTTTTATAATGGAAAGAATGCTGGTAAGGAAAGCATTGGTATTGGACTTTCATTATCAAGAATGATTATAAGTGAACAAAATGGAACTATTGTGGCTTCCAATAACAAAGAGGGTGGAGCCTGCTTTGAAATAAAGTTTTATAAGAATATTATTTAACCATAAATAATTTTAGTATTGTCACTTTACTGTCACTTTAGATGTTTATGATTAATATGTAAAGAAATTATAATACACTTTCTTTTGCATATAATCACTTGTAAAAGATAGCATGGTACAAAGAGGTAAATGATGGAAATACTAAGAGTGGAAAACTTAAGAAAAACTTATGGTCAGGGCGCAACACAGGTAAATGCACTGGATGGAGTTTCATTTAGTGTAAATAAAGGCGAATTTATCGCCATAATCGGGCCTTCCGGTTCCGGAAAGTCAACCTTGCTTCATATTCTTGGAGGTGTAGATAAGCCTACTGATGGCCATGTTTATTTAAATGGTCAGGATATTTATGCCCAGAATGAAGAGCAGTTAGCAGTTTTTAGAAGAAGAAACGTTGGTCTTATATATCAGTTCTATAATCTTATTCCTGTTCTTAATGTAGTTGAAAATATTTCACTTCCTCTTCTCATGGATTCGAGGGAGGTAGATGAAGAAAGATTAGATGAATTAATCAGTCTTTTACATCTTGAAGAGAAGAAAGATTCTCTTCCTAATCAGCTTTCGGGCGGTCAGCAGCAAAGAGTTTCTATTGGTAGAGCTCTTATGAATGCTCCATCTGTATTACTGGCAGATGAACCTACCGGAAATCTTGATTCTAAAAACAGTCAGGAGATTGTTCAGCTTTTAAGAAAATCCAATGTAATATATGGGCAGACTTTGATAGTTATTACTCATGATGAATCTATAGCACTTCAGGCGGATCGCGTTATTTCAATTGAAGATGGAAAAATAATAAAGGATGAGAGCATCAGGAGGGGGAATTGATGAAGATTTTTTGTAAATTCACCATCAAGTCTCTACTGGCTAATAAAACAAGAACCCTAGTTACTATTATAGGCATTATGCTTTCTATGTCTTTATTTACGGCAGTATTAGAAGGCGCGTATAGTGGGATGAAATATTTGCAAAGGTCAGTAGTTGCTATGTATGGTAACTGGCATGGACTTTGTAAAGGCGTATATGAAGAAGAGAAGATTATGCTAGAAAATGACCCGGGTCTTTGCAATGTTGATTCTCTGGGGATAGTTGGCTTTGGTGAAATAGGTTCGGAAAACGAATATAAGCCTTACTTATTTGTTACAAGTTTAAATGATACTGTTGAGAATCGTTTTTCTATTAATCTTATTGAAGGTCGTATGCCTTTAAACAGTACTGAAATTGTAATCAGCAACCATTTATATACTAACGGTAACGTTAAATATAAAGTTGGCGATAGGATAAACATTGATTTGGGCCAAAGAAACCATGGAGATTATGAATTAGATGCTGAGTATCCGTACAGGGAAGGTGAAACTTTAAAAAATACAAAAAGTTATTCTTTTGAAGTTGTTGGTATATGCGAACGTGTAAATTATTTGCTTGAAGAATATGAATGTCCCGGATATATGGCATTTACCAGGAATGTTGAAGACTGTGACAAGTTCATCACTTTTTTGGATTCTAAGAAGATAAAAGATGCACCTTTTTACTTTGATGAGATAAATAATAAACTGCATTCATCTTTCGTTATGTCTATTAATGTCAAGCTTATTGCATATAGTGGGTCGACAAATGATAGAGGCGTAAATAGACTAATTAATACGTTTGCTTTGATTTTGTGTTTATTAATTGCATTTGGAACGATTTCACTTATTTATAATTCATTTTCAATATCCATAAGTGACAGAACAAAAATGTTTGGTGTATTAAAGTCAATCGGTGCGACTAAAAGACAGATTCGTTTTAGTGTAATTTTTGAGGCCTTGGTCTTATCAGTTGTAGCAATTCCTTTTGGCCTTATACTTGGATGTATTGGAATTGGAACAACTCTCTGGGCTTTGAAGGATTCATTCAATGGTTGGATGGGAGTGGATTCGTCAGTACCTATGATGATAGTTTTAAATCCGGGGATTTTATTACTGGCATCATTACTTTGTATTATTACAGCCTTCATTTCTGCATGGATTCCTGCCAGAAAAGCAGTAAAGATAACGGCTATTGAAGCTATAAGACAGAATGATTCAACAAAAATAGACTCAATAATTATAGTACCGTCTCCGAATTTTAATAAACTATTTGGGTTTGAAGGTAGTCTTGCGTTAAAAAATTTTAGGAGGAACAAAAGAAAGTACAAATCAGTTATTTTTTCACTCGCGACGAGTATAGTGCTTTTTATTGGTGCACTATCTTTTTGCAATAATCTTATTCAGGATACCAGAATAGTTTTGGTTTCTGACGATGGGATTGATATGACTTTCTATTATCCTTCCGCGGATTTAACGAAGATTCCTGATATTCAGAATATTATAGATTCGGATAAGTATGTGACAAAACAATATTATTCCATTGAGTTTGGAGAATTCATTAAGCTTCCGAAAGAGTATATAAATGAAGAATTATTAGATATTTTGAAGAATAATGGTGCAGACGATCTTTGGGATAATATGTATGTTGATGTATACTTTCTCGAGGATAAGTATTTTGACTCATACTGTAAGAAAATAAAACTAGATCCGATGTTGTTTAAAGATATAAGTGATCCTAAAGGTATACTTTATAATAACGGGTCCAACCATTTTGAACTTGAAGACAGAGGTTTTTGGTATTCTGGTGCGTTCTTAGATGATGGCATAATAGACGAGAAAGTAAATTTATTAGAAAGTGAAAAGAGTATAAAGATTGGTGCTATTTCAAAGGAGCACTTTATCGAAGGATATGATTCACAGTTATCATTCTTTTTCCCTTTTTCTATGATTAGGAATGTACTTATAGAAAAGACTGATGATTATGAAACATGCCTTAGCTTTAGCATAATGTCTAAAAAACCACAGAAGACATATGAAAATTTAAAGAAGGTATTAAGTGAAGCCGGATATTCTACACAGGATTTTATTAATAAAAGGGAGTATATGAATTCACGCAGGATGCTTGCAAATATCATTCTTGTTTTTTCGATGGGCTTTATAATAATTATTTCTTTAATATGTATGGCAAACGTATTTAATACCATCTCAACCAATATAATGCTTAGAAGAAGAGAGTTTGCAGTATTAAAATCTATTGGCTTATCTAATAAAGGCTTTAAAAAGATTTTAAATTATGAGTGTCTGATTTTTGGCATCAAAAGTCTTTGGCATGGTCTTATATGCGGTTTGTTAGTATCGGTGTTAATATATTTATCTATGTCAGATTTGGTATTTACAAGATTCTATGCACCACTGGCCGGAATGCTAATATCAATTGTATTTGTATTTTTGATAGTTTTTGGAACTATGATTTACTCATCCAATAAGCTTAATGATAAGAATATTATTGATGAGATAAAAAATGAGAATATATAAAATAATGTTTACTTTTTAGCAAAAGAAAAGCGAATGAATTTATTTAACAATAATCGACCGGATAATGGTCTTAAATAATTAAATGATTCATTCGCTTATTTCATTTATAAAAATATTAAAAGCAAGTATTACATAACATTTTTGTGAGCTGTAGATAACATAAGCTTAATACGGTTAAGCTGGTTAACCTCGCTGGCTCCGGGATCGTAGTCGATAGCAACAATGTTACTTCCAGGATATTCTTTACGAAGCTGTTTTATTACACCCTTACCTACAACGTGGTTAGGAAGACATCCAAAGGGCTGCGCACAAATAATGTTTTTGGCACCATTATTGATTAATTCAATCATTTCTCCGGTTAAGAACCAACCTTCACCAGTCTGATTTCCAATTGAAACAATCTTTTCAGCATGCTTAGCAGTTTCGTGAATATCTGCAGGAGGATCAAAGTGTACACTCTTTTCACAGGCCTTTCTGTAAGAAGATCTGGCAACTTCAATCGCTTTAATACCAAGACCTGTTAAGAAAGCACCCTTCTTGGAAGTACCAAGGTTTTCAGCCTTAAATTCCTGATTCTTAAAGCAGTAGAGCATAAAGTCCATAAGATCGGGAACTACAGCTTCAGCACCTTCCTGCTCAAGAAGTTCTACTACATGGTTATTGGCTGTGGGAGAGAACTTAACAAGAATTTCTCCGACAACACCAACTCTGGGCTTAGTGATATCTTTAAGAATAATTGAATCAAAGTCCTTAACCATATCACGGCAAATCTTTTTAAATTTATAGTAACTTACATGCTTTTTGGAGATGAAAGCCCTACAAATTTCAAGCCACTTAGCATGCATTGCATCAGTCGTACCGGGTACTGCTTCGTAAGGTCTCATACGGTAAACGCAGCGCTGGAATATATCGCCAAAGAATACGGCATAAGCAGCTCTTGTAAGTAAAGGAAGAGTAAGCTTAAATCCGGGGTTGGGTTCAAGGCCTGCAAGATTTATTGAAACAACAGGAATCTGTTCCATACCTGCTTTCTTTAAGGCTCTACGAATGAATCCAACATAGTTGGTTGCACGACATCCACCACCAGTCTGAGTCATGAAAACAGCTGTTTTGTTAAGGTCGTATTTGCCTGATTCCAAAGCTGTCATTATCTGACCAACAACAAGAAGTGAAGGATAGCAGGCATCGTTATTTACATATTTAAGTCCGGCATCAATAGCTGAACGGTTATCGTTTCCAAGAATTTCAACATTATATCCTGCGTTATTAAGAGCTGTCTCCAAAAGATCAAAATGAATAGGAGACATCTGAGGACATAACAATGTATAATCGTTTTTCATTTCCTTGGTAAAAAGAACTCTTTCCAAAGCACTTGAACGAATTGTACGCTTGTAGTTTCTAAGTTCCCTTACCTTAATAGCTGAAAGAAGTGAACGAATTCTGATTCTTGCAGCACCAAGATTATTTACTTCATCAATTTTAAGACATGTATAAATCTTATCTGAGCCGGAAAGAATATCATTAACCTGATCGGTTGTAACAGCATCAAGTCCGCATCCAAATGAATTTAACTGAATAAGTTCAAGATTATCTACAGTTTTTACATAGCTTGCTGCAGCATAAAGTCTTGAATGGTACATCCACTGGTCAGATACAATTAAAGGTCTTTCAGGTTTTCCTAAGTGAGAGATTGAATCCTCGGTTAATACAGCAACACCGTAAGATGTTATAAGTTCAGGAATGCCATGGTTAATTTCAGGGTCGATATGATAAGGACGTCCAGCGAGAACGATACCCTTTTTGTTGTTATCCTTGAGGTATTTTAATACCTCTTCACCCTTTTTATGCATATCTAAATGCGCATTATTAAGTTCTTCAAAAGCGTGCTTTACAGCATTTTCAACTTCATCAGAAGGAATCTCAGAAAATTCCTTGGTAAGTGCCTGAGTAAGAGTTTCTACACTCTTAAAGGACATAAAAGGATTTCTGAAATTAACTTTGGAAGATGAAATGGCTTCAACATTATTTTTAATATTTTCAGAATATGAAGTTACAATAGGACAGTTATAGTGGTTTGTTGTTCCTTCTACTTCGTCTCTTTCATAGAATACTGAAGGATAGAAGATAAAGTCAGGATTCTGTGAAATTAACCATTCAATGTGTCCATGAGCAAGTTTCGCAGGATAACATTCGGATTCTGAAGGGATTGATTCAATACCAAGTTCATACACCTTGTGGTTAGAAACAGGTGAAAGAACTACCTTGTAACCAAGATCCTTAAAGAATGTAGCCCAGAAAGGATAGTTTTCATACATGTTAAGAACACGGGGAATACCAACGCTGCCACGCTTAGCTTCCTCGTCACTTAAAGGTTCATAATCAAAGAATCTTTTAAGCTTATAATCAAAAAGGTTAGGAATATTAGCAGAGTTTTTCTTCTGACCGATACCCTTTTCACAACGATTTCCTGAAATATACTGACGTCCGCCGTTAAATCTGTTGATGGTAAGTCGGCAGGAGTTTGTACATCCCTTACATTTTGCCATGCTTGTTTCAAAAGAAAGTGCACAGATTCCTTCATAATCAAGCATCTGTGTCTGGTAATCGCTAGTATATCTTTCGCGAGCGATTAATGCGGCACCGAAAGCACCCATAATACCTGCAATATCAGGTCTTACAGCTTCACAGTCAGCAACCTTTTCAAAAGAACGAAGAACAGCATTGTTATAGAAAGTACCACCTTGAACAACAATCTTTTTACCAAGACTTGAAGCGTCGGATACCTTAATTACTTTAAATAATGCGTTTTTGATTACTGAATAAGCTAAGCCGGCTGAAATATCAGCAACTGAAGCACCTTCTTTTTGAGCCTGCTTAACTTTAGAATTCATAAATACAGTACAACGTGTACCTAAATCAATGGGGTGCTCTGCAAATAAAGCACACTTTGCAAAATCCATAACAGAGTAGTTAAGAGATTTGGCAAATGTTTCAATAAATGAACCACATCCTGATGAACATGCTTCATTAAGAAGAACTGAATCTACAGTTTTGTTTTTAATCTTAATGCACTTCATATCCTGACCGCCGATGTCTAAGATACAGTCGACATCAGGAGAGAAGAAAGCTGCAGCATAGTAGTGAGCAACAGTTTCAACTTCACCATCATCAAGTACAAATGCGGACTTCATAAGTTCTTCGCCATAACCTGTTGAACATGAGCGAACAATTTTAGCATCAGAAGGTAAAATCTTGTGGATTTCCTTTAAAGCATCAATTGCAGTCTGGAGGGGACTTGCATTATTACTTGAATAGAATGAATGAAGTAAAGTTCCGTCTTCAGAAACTACAGCAATTTTTGTGGTTGTAGAACCTGCATCGATTCCTAAAAAGCAATTGCCGTGGTAGGTTGAAAGGTCACCCTTTTTAACCTTGGCAAGATCATGTCTTTTTGTAAACTCATCGTATTCGGCTTTATTCTTAAAAAGAGGCTCCATACGTTCAACTTCGAAGTCCATTTTAATGTCTGAAGAAAGTTTATCTACCATTTCAGACATCTTGTAGGATACGCTTTCTTTTGCATTTAAAGCAGAACCCATAGCAGCGAAAAGATGAGAGCGATCGGTATTTACGATATGCTCATCATCAAGCTTAAGGGTTCTTATGAAAGCAACTTTAAGTTCAGATAAAAAGTGAAGCGGGCCACCTAAGAAAGCAACGCGGCCTCTTATGGGTTTACCGCAGGCAAGGCCTGAAATTGTCTGATTAACTACAGCCTGGAAGATTGATGCAGATAAGTCTTCTTTGGTAGCACCATCATTAATGAGGGGCTGAATATCAGACTTGGCAAATACACCGCATCTTGCGGCGATTGTATATAAAGAATTATAAGATTTGGCATATTCATTCAATCCGCTGGCATCGGTCTGTAAGAGTGAAGCCATCTGGTCAATAAATGAACCTGTACCACCGGCACAGATACCATTCATACG
>JAKSRS010000016.1 GCA_024403515.1 Lachnospiraceae bacterium
GGTGTTGAGGTTAAGGTAAACCTTGACAGACCCATAAGCGAAGAACTTCTTGGAAAAGTTTGTTTTAACCTTGAACTTTTCCCCAAAGAGATGTTTTCCAAGTCCTGGATTATGGATGATAAAACCGGTTTGTTTCCAAGACAGGCCAATGCTCCTACTATGAAGCAGAAGAGTAACATTGATTATTCTGATAAAATGAAGCCTATATCATCGGCTAATGCCCAAAAAGATAAAATGGCCGCTAAACTAAATGGCTACAGCCCTATTATCGCGGACGATATTATTGCCCTTCCTTATGCGACAGGTAAGTGCTTCACGGCAGCAGCTGAAGATAGTCTTATGTGCTTTAGTGTTGAATCAAAGTCCGGACTTATCAGTTTATACGATGGAAGAATGAACCATAATAATGGCTGGTTTGTGTTAAGTGAGCCAATTAAAGCAGGGGCCAAAGAAAATGCGATCTCATGGGTTATACGTCCGAGGGTTACTGAAGGTTATTTAGAACCTGTTACCATTCAGATTTCTCAGGTTGGGTACCATACAAAGCAGGATAAATTTGCATATATTGAACTTGACAGAAAGATGCAGGACGATTTGTATGTAATTCTTGAAAAGATTACTGCAGAAGGCTTTGGCATAGTTAAAAAGCAGAAGGCTCTCAAGTGGGGTAACTTCTTAAGATATAAATATGAGATATTTGATTTTTCAGACGTAAAAGAAGAAGGTCTTTACAGAATATGCTACGCATCAGTGAACTCAGAGGGAAATGTTTCGGATATCATATCTGTTTCCGAAGTGTTTAAAATATCTGAGGATGTATATGAAAGAGGTGTATGGCAGCCTGTTCTTGAGTATTTTCTTCCTGTTCAGATGTGCCATATGAGAGTCAATGAAAAATACCGCGTATGGCATGGTTGCTGTCATAAAGACGACGCAAGAATGTCACTTACTGATTACGAGCAGTTTGACGGCGCTTCACAGGGACCTTCTACATATACAAACTATAAGCCCGGTCAGCATATCGAAGGGCTCAACAAAGGTGGCTGGCATGACGCGGGAGATTTTGATTTAAGAATTGAATCCCAGACAGGCGAAATGTATGCACTTTCACTGGCATACGAAGAATTCGATGCCTACATAGATGAAACAACAATCGATCAGGAGAGGATGGTTACGGAGATTCACCTTCCTGATGGAAAGAATGATATTCTTCAGCAGATTGAACATGGTGCATTATCTGTAATAGGAGCTTATAAATCACTTGGAAGACTTTACCATGAGATTATGTGCAGTAACCTAAGACAATATGTCCTGCTTGGTGATGCAGTAAACATGACTCCCGGTAATCCTGATAATGAACTTGAAAGATGGGTTTTTACTGAGGATAACCCGCCAAGAGAACTTGACAGTGCGGCAAATTTGGCAGCTTCCTATAGAGCCTTAAAGGACTTAAATAAGGAACTTGCAAAAGAATGTCTGAAGGCTTCTATAGAGATATTTGATAGCGCCCACAAGGCCACAAAAAATCTTAAGGACGATGACAGTAATCCGAGATTTCGCTGGGTATTTTCCAATAAAGTGCATGCGGCCTGCGAGCTCTTTCTTTCGACAGGTGATAAGAAGTACAAAGACTTCTTATTAAAGAATATGGCCTTAATCGAAAAGTATATAGAATCTGTTGGCTGGATGGTCGCAAGATGCATCCATGAAATTGACGATAAGGCAGCAACAGCAATCTTTAAAAACGCTTTAATGGGACTTAAGAGGAAAATCGATGAAACCAGTAAAGAAACTCCTTATAAGATTCCATACAGACCTCAGATTTGGGGTGCCGGCTGGAATATAGAAAAAGAAGGTGTAAGCTACTACTTCTTAAGAAAGGCATTCCCTGAAATATTTGATGCAGATATGATATTTAATTCACTGAATTTCATTTTGGGATGTCATCCCGGAAAGAACACCGCATCATTTGTATCAGGTGTTGGAAACAATTCGGCAACTGTAGCATATGGAGCCAACAGAGCGGACTGGTCATATATTCCGGGTGGAGTAATCTCCGGTACAGCCCTTATAAGACCTGATCTTCCTGAACTTTTAGAGTTTCCGTATTTATGGCAGCAGACAGAGTACTGCTTAGGCGGATGGTCAAGCTACTTTGTATTCTTAGTGCTTGCGGTACAAAAAGAAATTGAAAAAATGTAATTAAAAAAGGCTCTGATATATCATCACGAAAGAAGATATGTCGGGGCCTTTTTTAATTACAGGTTGTAATTTGACCGAAAAAGAAGATTGCTTTCTTTTGACAAATTCGGAAAATAAAAATTCCGGTCCACATGACGGTATGGACCGGAATTGAAAATTTTTAACTAAGTTGTTAATTAAGCCATCTTATTAACAGCTACATTCATGCGAGAAATCTTTCTAGATACTGCATTCTTGTGGTAAACGCCCTTTGAGCAAGCCTTATCCATTAAAGATGTAGCATTTACTAATGCTTCTTTAGCAGCTGCCTGATCCTTAGCATCGATTGCTGCGTAAACTTTCTTAATTGCAGTCTTAACACCAGACTTGATTGCTTTATTTCTTTCAGCCTTTACCTGGTTTACTAAAATACGCTTTTTTGCAGATTTGATGTTAGCCAAGACTATACACCTCCATAATTATTTTAAAAATTAATTGTTACAGTGTATGTCACTTCGGACACGGACGTTTAACATACACATACTAGAGTATCTTATTCGAAAGAAATCCAGATGTCAAGAGGAAATATTGAAAAATTAACCTTTTTGTCAACTTATTTCTCGACACTCAATTCTTATATATGGTATACTGTTTAAAGTTTTTAAGAAAGAGGCAAAATTAAAGAATGAACCAGGACCACATTAGAAATTTTTGTATAATTGCACATATCGATCACGGTAAATCAACACTTGCTGACCGCATCATCGAACAGACAGGTTTGCTTACAAGCCGTGAAATGCAGGCGCAGGTTCTCGATAACATGGATTTGGAAAGAGAACGAGGTATTACAATTAAGGCTCAGTCTGTAAGAACAGTGTATAAGGCCCAGGATGGCGAAGAATATATATTTAACCTTATCGATACTCCAGGTCATGTTGACTTTAACTATGAGGTCAGCAGGTCTTTGGCTGCTTGCGATGGGGCTATTTTGGTTGTAGATGCAGCTCAGGGCATTGAGGCTCAGACACTTGCAAATGTTTATCTTGCACTTGATCATGACCTTGATGTATTCCCTGTTATCAATAAAATTGACCTTCCAAGCGCAGAGCCTCAGAAGGTTATTGATGAAATTGAAGACGTAATAGGAATTGAAGCTCAGGATGCTCCTTTGATTTCCGCTAAAAACGGAATTAATATTGACCAGGTTCTTGAAGCGATTGTTCATAAGGTACCTGCTCCTAAAGGAGACAGTGATGCTCCTTTGCAGGCACTTATCTTTGACTCTTTATATGATTCATATAAGGGTGTTATTTCTTTTGTCAGAATTAAAAACGGCAGAGTTAAAAAGGGTGCGCCCATAAAGATGATGGCTACCGGAGCAACTGCTGAAGTTGTAGAGGTAGGTATTTTTGGTGCCGGACAGTTTATTCCCTGCGAAGAACTTTCAGCCGGTATGGTTGGATACATTACAGCGTCAATTAAAAATGTACGTGATACTGCAGTTGGTGATACCATTACAAGAACTGACAATCCCTGCAGTGAACCACTTCCCGGTTATAAGCCCGTTCAGCCCATGGTTTACTGCGGTGTATATCCTGCAGACGGTGCCAAGTATCCTGATTTAAGAGATGCGCTTGAAAAACTTCAGTTAAACGATGCCGCTTTATTTTATGAGCCTGAAACATCTATCGCACTTGGATTTGGTTTCAGATGCGGTTTCTTAGGTCTTTTACACCTTGAAATCATTCAGGAAAGACTTGAAAGAGAATATAACCTTGATTTGGTTACAACAGCGCCTGGCGTTGTTTACAGAGTATTTAAAACAAACGGTGAGATGATTGAACTTACCAATCCTTCAAACCTTCCTGATCCTTCTGAGATAGAGCATATGGAAGAACCTGTTGTAAATGCTGAAATCATGGTAACAAGAGAGTTTGTAGGTTCCATTATGGAACTTTGCCAGGAAAGACGTGGCCGATATATCAGCATGGAATATATGGAAGAAACCCGTGCACTTTTAAAGTACGAGCTTCCTTTAAATGAAATCATCTATGACTTTTTTGATGCATTAAAGTCAAGATCAAGAGGATATGCTTCTTTTGACTATGAGCTTAAAGGCTATGAAAAGTCTGAACTTGTAAAGCTTGACATCTTAGTTAACAGGGAAGAAGTCGATGCCCTTTCCTTTATTGTATTTAGCGGAAGCGCTTACGAAAGAGGCCGCAAGATGTGTGAAAAGCTTAAGGATGAAATTCCCAGACATCTGTTTGAGGTACCGATTCAGGCCGCTGTCGGCGGAAAGATTATCGCTCGTGAGACAGTAAAGGCCATGAGAAAAGACGTACTTGCCAAGTGCTACGGTGGTGATATTTCAAGAAAGAAGAAACTTTTAGAGAAACAGAAAGAAGGAAAGAAGAGAATGCGCTCTGTAGGTAATGTAGAAATTCCTCAGAAGGCATTTATGAGCGTATTAAAACTTGATGAAGAATAAAGACTCTTTGATGCTATATATACATATCCCTTTTTGCGAAAGAAAGTGCGACTACTGTGATTTTCTTTCTTTTGTCACGGATGAGGACACAAAAGCGGGATATTTCAAAGGGCTCTTTAAACAGCTTGAATTAAAGGCGGAGCTTGCAGGAAATATCCCTGTAAGCTCCATTTTTATTGGCGGCGGGACCCCCTCATGCGTGGACGAAAGATTTATTTATGACACACTCATGCTTGTAAGGGATAAATACAGGGTTTTAGATGATGCTGAAATAACCATGGAGTCAAACCCTAATTCCATCAGAAAAGAAGCACTTTCAGTCTATCGAAACGCCGGAATAAACAGAATCAGCATGGGACTTCAATCAGCAGATAACGAGGAACTTAAACTGCTTTCAAGGCTTCATAGCTATGAAGACTTTTTAAAAGCTTACGATGCGGTTCGCCTTTGTGGCTTTGACAATGTAAATGTAGATTTAATGAGTGGTCTTCCGGGTCAGAGCATAGCTTCTTTTGAAAAAACTTTAAGTAAGGTCATCTCGTTAAAGCCTGAACATATAAGCGCATACAGTCTGATTTTCGAAGAAGGAACAAGATTTTATGAGCGCTATGGTGATGGTGAGGGTGTTGTAGACGAAGAAACTGACCGATATATCTATCATATGACGCAAAGTATGCTTAAAGACTTTGGATATGAAAGGTATGAGATATCAAATTATTCAAGGCCCGGCAAAGAATGCAGGCACAATTTGGGCTACTGGGTAAGGCGCCCTTATTTGGGCTTTGGACCTTCTGCGGCTTCACTTTTTGATGAAAAGCGCTACAGTATGCACCGTGATTTAAAGGCTTTCATCGCCGGTGATTTTAGCGAATCGGTCGAAGAACTTTCTCTAAATGCCAGGATGGAAGAATTTATGTTTTTAGGTCTTAGGCTTACAAAGGGAATAAGCAGGGACGAATTTTTTAAAGCCTTCAATAAAGACCTCGATTCGGTCTATAAGGATGTGTTGGAAAAACTTCAAAAAGAAGGACTTTTGGACATTTCAGGGAGGGTGAAATTAACCGAAAAGGGGCTCGATCTTGCTAACTATGCCATGTCGCAGTTTTTGCTTGACTAGCAGCAAATCAGAAGTTTTATTTTGCGTCAAAAGAAAGTTTTACTATACTTGCTAATGATGCGAAAAATAATGTATAATTGATATAATAGTAAGGGTGTTATAAAGAATTCTTGATGGGGGAATGACACGTGCGTTTTGTAAAGACTGAAGAATTGAAAACCGGTATGCGTATTGCAAGACCTATATACAATAAAAAGGGCGTATTGCTTTATGAGCGTGACAGCAGGCTTACTGATGCCAGCATTAATTCTATTAAGAACTTCGGTCTTATTGGAATTTATATTCTTGAGCCCGCGGAACCTGTTCCGCCTATGACTGACGACGATATTGAATTCGAGCGTTTTCAGACTGTAAATGTATATGCTCTTGAAAGCGAACTTAACTCCATCATTATGATGCATAAAGCATCTCCCAAGCTTGAGATGATGGTAGGGGAAATTGTTCATACATATGGACATCTTTCAAGAAAGATTAACTTTATTCAGAATCTTAGAAGTAGTGAAGACTACGTATATAAGCACTCACTTAACGTAGCTATTTTATCAGCTATGATTTGTCACAAGATGAATGTTCAGCCCAGTGATACAAGAGAGTGCATTCTTGCCGCTTTGACTCATGACATAGGAAGACTAATGGTTCCTAAAAATGTAATAAAGGATGCTGACGAAGCTGAAAAAGAACGTATTTATAAAAACGCCGAGGTTAACGGATACGAATTTATTGAAAACGTATTTGCATCCACACCTAATATTAAAAGAATCTGTGCACAGACCAACAAGGTACTTTCTGATTTTAAGGCCCATGTAGAAAGCGAAAAGGTTAAGATAACTGTTGGCGCAAGAGTAATGTTAGTTGCTGAAACTTATGACTCAATGACAGCTATGCAGTTATCAGGAGAACCTGCAAGCGAGGTTGAAGCATTAAGATATCTTTACTCCAATCCTGAAATATTCCATCCTAAGGCTGTTGAAGGTTTGGTTGAGTCGATTAATATTCTTGGACCCGGTACAGCGGTAGAACTTAATACCGGTGAAAAGGCCCTTGTTCTTTCTGTGAATGTTGCAGATATTTTAAGACCCATGGTTCTTGTTTTTGCAACAAATGAGATTATCGATTTGTCCAACAAGAACTTATACGATGACATTGAAATAGCCGATATTATGAAGACTATGGATAATCGTTATGCAATCGATAATGATACAGTTAAAAAGTTTTTGGGATAAAGTCGTTAAATCTCTTGAAAAATTTTTACTAAACTTTATAATGGTTTCATGCGGACAGGCGATTCGCTTGTCCGTTCTTTTTTTCTAAAGCCTAAAAGGCATCTTTTTATTACCCGGGAAGTGTAGAAAGGCAATAAATGGTATACAAGGTTTACTCCGGCAGAGTCGGAGGTATTTTCGCTGACCTTATCACTGCGGAAGTTGACGCTTCGTCGGGGCTTCCGGGGCTTGACATGATAGGGTTACTCGGTAGCGAAGTGCGCGAAGCTAAGGACCGTGTGAGGGTATCTCTTCGTAACAACGGCATTAATATTCCTGCAATGAAAATCACGGTCAATTTATCCCCCGCAGACGAAAGAAAGGCTGGTGCGGCATTTGATCTTCCAATTGCGGTAGCATTACTTGGGGTTTTCGGTCACATTGAATCCTTTAATCCTGAAGAAACACTGATTATAGGGGAATTATCCCTAGACGGAGAAATCAGGCCGGTAAGGGGAATTTTACCCATCGTAAGAATGGCTCGTGAAAAGGGTTTTAAGTACGTTCTTTTGCCCCGGCAAAATCTTACGGAAGGGCTTTTGATTCACGGTATCAAGATGGTTCCTGTGGAGTCGCTTTCTTCGGTTATGGGGATTTTATCAAGTTATGAGAACATCGAGAATTATGTTGTAGCTGAGTGTAAGACTCCTTTAGATGCTTCCTCAAATGAAGATGAGGCGGACTTTAACGATGTTGTCGGCCAGGAAGGGGCCAAAAGAGCTGCTCTTATATGTGCTGCAGGCTTCCATCACTTTCTTATGACCGGACCGCCCGGTACCGGTAAATCACTTATAGCCAAAAGAATATCATCGATTATGCCGAGGCTGTCTTATGAGGAGAGCCTTGAGGTCACAACAATCTATTCCGTAGCGGGAAAACTTCCGGGCGGAAACTCCTTTATTTCCAAAAGACCATTCATAAGTCCGCATCACGGGACCTCTTCAAATGCCCTGGTTGGCGGCGGAATAAACGTCATGCCGGGACTAATTAGCTTATCGCATAAAGGAATCTTATTTCTTGATGAACTGGCAGAATTTAAAAGGCAGACACTGGATTATTTAAGACAGCCCCTTGAAGACGGCGAAATAACGGTTTCGAGGGCCAAAGGAAGTGTTAAATATCCTGCAGATTTTATGCTGGTTGCGGCGATGAACCCATGTCCTTGCGGATATTTTCCGGATAGAAACAAGTGCAGCTGCACGCAGGCGTCCATTTCAAGGTATTTATCCAAGGTTTCGGGGCCTATTATGGACCGAATCGATGTATGCGTTGAGATTGGAAGGATGGACCCTTCTGAGATTGAAAACCGCTCGTCTGAATCTTTGGGAAGCGATGAGATGCGCTGCATGGTGGAAAGAGCCGTAGGCGTCCAGAAGAAGCGTTATGAAAAAGAAAATTTCAGATTTAATTCTCAGATTCCGGCTTCCAAAATCGGAGAGTATATAAAACTGTCCAAAGAGTGCAATGATTTTGCCATGTCACTTTACACGAAAATGCAACTTAGCATGCGTTCCTACTACAAGATTCTTAGAGTGGCCAGAACTATTGCAGATATTGACGGAGATGAGGATGTGCAGGTAAGACATGTAGCTGAAGCATCGTGTTACAGATTTCCGGACTATTTAGGAGGTTGATATGATGAACGAATTTTACAAGGCTGATCCGGAAGGGGAACTTTACTATTACTTTCTTTTGACTAACTGTTTAAACATAGGGATTAAGACTTATGAAGCTTTTATGAATTGCTTCGGTTCTCCTAAAAACATGTTTCTGGCAGCAAGGGAAGAGAGGGAAAAATGCGGTCTTTTTACAAAAAGCCAGCTAAAGGCGATTGAGAATGTAATATCCTATGGAGACCGGCTTTCTGAATACAAGAGAATGCAAAAGAACGGAATCGGGTTTATGTGTATCGAAGACCTTCTTTTTCCTGATAAGTTAAAAAGGATTATGGACTGTCCTTTGGGTCTTTATTATATAGGAAGAATTCCGTTTCAAAATGTTGGTTCAATTGGCCTTATCGGGGCCAGAGAATGCTCATTTTACGGGGAAGAAATGGCAAGAGAAATAGGGTCATGTCTGGGAGATTACAATCTTCAGGTCATAAGCGGCATGGCAAGGGGTGTTGATGCTATCGGGCAGACTGCCTGCATTGATGCGGGAGGCCTTTCTTTTGCCGTATTAGGGGGCGGAGTTGATATATGTTATCCAAGAGAGTCGAGACGCCTTTATGAAAGGCTAGCAAACTGTGGAGGAATCATCAGCGAGTATCCGCCGGGGACTCAGCCGCAGGGACTATATTTTGTCAGAAGAAACCGTATCATTTCTGGACTAAGTGATGTTGTTTGCGTTGTTGAGGCAAGAAAGAAAAGCGGGACTTTAATAACCGTGGACTGTGCGCTTGAGCAGGGAAAAGATGTTGTGGCGGTACCCGGAAAGGTTACTGATATTACAAGCCGTGGCTGCAACGAGCTTATTGTTCAGGGAGCAAGGATTTTATGCGACGTGGATGAGTTTGCTGATGAATGTGCAAGAACCTACGGAAGCCTTATGGGCAGAGCTGGGAAGTCTGATCAGAAAACGAAAGAAGAGTACTGTTTTGCAGATAGTCTTAGTAAGGGTGAAAAGGATCTTATTTTCAACCTGAATGAGAACTCTTTTAATCTTACAGACAAGCTTTCTTTTGCCAATGGAGACTACGCAGGACTGCTTACTGACTGCCTTTCTTTATGTGACAAAAAGCTAATGGAAAACATGGGGGCGGGGCGTTTCAGACTGACATCTTTGGGCTTATCTTTCAGGGAGCAAATTCAGAGTCTGGAATTTGCGAAAAAAAACTAAAACAAAAAATTATCTTGATTTGCTAAAAAAAGTGTGTTAATTTACTAGGCGATTGCTAGGATGCGAATATATTGGATATTTATTCAGTCGTATTTGGAGGATTAAATGGCTAAAAATCTTGTAATAGTCGAGTCACCGGCTAAGGTTCATTCAATTAAAAAGTTTTTGGGCTCAAACTACGAAGTAGTGGCAAGCTATGGTCATGTAAGGGACCTTCCCAAGAGCCAGCTTGGAATTGATGTGGATAATGATTACGAACCTAAATATATAACTATACGTGGAAAGGGCGATGTTTTGGCTACACTTCGAAAGGAAGTGAAGAAGGCTGAAAAGATTTATCTCGCAACTGACCCTGACCGCGAAGGCGAAGCAATTTCATGGCATCTTATGGAAGCACTTAAGCTTAGCGGGAAAAACGTACGAAGAATTACATTTAATGAAATTACAAAGACTGCCGTCAAGGAATCTTTGAAGAATGCAAGAGATATCGACATGAGTCTTGTTGATGCTCAGCAGACAAGAAGAATGCTCGATAGAATGGTTGGTTACAAGATTTCCCCTATTCTCTGGGTAAAGGTTAAAAGAGGTCTTTCTGCAGGACGAGTTCAGTCCGCTGCTTTGAAGATTATCTGCGACAGAGAAGAAGAGATTGATAACTTTATCCCCGAAGAGTACTGGACAATTGATGCATCCATTAAAGCTTCAGGTATTTCCAAACCACTTATCTGCAAGTATGTTGGAAGTGATGGTAAAAAACTTGAAGTTAAATCATCCTCACAGGCTGAAAAGATTATTTCAGACATTAAGAAAAATGATTTTGTTATTTCAGATATAAAGGCTTCAACAAGAATTCGTAAGGCACCGCTTCCTTTTACAACTTCTACATTACAGCAGGAAGCCAGCAAGGCTTTAAACTTCTCATCACAAAAGACTATGAGACTTGCCCAGCATCTCTACGAAGGTGTTGATATTGGAAGCACTACTGTAGGTATTATTACTTACTTACGTACTGATTCAACTCGTGTTTCTGAAGAAGCTGAAAACGCTGCTAATGCATATATCAGTGAAAAATATTCAGATAAATATTTAAGAGAAAACGCTAACGCTAAAAAGCCTCAGGGCAAGATTCAGGATGCGCACGAGGCTATCAGACCTACTGCCATCGAAAGAACTCCTGCGGAAATGAAGAACTACCTTTCAAGGGATGAACTTAGGTTATATACCCTTATCTGGAAGCGCTTTGTTGCAAGCCGCATGGCTGATGCTGTATACGATGTTACAAGTGTTAAGCTTGATTGCGGTAACCACAATTTCAGTATGAGTGCGTCAAAGGTTTCTTTTGACGGATTTATGTGCGTATATATGGAATCTACCGAAGGCGGTGAAGGTGAAGAAGAGCCTAATACTTTCTTTGGTAAGCTTGAAAAAGACTGCAAGATTACACTTTCTGATGTGGAAGGTAAGCAGCACTTTACACAGCCTCCGGCACATTTTACTGAAAGCTCGCTTATTAAGACTTTGGAAGAAAACGGTATAGGTCGTCCCAGTACATATGCGCCGACTATTTCGACTATTCTTGGAAGACACTATGTTGGTAAAGAAGGTAAGACTTTATTCGCTACAGAACTTGGTACTGTTGTAAATGATATGATGAAGGATGCTTTTCCTTCTATTGTTGATGCCAGATTTACTGCTAACATGGAAACTCTTCTTGATGGTATCGCTGATGGTACTATCAAATGGAAGACTGTTGTTGCAAACTTCTATCCGGACTTTAAGGAAGCTGTTGATGTGGCTGAAAAGGATCTTGAAAAGATTAAGGTTCAGGATGAGGTCAGCGATGAAATCTGCGATGTTTGCGGCAGAAACATGGTTGTCAAATACGGCCCTCACGGAAAGTTTTTGGCTTGCCCCGGATTTCCTGAGTGTAAGAACACTGCACCTTACTTTGAAAAGATTGGTGTTAAGTGTCCTAAGTGCGGAAAGGATATCGTTATCAGAATGACTAAGAAGGGCAAGCGCTACTATGGTTGTTCAGGTATTCCGGATTGTGACTTTATGGTTTGGCAAAAGCCAGTGGACAAACTTTGCGAGAAGTGCGGCAGTATTTACACTATTCGCGGTAACAAGCTTGTTTGCTCAAATCCTGAGTGTGCACACTCTATTGACAGATAATTATATTTTGTAATTTTCCCCCGTCGCCTCTGTGACGGGGGTTTTTTGAACCTAGGGGACGGGGTTAGTGGTTCATTTTTGCCAGCTGGCAACCGCCAGGCTTTCATCTGCCAGTTGCCAGACTTTCATCCGGCAGCCGCCAGACTTTCATCTGCCGGCCGCCAGACTTTCATCCGGCAGTTGCCAGACTTTCATCTGCCGGCCGCGAGATATTCATCCGGCAGCCGCCAGACATTCATCTGGCAGTTGCCAGACTCTCATCTGCCAGCCACCAGACATTCATCTGGCAGTTGCCAGACTTCCTTCTGACAGTGGTCGAAAATCTTCGATTTCCGACCACTGTTGGTGGGGGTTCGATAACTAAGTTAATATTCACATTTATTTCCCAACCTCCAAAACCACATTAGGCTATGCGCCACATGCAGAACCGGCACGTCAGTGTGCGGCAAGCCCGCACGCGCCATCTTGCGATTAACCGAATTGTCTTGTGCAGCAAGCTGCACACCGCCTTCTGCTTCGCATCAGGCTTTTTTCGCCAACCGCAAGCATTTCTGCTTATGAGCAAGCTCAACGCAGAAATGCTTGTGGTTGGCGAAAGACAATTCGAAGGAAGGGTGCGTCAGGGCCCTTCCTGGTGGCTGGGGCTTTATTTTGTGGTTTTGGTGGTTGGGGTTTATAAATGTTGTGAATATTAACTTAGTTATCTAAATTTTCTGACAAATCCTTGATATCGCTTATTTTCCGTGCTACAATATATTCAATTATGGGTGATTTATTCTAAATTGGAGGTTATTTTATGAGTAGTGTTCAGTTACTTGATAAGACTCGCAAGATTGGCAAGCTTCTTCACAACAACAACTCTAGCAAGGTTGTATTCAACGACATTTGCAAGGTTATGCGCGAGATCTTAAAATCTAACATTCTTGTTATTAGCAAGAAGGGCAAGGTTCTTGGTGTTGGAAATGCTCCCGGGGTTGATGAGATTGAAGAACTTATCAAGAACAATGTCGGCGGTTTTGTTGACAGCATGCTTAATGAACGTTTACTTGCTGTTCTTTCCACTAAAGAGAATGTTAACCTCGCTACTTTAGGTTTTGAAAATATTGATATTACCAAGTTCCAGGCGGTTATTTCACCTATTGAAATCGCGGGTGAGCGTCTTGGTACCTTATTTGTTTACAAGGTTAATGAGCAGTACGATATTGACGATATTATTCTTTGTGAATACGGCTCTACTGTTGTTGGTCTTGAGATGCTTCGTGCCGTTAACGAGGAAAATGCTGAAGAGTCAAGAAAACTCGCGGTTGTAAGATCTGCTATCAGTACCCTTTCTTTTTCCGAAATGGAAGCTATTACTCACATCTTTGATGAGTTAAACGGTATGGAGGGTATCCTTGTTGCCAGCAAGATTGCTGACCGTGTTGGTATCACAAGATCTGTTATTGTTAATGCTTTAAGAAAATTTGAAAGTGCCGGTGTTATTGAATCAAGATCTTCAGGTATGAAGGGTACATACATCAAGGTTTTAAACGATGTTGTATTTGACGAAATCGAGAAGATTAAGAAAGAGAAGAATTTCTAACTTCAAATCTTTCAAAATTTCAAATTGCCGATACTAGATATTGTTATTAGTAATGGATTACGAAAACGTAAAGGGATTTACATCTCTTTACGTTTTTTGCGTTTTCGGGGCCTGAAAACCTTGATTTTATTGCATTTGTCAAAAGAAAGCGAAACGCATAATAAATTATGTCAACCTATATCTAGTGCAGTCAATGAAAAACTTATACTATATTATGTGGTTTTTTAGCAAAATCCCTTGTGTTTTTTGCCTTTTACTCTATAATAAAATAAGGTGGGTAAAGTAGATACCTTTATGTCCATCTACACTAAAGGAGAAGAATATGATTAATTCAGGCGTTTTTAATTACGTTAATGTTCTTGATAAGGCTGCTGATGCTTCATGGCTTAGAAATGAAGCTATTGCCAACAACCTTGCAAACGCAGACACTCCCGGCTACAAAAGACAGGATGTTTCTTTTGAAGCGGAGCTTGGTAAGGCCTTAAAGTACAATCATTACGAGTCTATGGACTCCAAGGTTGCACACCTTACAACTGACAGCATTGAGCCTCGTGTATTCAAGGACTATTCTGGTTTTTCATACAGACTTGACGGAAACAACGTCGATCCTGACACAGAAGGTGTAATGCTTGCCAAGAACCAGATTAAATATCAGGGTCTTTTAGAGTCAATTACCAACGAGTTTAATAACATTAAGATTGCAATCAAGAAGTAAGGAGGTAATCGATTATGAGCATGTTTACATCTTTTGATATAAACGCATCAGGCCTTTCAGCACAAAGATACCGCATGGATATCATTTCTGAAAACGTTGCCAATGCCAATACAACAAGAACTGAAGACGGAACTCCTTACGTTAGAAAGGTTGTTACCTTTGCTGAAAAGGGCAAAAGAACACCCTTCTCAAGATACATGGGACAGGCTGTGGATGACTATTCAGGAAAGGGTGTTAAGGTTACAGGTGTTCACGAGGATAAAGTTACCGAGATGAACATGGTTTATGATCCTGCGCATCCTGATGCTGATGAAAATGGTTATGTTACATATCCTAATGTAAATATAATTACTGAAATGACTAACCTTATTGATGCAACAAGAGCCTATGAAGCTAATGCTACTGCATTTAGTGCCAGCAAGAATATGGCATTAAAGGGCCTTGAACTTGGTAAGGGTTGATAAGCTGTTTTAAGGGGAGGCTATAAATGGATATTTCATCTTTACTTGGAACTTCTTCCATAGTAGATGCCGACAGAACCAAAGCGTCTACTATCTTGCAGCCGGTTAAAAGCGGCAATATGTTTGATGCTATTTTAAACGGGGCCATAGACAATATTAATAAGACTAACAGCTACTTGTCAGATGCTGAAAATGCTGAAATCAGCTTTGCATTGGGCGAAACCGAGAATACTCATGATTTGATGATTGCCCTTCAGAAGGCATCAACCGCACTTCAGTATACAGTCGCTGTAAGAGATAAATTCCTTGAAGCTTACAAGGAAATTATGCAGATGCAGATTTAGTAGGAAATTCAATTTAGGTGAGTGTAAATGGGCGAGAAGATTATTGAGAAAATTAAAGAATTGTGGGCCAAGTTAGTTGAATGGTGGAATCACTTTACATCTAAGCAAAAGACCGTAATAGTAATCGCTGGGGTTGCTGTGGTACTTGCATTTGTAGGGTTATTTGCGTTGCTTACAAAGCCTAATTACGTTATTTTGACTACATGCGATTCAACTAAGGAAGCTTCAAGCGTGGTTGAAACACTTAAAGGAGAAAATATTCCCTGCGTGGCCAGTGAAGACGGCCTTCAGATACGTATTCCAAGAGAATATTTGTCAGTTGCGAATCTTGCGCTTGGTGCAAGTGGAATTACCACTGATACATATACTCTTGAAACCGCCCTTTCAAGCAGTTTTACAACCACTGAAGCAGATAAGCAGAAGAAATATGTTCTTTATCTTGAAAACAAGTTTGAGACAGATATAGTTAACTCTTTTTCAGCTATTAAAACAGCTTCAGTTACAATTAATCTTCCTGACAATGACGGAACACTTCTTGCTACCAAGGAGCAGGCCGGTGCCAAGATTGTTCTTGGTATAGACGGCGATTTTGATAAAGAAAATGCCAATAACCTTGCTAAAGCTTTCGCAACAGTTTTGGGATGCCCTAACACAGATACAATTGTTATCTTAAATACTGAGGCAGAACTTTTATTTTCAGGAAGCGATGAGTCATCAAGTTACGGAAATGCAAGTTCTCAGATGGCTGCCAAGGCCGAAGCTGAAAAGCTTGTAAGCAATGATGTTAAATCAGTACTTATCGGTACAGGTGAATTTGGTGATTTAAAGGTTTCAACTAATTTAAAGATTGATTTTTCTTCAACCGAAGATGTTATACATAAATATACTCCTGCAGACGGCCAGGCACAGGGCGTTCTTGCTGAAGAAAAGAGCTATACATCTGAATCTACCGGAGGAACTTCAGGCGTTCCCGGAACAGATTCAAATACTGAAACAACCTACTATTATAAAGACAATGACTATTCAAGTGAGACAATAGAAGAGTTTTACAAAAAATATCTTCCTAACGAAGAGGTAGTTACCACAAATATTCCACCCGGAGTTATAAACTATGCAGGCTCATCTGTAGCTGTTTCCAGTACAAATTATGTAATGGTTAGAGAAGACAGCTTAAAAGCTCAGGGCGTTTTGGATGGAATAACCTGGGAAGAATACAAGGCCGCAAATAGCGAAAGAAAGCAGCTTCCTGTAAGTGAAGACATGATTACACTGGTTTCAAACGCCACCGGTTTTTCAACTTCAAATATCAGTATTCTTTCTTTTGAAGAAAATATATTTGTAGATAGCGAAGGTTCACCTATCGATATCTACGATGCAATTCAGGTTGCTTTAATTGTTATTATTCTTGCTCTTTTGGCATTCGTAGTAATTAGAAGCATGAGAACCGAAAAAGAACCTGAAGAAGCAGAAGAATTGTCTGTTGAAACTTTACTTCAGACAAACCCCGAACCTGTTCTTGACGACATTGAATTTGAAGAATCATCTGAAACACGTAAGATGATAGAAAAATTTGTTGATGAGAACCCGGAAGCCGTTGCAAACCTTCTTCGCAACTGGTTGAACGAAGAATGGGGTTAATGATTGCTATTAATGTATGAGGAATTAAGATAACATGGCTAGACAGACAGAAGAAACGCTGGGAGGCCTTCAAAAAGCAGCTATTTTGCTGATTGTATTGGGGCCTGAAAGATCAGCGACGGTATTTAAACATCTTAAAGAAGAAGAAATAGAAGAACTCACACTGGAGATAGCCAACACTCGAAGTGTAACTCCACAGACCAAAGAAGAGGTCCTAAGTGAGTTCTATGAAATATGCCTTGCACAGCAGTACATTGCTGAAGGTGGTATCAGTTATGCAAGAGACCTTCTCGAAAAAGCACTCGGCTCAGAGAAGGCTCTGGATGTTATTGGAAAACTTACTGCTTCATTGCAAGTTAAGCCCTTTGAATTTGTGCGTAAAACTGATGCTACTCAGCTTCTTAACTTCATTCAGGATGAACATCCTCAGACTATCGCTTTGATTTTGTCATATTTAACTGCAAACCAGGCAGCGCTTATTATTTCGGCCCTTCCGCCGGACAGACAGGCTGATGTTGCCAAACGTATTGCTGTTATGGACCGCACAAGCCCTGATGTCATTAAAGAAGTTGAAAAGGTTCTTGAATCCAAGCTTGCTTCACTTCTTAATCAGGACTACACCATTATCGGTGGTGTTGACGCAGTTGTTGATATCCTCAACACTGTTGACCGTGGTACTGAAAAGCACATCATGGAAACTTTGGAAATCGAAGAGCCCGAACTTGCCGACGAAATCAGAAAGAAAATGTTCGTATTCGAAGATATCCTTCTTCTCGAGGACCGTGCTATTCAGCGCGTGCTTCGTGAAGTTGATAATAATGACCTTGCCATTGCGCTTAAGTCAGCAAATGAACAGGTACAGACTGCAATCTTTAACAACCTGTCCAAGCGTCTTGCCGTAATGATCAAGGAAGATATGGAATTCATGGGTCCTGTACGTATGAAGGACGTAGAAGAAGCACAGCAGAAGATTGTAAATATCATCAGAAAGCTGGAAGATTCAGCGGAAATTGTTATTTCACGTGGTGGAGGAGACGAAATAGTTGTCTAATAGCATTTACAAAGCTAACTTCATACAGATGTCTACAGATAATGTCAGAGTCATCGATGCTAATGCACTTGTTGCCAAGAAAATTGAAGGCTACAGTGCGCTTATGCATGAACCTGTGGCTGAAGAAGAGACCGTTTCCGAGTCAGAAGAAGGTTTTTCTTCTATCGATATATCCGATTTAGTTACAGACGTTATTACGACTGAAGAAATGTCGCCTGAAGAGAGCGAAGAAGTTTCTTTGATGGCTCAGGGAATCATAGACCAGGCCAATGCAGAAGCTGATGAAATAAAAAATGCAGCATTAGCTGAAGTTGACAGCATTAAAAATGAAGCCTATGAAGAAGGCCGTTTAAAGGGCTACGAAGACGGAATGGAAGCAGCCAATAAAGAACTTATGGCAGCAAGAGAAGAACTGGAAAAAGAACGCCTTTTGATGCTTTCACAGTTTGAGGCCGATGCCAAAGAAGTTGAGCCTAAACTTGTTGATGCTATAACAAGAATCTATGAAAGAGTCTTTTCTGATAACTTTTATAATCACAAAGATGTTGTAATTCACCTTATTCACAGTGCACTGATGAACAGTGATACAGACAATGGCGGAGCCATTCTTGTAAGCGAAGAGGACTTTGATTTTGTAGAAGAGTCCAAAGAAAAGGTGCTTTCAAGAATTAATAATGCATCTGAATGGGAAATTAAGGTATCTGCCAAACTTTCCAAAGGTCAGGCCAAGATTGAGACATCCAAAGGACTTATTGACTGCGGAATTGATACACAGTTAAAAGAATTATCCAGAACACTTCATGTTCTTTCTTACGAGGAATAAAAGATGCCTGGAATTAATATTGATAAGTATAGAGAAATTGAAAATGATACTTTCTTTAAAACTCAGGGAAAGATTGCCAATGTAGTCGGACTTACAGTAGAAAGTTACGGGCCAAATGCCAAGCTTGGCGATATGTGTACCATTTACACTAAAGATGGCAAAAAGCCTTTGGCTATCTCTGAAGTTGTTGGTTTTAAAGATGGAAAAACACAGCTTATGCCCTATGAAAATGTTGATGGAATAGGTATTGGCTGTCTTGTTGAAAATGAAAATCATCCTCTCGAAGTTATTGTAGGAGAGGATTTGCTTGGAAAAACTCTTGACGGACTTGGCCGCCCTGCACCCGGGATTGAAGTAAAAGGTGTGACTTATCCTATAGAAGCACTTCCGCCGGATCCGATGTCAAGAGATATTATTTCGGATGTACTTCCTTTGGGAGTAAGAGCTGTAGATGGGCTTCTTACAATCGGTAAGGGCCAAAGAATCGGAATATTCGCAGGATCAGGTGTTGGTAAATCGACTCTTCTTGGAATGTTCGCAAGAAATACGGCAGCAGATATAAACGTAATAGCGCTCATAGGAGAACGTGGTCGAGAAGTTAGAGAATTCGTAGAACGTGACCTTGGCGAGGAAGGCATGAAACGTTCTGTTTTAGTTATCGCAACAAGCGACAAGCCTGCCCTTGAAAGAACTAAGGCTGCAAAGACTGCGACTGCTATAGCAGAATATTTTAGAGATAAAGGTAAAGACGTCCTTCTTATGATGGACTCTTTAACCCGTTTTTCGATGGCTCAAAGAGAGATAGGTCTTGCAAGTGGTGAGCCCCCTGTATCAAGAGGTTATCCACCGAGTGTTTACGCACAGATGCCTAAACTTCTTGAAAGAGCAGGAAGAAGCGACGTTGGCTCCATAACGGGCCTTTATACCGTACTTGTTGACGGTGACGACTTCAATGAACCGATAACTGATACGGCAAGAAGTATTCTTGACGGTCACATAGTGCTTAACCGAAAACTTGCTCAGAAGAACCATTATCCCGCTATTGATGTAATGGCAAGTATCTCACGATGCATGTCTCAGATTGCAACCAAAGAACACAAGGCGGTTGCCGGTCAGATAAAGAATCTTATGGCTACATACGCTGATGCCGAAGATCTTATTAACATTGGTGCATACAAGTCGGGAAGCAATCCTGAAATCGACCTTGCTATTGAAAAGAATCAGGAAATAAAGCACTTTCTTTTGCAAAGTACTGATGAAAAGATTTCATTTGAAGATACAGTCGAAAGAATGAATGCGATAATACAAGGATAAAATATTATAGGTGAGAAATGGCAAAATTTGTTTTTAGATTGCAAAGCGTTTTGAACCTGAAGGCTCGATTGGAAGAGCAGCAAAGACTTTCTTTTGCCGCAGCAAGGAAAAGACTTGATGAGGAAGAAGAAAAACTTCAAGCTTTATATGTAAGACTTGAAGGCTACGAGGATGAGGCCCGAAATATGCGTCACAATGCGCTTGTGGTCAGGGACATACTCGAGACGGAAACTTCGATTATTCGGGTTAAGGAATATATTGATGAGCAGAAAGCTCAGGTAAGATTAAGGGAAATGCAGTTGGAAGAAGAACGCGAGAAACTTGTTGTCACCATGCAGGAAAGACAGATGTACGAGAAGCTTCGCGAAAAGGCTTTCGATGAATTTGTAAGCGAACAGAACCATGCTGAGGGTGTTGAAAACGACGAACACAACAGCTATGTTTACGGACAGAAAACGAATGAAGCATAACCGGCTTTAGAAAGTGGTGAATGAATGGCTAAAGAGGTTTCGCCTTCAGATGCTCAGAAAAAGCAGCTAAAGGAAGATAGAAAAAAACTTCGTGAAGAAGAAAAGAAGCAGAAAAAAGAAATAAAGCAAAGAGCCAAAGAACTTTCCAAACGTGAGGCTGAAATCGAAGACGAAGAAGACTCTGGAGGCGGAGTATCATCTGCTCTAGTTACAACGGTAATTATCATTGTTTGGATTGCGATATTGTGCTTCCTTATTAAGCTCGATTTTTGGGGATTTGGTTCGGAAATTTTGGCACCGCTTCTTAAGGATGTTCCGGTGGTGAACAAGATTTTACCGGATTCGGCAGTTCCCGATATAAGAGATGATGATGCATATGGCGGATATACAAGTTTAAGAGAGGCCGTAGATTATATCCGTACTCTTGAACTTGAACTTGAACACGCACAAAAGGCCAACACTTCAGATACTGAAGAACTTACAGCCCTTAAGGCTGAGATTGAAAGACTTCAGGAATTTGAGGCTATGCAGAAGGAATTTCAGCGTATAAAGGAACAGTTTTATGAGGAGATTATTTACTCTGAAAACGGTCCCGGTGCTGAAGAATATAGAAAATATTATGAGTCAATTGATCCTGCTACAGCAGAAGCTTTGTATAAGCAGGTTGTAAGACAGCTTGAAGAGGATAACGAGATTAAAGAATTTGCTGCTACCTATTCGGCAATGAAGCCCAAACAGGCGGCAGGAATCTTTGAACAGATGACAGATAATCTCAATCTCGTGGCCAAGATTCTCAATGCAATGGATACTGATACCAGAGGAAGTATTTTAGGTGTTATGGATGCCACAGTTGCATCAAAACTTACAAAAATTATGGACCCTGAGGGTTAAGTTTTTTCAAGTAATTGACGATATATTAAGGGCAAGGGTAACTATACTTATCTTTGCCCATATTATTTTTGTACATTGACAACTGAAGAGAGGAGGAACGAAATGACCAGTACGCAAGTTATGGGAACCAGAGCAGGTTTTATGGACATGCTTAGTCCCGTATCTAACACCACAAAGTCAGAGACAGCAGACTTCAAAAGTTTTTTGAATCTTTCCAACAACAAAAACAACCTTGAGAGCATTTCTCAACCGGTTAGTATGGCTGGAAAGAAACAAAACACAGCAGAAGAAACTACATCTGACGAACCGGTTGTGAACAGAAAGGTAAATAAAACTGAAAATGTTCAGACAACCACAGAGAAACGCGAAGTTTCAGGTGACGACATTGATAAGGTTGAAAAGGCAGTCGATGAGGTTGTTGAAACAATCAAAGATGAACTTGACCTTACTGATGAAGAAGTCGTTGCAGTACTTGAAACACTTGGACTTACACCTATTGCTCTTTTAAATCCTGACAATCTTAAAGAATTTGTTATGGAAGCAATGCAGGTTGAAGATCCTATAGTGCTTGCAACTGATGAAAATCTTCTTGAGTCACTCAATAAACTCGAAGAGGCAGTAACCAATGTTGTTGAAAACTTAAGTGAGAATCTTGGAATTGATGACAAAGAATTCTTAGATGCAATCGAGAAGTTTCAAAACGTTGAACCGGAAACAGAAACTTTAGAAAGAACTGAAGTTAAAGAACCTGTTAAAGACAGTAAAGCACCTGTAGTAGAGGACGCTAAGATTACTGCAGCGATTGAGGTTGTTGTAAGTGATGAGGTTAAAAACACCGAAGAACCTTTAGATAGGAAGAATGATGTTGAAACTTCTAAAGAAGATTCTAAACTTCACAATTTCTCAGTTCACAATGAAAGCCGTGAAACACAAGAGATTAAACCCGCATCTGATACACAGAAGGGAAGCTATGAAGGACTTAACAAGGAAGGTGATCATAAGACATCTTCAAATATTCTTTCTTTTGCCGAGAATCTTGTAAAGGATACGGTAGCTGCATTAAATGAAAATTCCGAAGGAGTTTCATTTACTACAGTTGAAGCAACAAGAATTATTAATCAGATTACAGAATCGATTAAAACTCAGGTGACTTCAGAGACTACTGAAATCAACATGAGACTCCATCCCGAATCACTCGGAAACGTAAACGTTAGGCTTGCAGCCAACAACGAAGGAATCATTACAGCAAGATTTATTGCTGAAAATGAAGCAGTTAAGAACGTTCTTGAAGCCCAGGCTGCTTCGCTTAAAGAAACATTACAATCTAAGGGCGTTACCATTGAAGCTGTTGAAGTAATGGTAGAAAGCCACAGATTTGATGAAAACTTTAATCGTGAAAGAAGCAATGAAGGAAATCCTTCCAAGCAAAAGAAAGGCGTCAGAAGACTTAACTTAAGTGATGAGGCATTAAATGATGGAACAAGTGTTGAAAATGAAGCGGACACTCTTATAAAAGACATCATGAGACAGAACGGTAACACTATTGATTACACAGCATAAAGGCAGGTAAAAAGATGGCAGAAAACAATATATCAGCATTTATTAAAGATGGAAAAATTCAATCATCTACAGCGTCAGCTAATTCGCTTTCTTCCAGCCGTACCAAAGATGGTACAAGCCTTGATAAAGATGCTTTCTTACAGCTTTTGGTAGCTCAGATGAAATATCAGGATCCATTGGAACCTACTGAGAATACCGAGTATATCTCACAGCTTGCAACTTTCTCAGAACTTGAAGAAATGCAGAACATGACTTCAGGAATGAACTTACAAAGAGCAAGCCAGTTAGTAGGTAAAGAAGTTGTATGTAAGGTAGATAACTCCAAGACCGGAAACACAGAGTTTGTAAACGGTATGGTTGATTACGTTGTGTATGAAAATGGAAAAGCATTTGTTTCCATCAACGAATCACTTTACTCAGTAGATGATATTTACGAAGTAATTGATCCGAACTATTCAGAAGCATACGATATGGCTCAGACCTTTAACAAAGCTTTTTCACAGCTTCCTAAAGTTGACAGCTTAACCTTAGAAGACGCTAAACTCGTTTCTAACTTAAGAATCGCATATGATTCAATGAGCGGATACCAGAAGAACTTTATTTCACAGGAAACTGTTGATGCACTTCAGAAATACGAGGCCAAGATTGCTGAACTTCAAAAGGCCAAGGAAGCGGCTGAAGGTCCTAAGGAACCTGAAAAACCGGAAGAACCTAAAGAAGCCGGCGAGGATGCCGATAAATAGTTTATAGACGGAGTCTAAAGAAAGGAAATGAATATGGATATTCAAAATAGTGGTTTCCTTTCCATTGAGCAGGTCAAAGATCAGTTTTTAAGCCAGAACAAAAATGTTACAAAGCCAAGAAGTGATGTTTCATTTAAAGACATATTTGAGGCTAAAAGCTTAGTAAACGAGCCCAAAGAACTAAAGTTTAGTAAGCACGCAGCCAACAGACTTGTTGATAGAAATATTTCACTTACAGCCGAGCAGATGGGAAGACTTGAAGATGGAGCAATGAAAGCTCACGCAAAGGGAATCAAAGAATCACTCGTGATTGTTGACTCACTTGCATTTATAGTCAACATTCCAAACAACACAGTCGTGACCGCACTTGATCAGGCGGAATCGAATGAAAATGTATTTACAAACATAGATGGTGCAGTAATAATTTAGCCGGACCTTACGGGGGCTTAAGCTTCTGACTGACAGATGAAGCGAGGCTGCACTTAACCAAGGAGGTCATTCATTATGATGAGATCAATGTACTCTGGCGTATCAGGTCTTAAGACCCACCAGACCAAGATGGACGTTATCGGTAACAATATTGCCAACGTTAATACTGTTGCTTATAAGTCCAGTTCTATTACATTTAGTGAATTGATGTATCAGACAACACAAAGAGCCAGCGGACCTAACGCCTTAACAGGTACCGGTGGTACTAACGCAAGACAGATTGGTCTTGGTGTTCAGTCTGCAGCAATTAACACAGCAATTGCAAGTCAGGGTGCCACACAGACAACAGGTAACCCTTTTGATATTTGTATCACAGGTTCTTCTTTCTTCGTTGTTAACAATGGATCAGAAAACTTTTTCACAAGAGCAGGTGCATTCACTGTCGATTCAGTTGGTAACCTTGTTATGACAAGTAATGGTTACAACGTAATGGGATGGCAGTACGATGAAACAATCGGCGATGTTAAAAAAGATATCGTAACACCTTTAAGAATCATGAGCGCTGAGAACATGACATTTGAACCCGAAGCAACAACCAAAGGTTATGTATCAGGTATCATGGATAAGAACGAAGAAGATGCTGCAACAGAAGCAGGTAAGTCATTATCACTCAGCTTCTACGATAAACTTGGCTATTCTTATACAGCTAAGTATTCGATTCATAACACCACAGAAGACGGTGAATATTATGTAACACTTGACGACATCCAGACAAAGGGTGATGACGGAAAGATGCATTCTATTCTTGAAAGTTATCCTGACGGAACCAATAAAGATGGAACAACACTTCTTTCAGATATCGTTACAATTGGCGACACAACAGGATTTGCAGCTAATGTAAATTACAGCAAGAAGCTTTTGTCTACCGCTACTGTTAATAAAGGAATGACAGGTATTGATTATTCTGTTACAGATGAAAAGGGTGTTGTTACAAAAGGAACATACACATATCCTTCAGATAATGGAAAATCAATCATTGTTACTAACGATGCCGATGATAATCCCAAGTCTATCACCTATAAATTTAGCGAAATGACAGATGCTGACAAGGCTAAAATCGGTGATGAATTCAGAAAGATTTATGACCTCGATGAGCAGGGCTTTAATGACCTTAATGAGGTTACTCTTGATCTTGCAACAGGTACACTTACAGTAAACAATAAAACTGTTCGTGGTTCTAAACTTAAATATGACAAGACAAACGGATACTTTGACAGTATTGATGGTAACAAGAGCATCACAATGAAGTTTGCAACATCAATTACTGACAAGAACGGTACAGCGATTCCTCTTGAAAAATTCAAGGATATCGATTTTGACTGGTCAGCAACCAATATGTTCAACAACTCCGGTACTTCTACACTTGCTGCTAAAAGCGGTGATACTGACGGACGTGGAGCTGGTAGAAAACTTGGTAACATGAGTGGTATTACAGTTCAGACTAACGGTAAAATCTATGCATCATACGATAACGGTATGACTCAGCTTTTAGGACAGATTGCAGTAGCAGAATTTACTAACGCAGCCGGTCTTGAAAAAGCAGGTGAAAACCTTTATTCTGCAACACTTAACTCTGGTGAATTCGATGGAATCGGTGTTGATATTTCAGCATCAGGCGGATATATGACAACCGGCGTACTTGAAATGAGTAACGTAGACCTTTCAGCTGAATTTACTGAAATGATTACAACTCAGAGAGGTTTCCAGGCAAACAGCCGTATCATTACAGTTTCTGATACAATGCTTGAAGAACTTGTAAATCTCAAGAGATAATTTGTTTAATCTGACAACCATAATGCAGGGGAACTAGTGATAGTTCCCCTAATGCTATATAGAGAAAATGGTATTTTTTGAGGGTAAAAATCATGATAGAAGTTACTAAATTGAATGGTATTAAACTGTTAATTAATGAGGATTATATTGAGACTGTTGAAGAGACCCCAGATACGGTAGTAACTATGTCAACCGGAAGAAAAATTATTATAAAAGAAAGTAGACAAGAAGTGAGAAATCTTGTAAAATCTTTTAGAAAGGAAATTTTTGCCAATTAGCGAAAATGATGGTAGATACTGATGGATATTGCCACCCTGCTGGGCTTGCTGGTATGCTTTGGATTCGTTGTATTTGGTATTGTAAATGGCGATAACGGACTTGATTTTACAGTTATCCCTCACTTTATTGATATACCATCCGTTTTCATCACAATCGGTGGTGCGTTCGCGTGTATGCTTATGTCCTGTAGTCTTAAAGAGTACGTGAGCAACCTTAAGGCATATACACTTGTTTTTAAAGAACCCAAGTATGATACACAAAGCATCATTGGAAAGATTATAAATTTATCAAACGTTGCACGTAAGGAAGGATTGCTGTCTTTGGAAGAAGCCGCATCAGATCTTGATGATGACTTCATGAAGAAAGGAATTCTTCTTATTGTTGACGGAACTGACCCCGAACTTGTTCGCGGTATCATGGAAACAGAACTTGCGTGTATTGAAGATAGACATAATAAGATTATTGGTTTCTATGAGCAGTTCGCTGCCATGGGTCCTGCGTGGGGTATGATCGGTACACTTCTTGGTCTTGTAAACATGCTTTACAACATGCAGGATTCTTCTAAGATCGGACCAGCGATGGCGGTTGCCCTTTTGACAACATTGTATGGTTCACTTATCGCAAACTGGATTTGTTTGCCTGCTACCTTCAAAATGAAAAAGAATAATGCAAAGGAAATGCAGGTTAAAGATATTATGATCGAAGGTCTGTTATCAATTCAGGCCGGAGAAAACCCACGAGTAATTGAGGAAAAACTTAAGTCATTCCTTGCACCTAAAGACAGAACGTCCGTTGGTGAAGGTAGTGGCGAAGGCGAGGCATAATAATGGCAAGGAAAAAGAAAGAGCCCGATGGTGGCCCCGGTCAGCCTTGGCTTGGAACTTTTGCGGATTTGATGAACCTTTTGCTTTGCTTCTTCGTTTTGCTTTTTGCTTCATCCAGTGTAGATGAAAACAAGTTTGATGAAATCGCAGCTTCTTTTACAAGCACCTTTTCAATATTTCAGGCAGGAAGTACAGCGATTGGTGACGGTATTCTAATCAGCAATGGTGTAAGCCAGCTAAACCAGTTAGACAAATACATAAACAGTACCGGTGCAATGGCTGAAAACGACCAGGATGCCGAAGCTTTCGATGAGCAGCAGTCTCAGCTTGATAATGTTGAGAATATGAAGCTTGAAAAGTCTGAGCAGCTTGCTGAGCAGATTGAAGAAGCTATGTCAGAAAACCATATTTCTGATAAAATAGATGTAGAGTTTAACAGTCAGTATGTTCAGCTCACATTAAAGGGCGCAATCCTGTTTAATCCCGGCTCGGCGGATATTTCGGATTCTATTGTGCCCACACTTAAAAAAGTCGGCAAGATTCTTGAAAAGTATGCTAAGTACGAAATTGAAATCGAAGGACATACAGATAATGTTCCAGAGCGATCCAAAAATTTTGCCAATAACGATGAACTTAGTTCCGCTCGTGCACTTTCAGTATTCTACTTTTTGGCGCAGAATACTTCTTTGGATCCGGCAATGATTAAACACACCGGACGAGGAGAGTATCTTCCTATAGCAGATAACTCTACAAGCGAAGGCAGAGACCGAAACAGACGAGTTGAGATTAAGATATACCATGAATTAAGTAATTACTAAGTTGTAACTTAGGAGATATTAAAGAATGAAAAAGAACCTTATTTCAGTTTTGATTCTTGCATTAATGGTTGTGAATATTGTTTTAACATCCATTATGATGTTTTCAGTAATGGGAACAGCCAAGAAAACAGGTAAATTAGTAACAGATATTGCAACGGTATTAAGCCTCGAACTTACTCCAAAGGTTGAGGAAGAAGAACCTGCAGAGATTTCAATGGCTGATACAGCAGTATTTGATATTCCGGATAATACTATCATTCTTAAAAGAGAAGATGATGGTAAGGAACACTACTGCATCACAAGCGTTTCAATTATGATGAATACAAAGCATGAAGACTATGCGACATACAGTGAGTCAATGTCTTCTAAAGTTAGCGTTATAAAGAGTATTGTTAGCGAAGTTTTCGGAAGTAGAACAATTGACGAAGCAAGAGAAGAGACCGAAGAAATGAAGGCCGAAATTCTTGTAAGACTTCAGGAAGCATTTGGATCTACTTTCATTTACAAGGTAGCATTTAGCGATACACTTTACCAATAATAATGTCCATGTGGTAACGGGCAAAAGGGGAGGTGAACTTCGTGGGTGAGGTTTTATCTCAAAATGAGATAGACAGTTTGCTGGCGGCTCTTAGTACCGGTGAACTGGATGTAGATGAAATGCAGGACAAAGGTGAGCGTCAGGTTAAAAACTACGACTTCAAGCGCCCTGCGAAGTTTTCAAAAGAACATTTACGAACCTTAGAGATTATCTACGAGCACTACGGAAGACTCTTAGCAACAAATCTTCCGGTATATTTAAGAAAGAATATTCAGGTAAGTGTAGCAAGTTCTGAAACTGTAACCTTCTCAGAATTTACTAACGCTCTTTCCAATCCGGTTATTCTGGGTATTGTAAATTTCCAGCCTTTGGGCGGTAACATTATTCTTGATATGGCAGCCAATCTTGGATTTGCAATGATAGACAGAATGTTAGGCGGAAAGGGTATTCCACTTGAAAAGAATCGAGATTTCTCTGAAATCGAAATGACAATCATTGAGAAGATAATGATTATAGCTATACAGTTGATGCGAGAGCCATGGGGGAACGTTATTGAAGTAAACCCTCTTTTGGAGCGTATTGAAACAAACTCTCAGTTCGCGCAGGTAATTGCACCCAACGAAATGATAGCTATCGTAACACTGAATGTGAAAATTGGGGATGTTGAAGGGTTTATGAACTTATGTCTTCCTTATTTCACTTTGGAAAGTGTTATGGATCGACTAAATACCAAGTACTGGTTCTCAACAATGCAGGAAGGCAATGATGAGAATTATCAGATGTATATCGAGTCGTTAATAAAACGTGTTGATGTTCCTGTTAAGATAGTGATGGGAAAGAATTCCGTATCGGTTAATGATTTTGTTAACCTTCAACCCGGAGACATTATTAGACTTGACAGTCAGCTTGATTCTGAACTTGATGTTTACGTTGGTAACATAAGAAAGTTTAAAGCTATACCTGGTACCAGCAAAGATAAATATGCAGCCCAGGTTACTACGATAATAAGGGAGGAGGAATAAAGAAATGGACGGAATGCTTTCACAAGATGAGATTAATGCCCTTTTAAGCGGAATGGATCCTTCCGACACGTCAGCTCCGGCTTCGGAACCTCCTATGGACAATCCGGGTAGTTCTTCGGGACGAGTTGCAGACCAGACACTTCTGGATGAGGTTGAAAGAGATGCCGTTGGTGAAGTTGCCAACATTAGTATGGGTTCTTCAGCAACCACTCTTTATTCATTAGTTAATCGAAAAGTTAACATTACGACACCCACTGTTACTCTTGAAACATGGGACAGCGTAATTGCCGATTATGAAAAGCCCTGTGTATTTATTCAGATTCACTATACAGCAGGACTTGATGGAAGTAACATCCTTGTTCTTAAAGAAAACGATGTAAAAGTAATCACAGACCTTATGATGGGTGGTGATGGTACTAACACCGAAGGAGAACTTGGAGAATTACATTTAAGTGCTATTTCGGAAGCCATGAATCAGATGATGGGTTCGGCGGCAACATCGCTTTCAACAATGCTTGGATCGATGATTGATATCAGCCCCCCTGATGCAAGTCTGATTGATCTTGCCGAATTTCACAATGGGGAAGATATTTCTCCTTTTCTTGGAGGAACCTTTGTTAAGGTAACCTTTGCAATGCAGATTGATGATTTGGTTGATTCAACAATCATGCAGTTATATCCTGTAGAATTTGCAAAGAAACTTGTACAGAATTTCATTCAGCAGTCTATGAGTGCTGTTAATGAAACAGTTGCACCTCCTTCACAGCCGGAACCCGCACCGGCAGCTGCGCCTGCACAGCCTCAGATGCAGCCTGATCCTCAGATGGGAATGCCCCAGATGGGTATGGGTCAGGATATGAATCAGATGGGTATGGGCCAGATGGGCATGGGCCAGATGGGAATGCCTCAGATGGGCATGGGCCAGATGGGAATGCCTCAAATGGGAATGCCTCAGATGGGAATGCCTCAAATGGGCATGATGGGAATGCCCCAGATGGGTATGATGGGAATGCCCCAGATGAATGTTTCGCCTGCAAGCTTCCAAAGCTTCAATGGAGATTACGCAGCAGCTCAGGGACATGAGAACATCGGAATCATCATGGATGTGCCATTAGAGGTAACCGTAGAACTTGGTAGAACAAGCAAATCTATTTCAGAAATTCTTGATTTTTCACCAGGTACAATCATTGAGTTGGACAAGATCGCCGGTGAGCCAATTGACGTTCTTGTAAATGGTAAATTCGTTGCTAAGGGTGAAGTGGTAGTATTAGAAGAAAGTTTCGCAGTTAGAGTAACTGAGATTATTAATCAATAACCAACAGGAGAGAAAATTTTATGGCAAAGAATATTTTAATTTGTGACGACGCAGCTTTCATGAGAATGATGATTAAGGACATTCTTACAAAGAACGGTTATGTTATCGTTGGTGAAGCAGAAAACGGCGCTAAGGCAGTTGAAAAATACAATGAAACAAAGCCTGATCTTGTACTTATGGACATCACAATGCCTGAAATGGATGGTATCCAGGCTCTTAAGAAGATTAAAGAAGGCGATCCCGGTGCTATGGTAATCATGTGCTCAGCTATGGGTCAGCAGGCAATGGTAATTGAATCAATTCAGTCAGGTGCCAAGGACTTCATCGTTAAGCCTTTCCAGGCAGACCGTGTACTTGAGGCCGTAAAGAAAGTTGTAGGCTAATATGAATACCTTTTTATGTATGGCTGGTTCCGCAACTGTACAGTTTATTTCGGTATTCATTATATTTATTCTCGTTCTTGTCATTACGTACTATACGACAAGATGGGTAGCTAATTTCCAAAAGGAAAAAAGCACGGGAGAAAATGTAAAAGTTTTAGAGACTACCAGGATAGCTCAGAATAAGTTTATCCAGATAGTTGAAATAGGGGATAAGTGTATTGCTTACGCTGTATGTAAAGACAGCGTAACAGTACTAGCCGAAATCAGTAAAGATAGTCTTAAACTATCAGAAGACAATAAGGAAGCTTTTTCTTTTAAGGACTTCCTAAACAAAGCTCGTGAAGATGAGAAAGATAAGTAAATGAATAGATTAATTAAGTCGATATGTCTGCTTTTACTAGCAGGCATATTGTTTATGAATGCCAAAACTTATGTATCTGCTTCAGATCTTCAGACTGGTGCACAGTCTCATCTCACTGATGAAACCGAATCAAGAACAAATATTAATGATGCCGGAACATCTTCAAACGCAGACGATTTAAAGGAACTTAATATTTCCAATTCATTGACGGTTACATATGATGGTGGGAATGGTGAACTAAACGGGGCATTAAGAATTCTCATTACACTTACTTTAATAGGATTGGCACCTATCCTTCTTGTAATGCTTACGTCATTTACAAGAACGGTAATAGTACTGCACTTTACAAGAACAGCACTAAATACCAATACGGCGCCTCCTAACAATGTAATGTTGGGAATAGCTTTATTTTTGACCTTCTTCATTATGAATTCTACATTCACAAGGGTTTATAATGAGGCAATTGTTCCTTTTGATAAAGGTGAGATTACACAGGAACAGTTTTTTGAAGTCGGAATGCAGCCCTTTAGAGATTTTATGTATGGACAGACACAGACCAAAGATGTTGATTTGTTCATGCAGATTGCGGAAATGGAGTGGGACGGAGCGCTTGATTCAATTCCAAATTATATTTTAATTCCAAGCTTTATAGTCAGTGAGCTTAGAAGTGCCTTTATAATTGGTTTTATCATATATATTCCGTTTATTGTAATAGACATGATTGTCGCCTCGGTACTAATGAGTATGGGTATGATGATGCTACCGCCGACGACAATATCCATGCCTTTTAAGATTTTATTATTCGTTCTTGCCGATGGATGGAACTTGATTATCGGTTCTTTGGTAAGATCGTTTTTTGCACGAACGTAAAGTAAGTTGGGAAGGAGTATTTGAAAGATGACGCTTGATGACGTTGTAAACATTGCGCGTGACGCTTTGTTTATCATATTCGAAGTAGCTGCGCCTATATTGCTGATATCATTGATTATTGGTCTTTTAGTGAGCATCTTTCAAACAGTTACTTCCATTCAGGAGCAGACCCTGACATTCGTTCCAAAGATTATATGTGTTTTCCTTGGACTGATGCTATTAGGGCATTGGATGCTCTCGACACTTAGTCAATATATAAATGTATTATGGTCTGATTTTGCTCAGTACATACGTTAAGGAGGCTAATAGTGCTAAATTACTCCTTTTCTATTGCTGAGCTTGAATACTTTTTACTGATACTTGTAAGAACGATGGGCTTTATATTTTCTGCCCCATTCTTTTCTGATCCATCAGTTCCTAGAAATGTGAAGGTTGGATACGGACTTCTTTTCTCTGTTCTTTTGTATAACATTCTTCCTTCACAGGCGGTTGTGTATTCTTCGATAATCGGTTATTCAGTTATTGTTATTAAAGAAACTATTACAGGACTGATTATTGGTTATGGAGCAAATCTTTGTTCCACAATACTTGCTTTTGCCGGACATATTGCTGATATGGAAATTGGTTTGTCTATGGTTTCTATGATGGATCCGACTACAAGAACTCAGGTTACTATTTCGGGTATGTTTTACCAGTATACGGTGGGGTTACTTCTTTTTATAAGCGGCCTTTATCAGTACATACTCTTAGCACTTAAAGAAAGTTTTGTACTGATTCCGATAAATGGAGCTATATTCTCATCTGAAAGATTTCTTCAGTCCATGCTTGAATTTCTAAAGGACTATATTTCTGTCGGATTTAGGATATGTCTTCCTGTTTTTTGTGCTATGATTTTATTAAATGCAGTACTTGGTATGCTTGCTAAAGTATCACCGCAGCTTAATATGTTTGCTGTCGGTATTCAGATAAAAGTTTTGCTGGGACTGTTTATCATGTTTGTTACAGCTGGTATGCTTCCAAGAGTCTCAAGTCTGATTCTTTCAGAAACTAAAACTGTAGTTACCATGTTTGTGGAGAGTATGATGTGATTCCAGAATTTAACCTGCAATTTTTTGCTAAAGATGGTCCCGGGGGTGAAAAAACCGAACCGGCGACAGCCAAAAAGAAAAGTGATGCCCGAAAAGAGGGCCAGGTAGCCAAGAGTAAAGAAATTGATCATGCTTTTGGTCTTTTGGCTTCTTTTTTGCTGTTGAGATTCTGGATAGGCCATCTGGGCTCTGATTTTAGAAACCTTTTCAGACTCGTATATGACGATATTCCTGAGTATATTAAAAATTATGACGGAAGAGTAAATATTAAAAGCCTGAGTGCTTTGTACGTAGAAATTCTTTTGCAAATACTGATAATGCTTGCTCCATTTCTGGCGGTTGCCTTTATCGTAGCCTTTGTCTGTGACCTTGTTCAGGTTAAGTGGAAGCCTACTGCAAAGCCTTTAAAACCTAAGTTTAACAAACTAAATCCTATAAACGGATTCAAGAAGTTTTTTTCATTAAATGCTATAATCGAACTAATAAAATCAATATTAAAAATTGGAATTATCGTCTGGGTTTGTTATAGTTATTTAAGGAAGAACATTAACGGCATTTTTACTCTTTATGACATTACATTAAATGACGCCATAGCAGGGGTTGGATCAATTCTGACAACAATGGGAATAAGGGTTTCTGTTGCGTATCTTGTCATTGCATTTGCTGATTACGCCTACCAAAGATGGAAATTTAAAGATGATTTAAAGATGACCAAGCAGGAAGTTAAGGATGAATATAAGAATGCTGAAGGTAATCCGGAAATCAAGTCTAAGATTCGTAGGAAGATGATGGAAGTGTCTCAAAGAAGAATGATGCAGAATCTTCCTAAAGCAGATGTTGTTATTACAAATCCTACGCACTTCGCTGTAGCTATTCAGTACGACTCTGATAACTATGAGGCACCTGTTGTTGTAGCTAAGGGTGCTGATTATCTTGCGCAGAAGATTAAAGATGTTGCAAGAGATAATGATATTGAAATTGTTGAGAATAAGCCGTTAGCGCGTATGCTTTATGCCAATGTTGAAGTCGGGGAGATGATTCCACCTGAACTTTATCAGTCGGTAGCTGAAGTGCTTGCTTTTGTCTATAAATTAAAAGGAAAAATATAAGACTTTAAAGGGAAAGTTGGGAAGGAGGAAAAATGAAAAAGCTGAAAATCGCTGATTTGGGCGTTGCTATATACGTTTTGGCTGCATTTGTAATGCTCATTGTTCCTATTTCTTCCACACTGCTTGATATATGTCTTGCTCTTAATATATCTGTTGCCTTTTTGATTCTTTTTGTAAGTATGTTTTCAAAAGAAGTTCTGGAAATGTCCTATTATCCTACGATTCTTTTGTTCACAACTATTTTTAGAATTTCACTAAACGTATCATCTACAAAACTTATCTTAACAACCGGACAGCCCGGTAACGTTGTAACTACCTTTGGTGGTTTCGTAGGTGGCGGTAACCTTGTTGTAGGTATTATTGTATTTATCATTCTTATTCTTGTTCAGTTTATCGTAATCAACAAAGGTTCCGAACGTGTTGCTGAAGTAACTGCAAGATTTACTTTGGATGCTATGCCCGGTAAGCAGATGGCAATCGATGCCGACTTAAATACCGGAGCTATTACAGACGAGGAAGCCAAGGAAAGACGAGATAAGATTCAGCGAGAGGCATCATTCTTTGGTTCCATGGACGGTGCTGTTAAGTACGTAAAAGGAGATGCTGTTGCAGGTCTTATCATTACAGTTATCAACGTAGTCGGCGGTATTGTAATGGGCGTTATGCGTGGCGAATCCGTAAACTCAGCATTATCAACCTATACAATTCTTACAATCGGTGATGGTCTTGTATCTCAGATTCCTTCACTTTTAATATCACTTTCAACCGGTATACTTGTAACTAAGGGTTCAGGAAGTGCAGACTTTGGACATGTGCTTGTTGGCCAGCTTTTTGGTATTCCAAAAGCTTTATACTTTGTAGGCGGTACAATTGCCCTTCTTGGTGTTGTTACCCCTCTTGAAACTTTCATTTTCCTTGCCTTCGGTGCTGCTTTTATCGTAGCAGGAAGAGTTATGCAGGGAACTATTGAAACAGCAACAATTGAACAGGAAACTGAGACTGAAGAGCAGGAAGCTCAGGAAATCCGGCAACCTGAAAATGTTACATCACTTCTTAGTGTTGATCCTATTGAACTTGAATTCGGTTACGGAATTATTCCCCTTGCAAATGTTAGTCAGGGTGGTGACCTTCTTGACCGTGTAGTTATGATCAGAAGACAGATAGCTCTTGAGCTTGGTACAGTTGTTCCTATTATTCGTTTAAGAGATAATATTCAGCTTAATCCTAACCAGTACATTATCAAGATTAAAGGGATTCAGGTTAGTGAAGGTGAAATCCTTTTTGACCATTATATGGCAATGAATCCGGGATATGTTGAAGATGAAATCACAGGTATTCCAACCTTTGAGCCTTCTTTCCACCTTCCTGCTGTTTGGATTATGGAAAGCCAGAGAGAACGTGCGGAAAGTCTTGGCTACACAGTAGTTGACCCGCCTTCAATTATTGCAACTCACTTAACTGAAATAATCAGACAGCATATTGCTCAGCTACTTACAAGACAGGATGTTTCATCCTTAATTGATAACCTTAGAGAAACTAATCCATCTGTTGTGGAAGAACTTTATCCTAAGCTTCTTTCACTTGGTGAGATTCAAAAGATCCTTCAGAATCTTTTGAAAGAAGGTGTTTCTATACGTGATCTGCTTACTGTATTTGAAACATTAGCTGATTATGGTTCAACAACACGTGACACAGATATTCTTACAGAATATGTTCGTCAGGCTTTAAAGCCCGCCATTTCAGCTAAATATTTCCCTCAGAATGAGACAACAAGTGTTGTTACACTTGATCCCAGACTTGAGCAGGAAATTATGGGAAGTGTAAAACAGACAGAGCAGGGCGCATATCTTACTTTGGACCCTGAAAGAACCAAGGCAATTATAAGCTCTTCGGGAAATGAGCTTAAGAAACTTGATAATCTTGGAAAGCCTCAGATTATCATTACTTCGCCTATAGTTCGTATGTATTATAAGAGACTTACTGAAGAATACTTTAAAGATTTGATAGTTGTGTCTTATAATGAAATTGAATCTAACGTGGAATTACAGTCAGTGGGGATGGTGACAGCGTAAATGATTATAAAAGAATTTCGTGCCAAAACTGAAAATGAGGCGATCGAAGCGGCTAAAAAGGCACTTGGAAACAATATAGTTATTATGCATTCCAAGCAGGTCAAAAGAAAAGGTATCCTTTCTTTTTTTAAGTCGCCTATGGTTGAGATAACAGTAGGATTGGAAGAAGAAAGCGAAAGAAACGCAGCTAATACAACTGGTTCCAATGCATCTGCAAGAAGCATTACAGAAGCACTTGTAAAGATTGGCCCAATTGTGGAAAAAGCTGAAAGCGAAGGAAAGATAGCATCAACAAGAAAAGAAACTGAAGAGGAAAGACTTGATAATCTTCAGAACCTTATTGAAAGCAAAATGCCGGCTAAAACTTTGGCTGACAAAATAACGGAGACCGAAACAAAGAAGCCTGAAAAAGAAGTCCGGGAAGAAAAGCCTAAAAAGCCTGAGAAGGTCGAAAAGACCGAAAAGGCTGAAAAAGCAGATGAAAGCGAAAAGAAAGATAAGGATGATGAACTCAACGTTTTCTTTGAACTTTTACGAACTACAATGGATGAAAATGAAGTCAGGGCTGAATACATCGAACAGATAATGGAAGAAACAGAAAAGACTACAAAGGCGGGAACACCTTTTGATGCTGCATTAGCAGGTATTTATCAGAAGATGATTCTTAAGTTTGGAAAACCTTCCACTATAACTGCGAGCGATAAAGGACCAAAGGTTGTTTTCTTTATTGGCCCTACAGGAGTTGGTAAAACAACAACTATCGCTAAAATTGCTTCTAAATTTTCAGTTGAGAGCCGTAAAAAGATTGCTCTTTTGACGGCAGATACTTATAGAATTGCTGCGGCAGAGCAGTTAAGAACTTACGCAAGCATTTTAGAAGTACCTTTTAGAATTATTTATACCAAAGAGGAAATGGAAAACTCCTTAAATGACTTTAAAGAGTTTGACTTTATCTTCGTGGACACAGCAGGACATTCACACCAGAATAACGAACAGAAGGAAGTTATGGGTGAGTTTTTACACTGTCTTGATGGTCTTGCTGAAACAGAAATTTATCTTGTTGTGAGTGCAACAACAAAGTATAGAGATTTGATAAGTATAGCGGATGCGTATACAGCAATTACTGATTACAAACTTATCTTTACTAAGCTTGACGAAACAACAGCCTTAGGAAATCTTTTGAATTTAAGGCTTTATACTGACGCGCCATTATCATATGTCACATGTGGACAGAACGTACCCGATGACATTGAGGACTTTAATGCGCAGCATACTGTAAAGAATTTGCTTGGTGGCAAGCGATAAGACTTATTGTAGTACTTAGGAGTAAAAATGGATCAGGCACAACAGTTAAGGAATATAATAAAAGCGAATAATGTAGCTCCGAGACCGGTTGCCAGAGTTATCACAGTTACAAGCGGTAAGGGCGGTGTCGGAAAGTCAAATACATCGATAAACCTCGCTATTCAGTTCAAGAAGATGGGACAAAGGGTAATCATACTTGATGCCGATTTTGGACTGGCAAATATTGAGGTAATGTTTGGTGCGGTTCCAAAGCACAACCTTGCAGACCTGATTTATCAGGGAATGGGTATACAGGACATAATAACCTGGGGGCCTAATGAAGTGGGCTTTATTTCCGGTGGTTCCGGAATAGCCGGTATGAGCAATTTAAATAGAGATAATTTAACTTATATTGTTCAAAACCTTGCCAAACTGGATGCAATTACCGATGTAATCATTGTAGATACAGGAGCAGGCATTTCGGATGCGGTTTTGGAATTTCTGGTAGCAAGTGGAGAAATACTACTGGTAACAACTCCGGAACCAACATCTATTACAGATTCATATTCATTATTAAAGGCATTATCAAGACACAGCAGATTTTCTTCTGACATGTCACAGATTAAGGTAATAGCCAATAAGGTTGAAAATGAAACTGAAGGACAGGCTTTGTTTAATAAGTTAAGCCGCGTGGTAGAAAGATATTTAAAACTTAAGATTGATTACCTGGGTTCTGTTCCTGAAGACTCAGCTCTTTCCAAGGCAGTAATGAAGCAGACTCCGGTATCAATATCAAGTCCTACTGCCAAATCAACGCTTGCTTATGAAAAAATAGCACAGACACTAATGAACAAAGAAAACAGCCAGACAGTAAAGAAGAGGGGTATGGCAGCGTTCTTTTCACATATTGTATCTGGAAAGAAAGCACAGAACACAACACCTAATCAATAAAAGGGGTTAAGGAGGGTAAATTCAGATGTTATCAAAGTACATATTTCCCGGAGACAGAATCGAACTTCAGGCTGTTAGCAGAGTAAAAAAGGATGACGAAGAAAAGAAAGTTTATACGTCAAGAGTTTATGACGTTCTTTCTGATGACAGACTAGAAATAATCATGCCAATGGAAAAGACCAAACTTATACTTCTTCCTATAGATGGAGAGTATGATGTATGTTTTTATACTTCGCTTGGCTTATATCAGTGTTTTACAAGAATTATTGACAGATACAAAAGTAACAATGTATACGTTTTAGTTCTCGAACTTACAAGTAACTTAAGAAAGCATCAGAGAAGAAACTATTTCAGATACAGCTGCGTTCTTGATATGAAGATGAGAGAATTAAAGAGGGAAGAAGTGCAGGCCGTTGAAGCTAACCAGGTAAGCCTTGTTCCGGGACTTCCTTTAAGAAGAAGTATTATCGTCGATATTTCAGGCGGTGGAATCAGATTTATCGCCGATCATGAATACGAAGAAGGAAGCCTTGTATATTGTACATATAAGCTGGCAAGCAATGACTTTGGAAAAGACTACGAAGTGGTCGGAAAGATTTTAAGTGCCAAGCCTGTTGCTAATAGACCGGGAGAATTTGAACACCGTGTTCAGTACGTAAATTTAGACAATGATACTCGCGAAGAGATAATCAAATTTATCTTTGAAGAGGAAAGAAAACTAAGACGAAACAGAAGCAAATAGTCTAACAATTGTGAAAATTGTTAAATATTAACGAAAAATTAACTCAAAAGAAGGCATTTTTTATGAAAAAAGTACTTGTAGTAGATGACTCTGCACTTATGAGAAGCGTTATTTGTGATATAATCAACTCGGATGAAAGATTCCATGTAGAAGACCGAGCTATCGATGGTCTTGACGCGTTACAGCTTTTAAGCCGTAAGGAATATGACGCAGTTGTTCTTGATGTTAACATGCCAAGAATGAATGGTCTCGAGTTGTTACAGGCTTTACGCGACAAGAAAATTTCAGCTCGTGTTGTTATGGCCAGTACCGATACAAGAGAGGGCGCTAAGACAACCCTTGATGCATTGAGTCTGGGAGCAATTGATTTTGTTCATAAACCTGATAGTCACAGAGACTGCAAGGACGGCGTATTCAATGTCAAGTTATTAAATATTCTTGATACAGTGTGCCAGAGCAAGAAGCCTGTCTTTGAAGAATCAACTTACAATGTTGAGGCTGAAAAAGAAAAAGCCAAAAAGCTTGTTGATATTGCAGCCAAGACATCCAAGGCAATTAAGGACAGACAGATTGTTTGTCTTGCCAGTTCTACAGGTGGTCCCAAAGCTTTACAGGATGTAGTTCCTTTTCTTCCTGCAAACTTAAAGGCTCCGGTAGTAATAGTGCAGCATATGCCGGTTGGATTTACAGCGTCACTCGCTGAAAGACTTAACTCAATTAGTGAGTGTCAGGTTAAAGAGGCTGAAGAAGGAGAAGTTCTTCAGGACGGACACGTATATATTGCAAGAGGCGGTTCACATCTTAATGTTGTTTCCAATTCAGGACAATTTAAGATTCACTATAGTGATGAACCTGCAAGAGAGGGTGTTAAGCCTTGTGCAAATTACATGTACGAATCAGTTGCAACCGGAATTGCTGAAAGAGTTGTTTGTGTTGTTCTTACCGGTATGGGAGCAGATGGTACAAAAGGAATCCAGCATCTTAAGACTTCCAAAAAGACATATGTAATAACACAGAATGAAGAAACCTGTACTGTATACGGAATGCCTAAGGCAGCAGTCAATGCGGGACTAAGCGATTGCCAGATTCCATTAAAATCAGTAGCACAGGAAATAATCCTGAATGTCGGAGTTGGAAGTGTTAATGCGTAGTTAATCTACGGCTAATTATTAACAGATATATTAATCTCAAATGTACGAGATTATGTATACTTATTTAGACTTTTGATTATTCAGGAAGGAGATCCGCAGAGAGCGGAGAGATGAACGAGCATGGATGTAAGCCAGTATCTTGAGATTTTCCTTGACGAAACCAAGGAGCATTTACAGAACCTTAACACTCAGATCCTTGACCTTGAACAGGATGCTGAGAACATGGACACAATAAATGAAATTTTCCGCGCAGCCCACTCATTAAAGGGTATGGCCGGCACTATGGGTTATAAGAGAATGCAGAATCTTACCCATGATATGGAAAATGTATTTAGTGAAGTTAGAAACGGAACTATTAAAGTTCAGCCTAATATGATTGATATTCTTTTCCAGTGCCTTGACGCACTTGAAGAATATGTGTCATCAATTCAGGAAACTTCAGACGAAGGTACAAATGATAATGAACCTTTGATTACAGCTTTAAATGAAATCCTTAATGGAAAGAGCGCAGAAGCGCCTAAGGCTGATGCACCCAAAGCTGAAGCAGACGCACCTAAGGCTGAAAGCACAAGTGCTGACAAGTGGAGAGAAATCAAACTTACAGATACTGAACTTGATTTATATAAGGCTGCAAAGGCTGATAACAAAAACTTCTATGGAGTTACAGTTAAAATTCAGGAAAGCTGTATTCTTAAAGCTGCAAGAGCATTCCTTGTATTTAAAGCAGTTGAAGAGCATGGTGAGATTATTGTTTCTTCACCTTCTACACAGGACATCGAAGATGAAAAGTTTGAAAGCGATTTCAGTATGATTATCGTTTCCGGCGATTCATTTGATGATATTAAAAAATCTATTCTTTCTGTATCAGAAATTGAATCAGCAGAAGGTGCAACAATGACAGATGCTGATTTCTCAAATGTAGCGGATGCCGGTAAGGAAGAGACAGCAGTTGAAGCGGTTAAGGAGACCAAGAAAGAAGAAACCAAGCCTGCTACAACAGAAAAGGCAGCTCCTAAGGCTGAAAAGAAGGGTGGAAAGCCCGTTGTTAACAGAACAGTTCGTGTAGATATCGAAAAACTCGATGTACTTATGAACCTTGTTAGCGAACTTATTATTGCAAAGAACTCACTTGTTTCTTCTTCTTCGACAGAAACAGGAAACAGAACAAGTGATTTCAACGAAAAGATTGAGTACCTTGAAAGTGTAACTACAAACCTCCATGAATCAGTTATGAAGGTTCGAATGGTACCTATCGAAAGCGTTGTTAATAAATTCCCTCGTATGATTCGTGACTTCCAGAAGACACTTGGAAAGAAAATGGAATTATACATGTCAGGCGAGGAAACAGAACTTGACCGTACAGTGGTTGATGAAATCGGCGATCCTTTGATGCACTTGTTAAGAAACGCTGCTGACCATGGTCTTGAATCTGCTGAACTCCGTAAGGAAAGAGGAAAGCCCGAAGTTGGTTCTATCTTCCTCGATGCTTACCAGGATGGTAACAACGTTGTTATCGAAGTTAGAGATGACGGTAACGGTATCGATACTGAAAAAGTTAAACAGAAGGCTATTGATAGAGGAACAATTACTCCTGAACAGGCAGAGAATATGACTTCCAAGGAAATCATTGATCTGTTATTCCTTCCCAGCTTCTCAACAGCTCAGAAGGTTTCTGAAATTTCAGGACGAGGCGTTGGTCTTGATGTAGTTAAGTCCAAGATTGAAGCATTAAGTGGTGAAGTTGAAGTTAAGACTAAACTTGGTGAAGGTTCAACATGGATTATCAGACTTCCTCTTACACTTGCTATTATCCAGGCTCTTATGGTTGTAGTTGGTGACGAGAAATATGCTATTTCTCTTGGATCAATTCAGACAATCGAAGATATACCTGCTAACGAGATCAAGTACGTTCAGGCCAAGGAAGTTATCCAGTTACGTGGATCAGTTATTCCTCTTATTCGTCTTAGCGACGTATTGGAAGTTGAATCAACAAAGTCTGCTGAAGATAACCTTATCGTAGTAATCGTTAAGAAGGGTGATAAGCTTGCCGGCCTTGTAGTTGATGAACTTATCGGACAGCAGGAAATCGTTATCAAGTCCTTAGGAAAATACATTAGTAAATGCAAGATTATAAGCGGCGCTACTATCCTTGGAGATGGTGAAGTTGCACTTATCGTTGATGCAAATACATTGATTTAAGGAGGAGTTTAACGATGGAAGAATTAAAGACAATTACAGGTAATGATTTAGTACAATATATTGTAATTCAGATAGGCGAAGAGCAGTATGGTATCAACATCGCATATGTTGAAAACATCGTTAGAATGACTCACATTACAAGAGTTCCTAAGGTGGCTTCCTATTTGAAGGGTGTAATAAATCTTCGAGGTGAAGTTGTTCCGGTAATGAGCTTAAGACTTAAGATGGGACTTGAAGATGATGAAATCACCAAAAAGTCCAGAATCATTATTTTGAAGCTTGAAACACATGGAACAATCGGAATTATAGTTGATGAAGTTAAAGAAGTAATCACACTTGATTCTGAACATATTGAAAAGGTTACTGCTGAAGCAGGTGCAACACAGTCCAACTTTGTAGCAAGTGTTGGCAAGTGTGGAGCAGGACTTATTTCACTTTTGGATTTAAATGTTGTAGTTTCTGAAAACGAGTAAAACACATAATGGCTCATTCGTAACTTGTTGCGAATGGGCCTTGACGTGTTTTTATGGTAAAAATTCAAATTATCGTGTATAATATTATCTTAAGAGGATATTATTTATGAATGATGAATTAAATTTAGAGGCTGTTACCTCGCAGTACTTTGATGTACTTAAAGAACTAGGAAATATTGGAGCCGGAAATGCAACTACTGCTTTAGCCCAGATGCTACAGTGTAAAGTAGATATGAAGGTTCCACAGGTCAACTTACTTGAGTTTGATGAAGTCGGCGCCGTTATGGGTGGGGAAGAACAAATTATGGCCGGCATTTATCTCTGCGTTGAAGGAGACATATCTGGTAGTATTATGTTCCTCCTTGAAAAGAAAGCAGCAAGACATCTTGTTACCAAGTTGATGGGAATGGATATGGGAAATGGCGAAGATTTCAATGAAATTGAAATCTCTGCACTTAAAGAAATCGGAAATATTATTACAGGAGCATATTTGAATTCACTTTCGACTATGACTAATCTTAAAATCTTTCCGTCGGTTCCTGATCTTACCATTGACATGGCAGGCGCTATTTTGAGCGTTCCTGCAATTGAGTTCGGAACCTTAGGAGATAAGATTCTTTTGATTCAGACACAGTTTACGGATGACTGCGAACTAGATGGTTACTTTATTCTTGTGCCGGATCTTGAATCTTACGAAAAAATACTAGGGGCTTTGGGGTTACGATAAAATACTAACAGGTAAAATAGATGAGTGAAACTATAAAAGTAGGAATGGCAGATTTGAAGGTATGCATTGCTCCAGATAGTATTACGACTCTGGGACTTGGATCATGCGTTGGAATTGCTATAAGAGACCCGATTAATAAAGTTGGAGGCTTAGCACATGTAATGCTTCCCGATTCAACTGCTATTAGACAGAACAATAATATTTATAAGTTTGCTGACACCGGAATAGTGGAGTTGGTTCGTCTTATGGAACAGCAGGGTGCTGTTCGCAAAAGAATGGTTGCCAAAATTGCCGGTGGGGCACAGATGTTTGCTTTTCAGAATAAATCTGATTTGGTTCGCGTTGGAGACAGGAACGTTGAAGCAAGCAAGCAGAAGTTAAAAGAATTGAATATTCCAATACTTGCTGAAGACACAGGTGACAGCTACGGTCGCACAGTTATATTCCATCCTGAAACCGGTGATTTTGTAATTCGTGCGGTTGGCAAGCCTGAGAAAGTGATTTAAATGACTAAAAAAGAGATACCTGTATTGCTTACACTTACTGCTGCAGCAATTACAGCTTTATCAACTTACTTTAATGGATATTCATTAAAGGAGATGACAATTGCACTTCTTGCTACTATCGTAGCATTCTACTTTATTGGCAGTGTCATTAAAACAATTTTAGATTCTTTTGACAAAAAGAATAGTGAAACTGAAGAAGTTTCAGAGTCTGGTGAGGTTATTGAAAAAGAGGCAGTACCTGAGCAGAACGAGGAAAATGGGAATTAAAAATACTCCATAAGGAGCCTTTCGGATGGACGAACAAGGAAAGAAGAAAATGTGGGATGAATACTCTGTAAAGAGATCACCCGAACTTCGTGAAAAGTTAATACTTGAATATGCGCCATTGGTTAAACTCGTGGCCGGACGACTCAGTATGTATCTTGGGTACAATGTCGAATACGAGGACCTCGTTAGCTATGGTATATTTGGTCTTATCGATGCTATTGATAAGTTTGATAACACCAAGGATGTTAAGTTTGAAACATATGCCAGCTTGCGAATAAGAGGTTCTATTCTTGACCAGATTCGAAAAATGGACTGGATTCCAAGAACAGTCAGACAGAGACAGAAACAGATGGATGCTGCAATGAAAGAAATTGAGTTAGAGAAGGGAAGACCTGCAACTGACGATGAAATTGCTGCTAAAATCGGTGTGTCATCTGACGAATTATTGGAATGGCAGTCTCAGATGAAAGTAACAAACGTTGTTTCTTTAAATGAGTTTATGGAACAGGGGAGTGAAGTTCCTAACGAAAGAAATCTGACATCCCATTTTGAAGGACCCGAGGAAGTACTAGAGAAGAACGAACTTAAAGAGATGCTTGCGAAGAGTCTTGATGTTTTGACAGATAAGGAGAAGAAGGTAATTCTTTTCTACTATTATGAAGAACTGACACTTAAGGAAATTAGTTATGTGCTTGAAGTGTCCGAATCAAGAGTATCGCAGCTTCACACTCGAGCGCTTCAGAAAATGAAGGAAAAGCTCGGAAAGTATATGAACATTTTAAACTAGTATTCATTGGGAGTTACGATTTTTATGAACGGTTATTTTCAGCTTGCACCCGGTGCTAATGGAAAAATTGTAATCAACATTTTTCCACCAACAGATGGGGGCGAGGCAATTAGACGAGAAGAAATTCTTGAATATTTGTCGATTAAAAACATTGCTTATGAGGTAAAAGATTTAGGAGCGGCTTTGTTATCGGGAGAGGCGGCTTCGATTCCGACTGCTACTGACTTTAGATTTGCAGAGGGTGAATTTGTTAAGATTAGCGTTTCACCTGACAATATGCTTGCAACAGCAAGAATTATTGCACCTTTTAGAGGGGCTCAGCCTATGAGTGTAGCTGAGTTTGGTCGTGAATTATCATCCAGAGGTATCATTAATGGCATTGATGCACAGGGTATCAATGCTTTTCTTGCAAATAGAAAATACTGTACGGATTTTGTAGTGGCAAAGGGTACGCCTCCTGTACAGGGTAAAGATGCCCAGATTGAGTATTTCTTTAATACGGATTTAAGAGTGCGTCCTACCATGAATGAAGATGGTAGTGTAGACTTCTTTAATCTTAATACAATTAATCACTGCAAAAAAGGTGATTTGCTTGCGAGACTTACACCCGCAGTATTGGGTTCAATGGGTATGAACATCAAGGGTGAAAGAATCAAGCCAAGAGAAGTAAGACAGAAACTTTTAAGATTTGGTAGAAATATAACACAGACAGAGGATAAAAAGGAAATCTATGCTGATGTTGCAGGTCACGTAGCATTGGTTGACGGTAAGGTTTTCGTTTCAAACGTTTTTGAAGTTGAAAATGTAGATAACTCTGTCGGTAACATTGAATATGACGGAAGTGTTCGCGTAAACGGTAATGTTCGTGAAAACTTTAAGATAAAAGCAGCCGGAAACGTTGAGGTAAGAGGAATTGTTGAAGGCGCTACAATAGAAGCCGGTGGTAACATTATTATTGCCATGGGTATGCAGGGTATGCATAAGGGCGTACTTAAGGCAGAAGGTAACATTATCTGTAAATTTATTGAAAATTCTACAGTAACTGCGGGTGGATATGTTGAATCAGAATCCATTATTCACACTAATGTGGTGGCTGGTACTGATGTTAACTGCTCCGGTAAGAGAGGGTTAATAACCGGTGGTAAGGTTTGTGCAACCAATTCAATTAGCGTTAGAAACTTAGGCTCTGCTATGGCTGCTGATACCGTTGTTGAAGTTGGTATGGATACCGGCGTTAAACAGAAGATTATTGCTCTTCAGAAGGAAATCGCTGAAATCAATAAGCAGATGAATACAATTAAGCCTGTTTTGGATGGCGCTAAGCAGAAGCTTGCGCTTGGAATCAAAATGAACGCTGCACAGCTTCAGCAGATTCAGAAATTGGCAATACTTAGTAAAGCTAATAGTGAAAAACTTCAGGATGACATCGCTGCGCTTGAATCATTGCAGGCTGTTGCTGATGCTGAAACACAGGGAACAGTAACTGTTACAGGTGATGTATTCCCCGGAACCAAGATATGTATTGGTGATGTTTCAATGGTTGTTAAAAATGCAATGAAATATTGCCGCTTCGTAAAAGATGGTGGCGATGTTAAGATGGCGGCTATTTATTAAGGAGTAGAGAAATGGGAATAGGACCGATTGAAATTCAGGGTTCAATTTCGCGAACTCAGGATTTTGCAAGTATCAGGCTCAACGAAGATAATAAAGGTGCACATCTGCAGGTTCAGATTACCCAAAGCAACCAAAAAGAAACCGATGAAAAGGTTAACACTGTAAAACGTGGGGATGACGTTTCAAAGGACCAGAAAAACTTTGATGCTCGTGAAAAAGGCAGTAACGAATATCATGGTGATGGTGGTCAGGCCAGAAATGAAAAAACTGTCACCGGAGATGGTAAAGTAATAATCAAGGGCATGGACAGTTCTTTTGATATAAAAATATGAGTTGGAGAAAAGTATGGGCGTTACAGAAATTGTATTACTCATAATCGGAATTGCTTTTTTCGTTGCAAGCTTTTTTTTGCCGGATGGAAAAAGCGAGCAGGATGAATATCGCGATGATGAAAAGAGAATCAGGGAATTAGTTGATAAGCAGATTGAATCAGCCAAAGAAAGAATTGAAGATATGGTTGATGAAACTGTTAATTATTCCATTGAAAAAACTGAAAGAGCTTTAGAGCGTCTTTCCAACGAGAAAATCATGGCGGTTGATGAGTATTCAGAAACTGTTTTAAAGAAGATTAACGATAATCATAATGAAGCTGTTTTTCTTTATGATATGTTAAATGATAAGGATGAAAAACTTAAAAATTCCGGAGACGAGCTTAAGGCCAAAGATGAAGAATTAAAGGCTAAAAGCGAGGAGTTAAGAGCAAGAGATGAAGCTTTAAGAGAGCAGGAAGAATTAAGAGCGCAGGAAGAGAAAAAGGCTGAAGAAAGACGTAAAGCTGAAGCTGCAAGAATTGCTGAAGAGGAAGCAAGACTTGCATATGAAGAAGAAAGAAACAGGGAACTCAGACTTCAGTTTGAAGAAGAACAAAGAAAGATGGAAGCAGAACGTGCTTTTGCTCCACTTGATCCTGAAAAGGTATATGTGATTGAAGGGGAAGGCATTATTGAACCTGTTAGCGAGGTTTTAGTGAATGCTCCTATAGATAATAAGGAAGTAAAAGAGCCAAAGACCACAAAGGCTAAAACTTCTAATAAAACTGCAAAAGCCCAAACAAAGACAAATAAGGCTTCTAAAAGCGATGATGAGCCCGGCCTTTTGGTTTCTTTCCAAAAAGGTGAAGAAATAAAGAAGAACAAGAATGATGAGATTAGAAGACTTCATGATGAAGGAAAGTCAAATATGGCAATTGCCAAAGAACTTGGCCTTGGCGTAGGTGAAGTTAAACTTGTACTTGATTTATTCTCATCAAGAAAATAAAGAGGACCACGATTAATGAATTTGAAATCATATAGCCGTGGAATCGGGGCGGGTATTGTTGTTACTGCAATAATCATGGGAATTGCTTCTAATAAAAGAACAATGACTGATGAAGAGGTTATAAACAGAGCCAAGGAGTTAGGATATACTCAAAGCAGTGTACTGACACAGGCTTCAGCTTCAGCATCAGAAGAAAAAACTTCAATAAGCATAACCGATTCGACAACATCTATAAGCATAATATCATTTGATGACGATAAAAACGACGAAGTAAAAGAAGTAGACTCGTCAGTGGATAAGACATCTTCAAGTGCATCCGGAAAAGACGATTCATCTGCATCTGTAAGCGATGATGTATTATCGTCGTCATCGGTAAGCGCGTCGACGTCAGCAAGTACATCAACATCGACAAGTACATCAACATCGACAAGCACATCGACGTCAGCAAGTACATCAGCATCGACAAGCACTTCGACGTCGACAAGTACTTCAACTTCGACAAGCACTTCGACATCGACGAGTACTTCGGTATCCGAAAAAGATCCGGCAGATAAGCCCGGAGTTTCTGATACGAGTGTGGTTATTTCTATTTATAAAGGTGACAGTTCCGTAACTGTCAGCCGTAGAATGTATGAAGCTGGTCTTATTGAGTCAGCTGTTGAGTTTGATCAGTTCCTTTGCGAAAACGGATATGATAAATATCTTTGCGTAGGAGATTATGATATTTTAGTAGGCCTTGATTTTGATACAATGGCTAAGATTATAACAAGAAGAAAACTGTACTAAATAAGTTAATAAAAGCCTGTAAAAATGCCTCGTTTTTTCACTGAAAAGTGTTGCAAACGGGGCTTTTTAGTGGTATAATTGCAACGCTGTGAATAAAGCACGCATGAATTAACCCCGTCGGTGCCCTTAACGCCGGGTGGACGGATAACATGGAATCATGCGGAAGAATAACCAAAATGGAGGTAATAAAATGAGCGTTATTTCAATGAAACAGTTACTCGAAGCAGGTGTTCACTTTGGACACCAGACAAGAAGATGGAACCCTAAGATGGCTCCTTACATCTTCACAGAAAGAAATGGTATCCACATTATCGATCTTCAGAAGTCTGTAGGTAAGGTTGATGAAGCTTACAATGCAGTATCTGATATCGTAGCACAGGGTGGTATCGTTCTTTTCGTAGGTACAAAGAAGCAGGCTCAGGATGCTGTTAAGACAGAAGCTGAACGTTGCGGTATGTACTATGTAAATGAAAGATGGCTTGGTGGTATGCTTACAAACTTCAAGACAATTCAGTCAAGAATTGC
>JAKSRS010000017.1 GCA_024403515.1 Lachnospiraceae bacterium
GATATCTTCAATGCTATCAAGAGAAACGCTCTTCTTGAGAACGTTACTGTTGATGCTAACGGAAAGATCGACTTCGATGATAAGAGTGTTACAGAAAATACTCGTGTATCATATCCTATCAGCCACATCGAAAAGATTGCTTCAAATGTAAATAAAGTATCTGCAGGTCCTGCAGCTGATAATGTAATCTTCCTTTCAGCTGACGCTTTCGGCGTACTTCCTCCTGTATCAATTCTTACACCTGAACAGACACAGTACTACTTCCTTTCAGGTTTCACAGCTAAGTTAGCTGGTACAGAACGTGGAATTACAGAACCTACACCTACATTCTCAGCTTGCTTTGGTCAGGCATTCCTTGAACTTCATCCTACAAAGTACGGTGAAGAACTTGTTAAGAAGATGCAGGCTAACAACGCTAAGGCTTACCTTGTAAACACAGGTTGGAACGGAACAGGAAAGAGAATCACAATTAAGGATACACGTGGTATCATCGATGCAATCCTTAACGGTGACATCAAGACAGCTCCTACTAAGACAATTCCTATGTTCAACTTCGAAGTTCCTACAGAACTTCCCGGAGTTAACCCTGCAATTCTTGATCCTAGAGATACATATGCTGATGCTTCTGAATGGGAAACAAAGGCTAAAGATCTTGCAGCTAGATTCCAGAAGAACTTCGTTAAGTACACAACAAACGATGCTGGTAAGGCTCTTGTTGCAGCTGGTCCTCAGCTCTAATTCTTTAATAAGAATGAATTTAGCCGGAAGTATTTATACTTCCGGCTTTTTTTATGAAATGGAGATTCTATGAAAAAGAATGTAAAGATGATAGTTTCATATGATGGAAGCAGATATTATGGTTGGGAACATCAGCCCAATACCGACATGACTATTCAAGGTAAACTTGAAAATGTATTGTCTAAAATGGTAGGAAGTGATGTTGAAGTGCTAGGTGCCGGAAGAACCGATGCCGGAGTTCATGCTAAAGCCATGGTTTGTAATGCTTTTATCGACACTGATATGTCTGAAGATCAAATCTTTGATTATATGAACAAATATCTTCCGGATGATATTGGTGTTAATAAAGTTATCTTTGCTTCAGAACGTTTTCATAGCAGATATAATGCTGTTGGTAAAACATATTGTTATACATGTTATTACGGAAATACAAAACCGATTTTTGACAGAAAATATGTTTATATTTTGGAAAAAAAACCTGATATTGATGCAATGAAGAAGGCTGCACAATATTTAATGGGAGAGCATGATTTTGCTTCTTTTTGTTCAAATCCCAGAATGAAGAAATCTACAGTAAGATTAGTTGATTCTATAAGGATAGAAGATAAGAACGGATATATAAAATTTTATTATCATGGAACCGGATTTTTGCAGCATATGGTTAGAATTCTTACAGGCACATTACTTGAAGTTGGCTTTTTAAAGCGACAGCCCGAAAATATGCTTGAATTAATAGAAGCTAAGGATAGAAAACTTGCAGGTGAAACAGCACCTTCATGTGGCCTATGCTTAATTGAGGTTGATTATTCGTAAATCACTAAAATATTGATTTATTTTACATAACAATATATAATATGTTCAACCAAGGTGTTGATTTCTCGTTAGTTTTGAACCTACAGTTACTTTAAACGGGATTCCTATATCTTCATACTGATGTCAGGCCATCATTGCGCAGTGGAAGACAGAGAGTGTGTTTGCGGTTACCCACCTAGATTATTCTAGGAGTCAAAAGGCGGGAGTCACACATTGGCTTTTCATGGCGACGTTTTGTCGCCCATTTTTTTGGAGAAAAGATTTGAAAAAGATAATATCTGTATTTAATGAATTTAGTACACAGCTTAAAGAAGACAATGTTAATGCTTATGCTTCGAGTTGTGCTTTTTTTATTTTCCTGTCATTTATTCCGATTATTATTCTTTTGACAGCAATATTACCTTATACGCCTATTACAGAAGCTGACTTACTTGAATTTTTATCAAGATTATTTCCTTCAAGTTTCGAGAATGCGATTGCTGATATTATTTCTCAGTTTTATGAACGTTCATTTACTATTGTTTCTGTTTCTGCAATTGCGACACTCTGGTCAGCTGGCAAAGGAGTTAATTCTCTTATTTATGGATTAAATGCAATTGAAAGGTACAACGAAAAGCGAAATTCGATTTTAGTTCGTTTTTTTGCTACTTTATACACTGTAGTATTTTTGGCCGCTATTATTTTTATACTGCTTATTATGGTATATGGTGGTATTGCAGTTGATATTATTGTTGGCTATTTTCCTAAGGTTACTAATCTTATGGAACTTTTTATGGGTATAAGAGAAGTAGCGACGATAGTTCTTTTGACTGTAATATTTATACTTTGTTATGCTTTTTTACCTGGAAAAAGACATGCTTTGATTTACCAGGTTCCGGGAGCTTTCTTTACTTCTTTAACCTGGGTTTGCTTTTCATATTTCTTTTTCCTTTATGTGGAAACATTTAATGCATTTAGCACATATGGAAGCCTAACTATGATTGTAGTTTTGCTTATCTGGCTTTATGCGTTGATGTATCTTGTTTTGTTTGGTGCCAATATTAATAAATATCTGCACCCTTTTGTAAAGGCATTTAGAAAAGATTTGAAGACAAGAAAAGAAGAAAAGAAAAAAGAAGAGTTGGAAAAAGAGAAAGCAGATCATGATAAAAATCAGATAGAAGAAGTTAAGGACAAAGAGGATTAGTAGTTTACATTACTTTTTTTCAAAAGAAGATATATTTGAAAAACATTTTAGCATACTTATGGGGGTTGATTTTAAGCTTTAAAAGAAAGCTTTTTAGTTTCCGCAAAGTATGCTTTTTATGTGGTGTTTTCTTGACAAAACAGTACTTATTACATATAGTAACTGTGGGTGTTTTTTGGTTAAAAATCATATTGGAGGTAAAGTTATATGGAACCTAAGAACGTATGGGAAAGCTATAGCGCTTCTCAGTTAAAAGAATTGGAAGTATTCTCTAAAGACTACAGAGACTTCCTTGATAACGGAAAAACTGAAAGAGAATGTGTAAATGTAATCGTAAACATGGCTGAAAAGTCCGGTTACGTTGAACTTGAAGAAAGACTTAAAAAGAATAAGCCTTTAAAGAAGGGCGAAAAGATTTACTGCGTAAATATGAATAAGGCAATTATGCTTTTCAATATTGGTTCAGAACCTCTTGAAAAAGGTATGAATCTTCTTGGCGCACATATCGACTCACCCAGAATGGATATTAAGGGAAATCCTTTATACGAAGATAGTTCAATCGCTTATCTTGATACTCACTATTATGGTGGTGTTAAGAAGTATCAGTGGGTTGCAACTCCTTTATCAATTCACGGTGTTGTAGTTAAGAAAGATGGAACAACAATTGAAATGGCAGTAGGTGAAGAAGATGATGATCCCGTATTCTTCGTATCTGACTTATTAATTCATCTTGCCGGTGAGCAGATGGAAAAGAAGGCTTCTAAGGTTATTGAAGGTGAAGCTTTAGATATCATTGTTGGCAATAAGCCTTTAGTTGTAAAGGGTGCTAAGAAAGATGAAGCTAAGGCTTCAAAAGATCCTGTAAAGCAGGCTGTATTAAAGATTTTAAAAGATGATTATGATATGGATGAAGAAGACTTCTTATCTGCTGAACTTGAAGTTGTTCCTGCTGGAAAGGCAAGAGAAGCTGGATTTGACAGATCTATGATTCTTGCTTATGGACAGGATGACCGTGTTTGTGCATTCTCTTCATTATATGCAATGCTTCAGGTTAAGGATGTAAAGCGTACTTCATGCTGCATTCTTGTTGACAAAGAAGAAATCGGAAGCGTTGGTGCAACAGGTATGACTTCAAATTATTTTGAAAATGTAATTGCTGAAATGTTTAACTTAAACGGCAATTATTCAGATCTTCTTGTTAGAAGATGCCTTGCTAATTCAACAATGCTTTCTTCTGATGTAAACGCTGCTTATGATCCTTCATATCCCAGTGCTTTTGAAAAGAAGAATACTTCTTTCATGGGTTCAGGAATGGTATTTTCTAAGTTTACAGGATCAAGAGGTAAATCAGGTTCTAATGATGCTAATGCTGAATTTATTGCCTTCCTTAGAAAGATTCTTGATGATGCCAAGGTTATTTATCAGTTTGCTGAACTTGGAAGAGTTGATGTCGGTGGCGGCGGAACTATCGCTTACATCATGGCTAAATATGGTATGAATGTTATTGATGCAGGTGTTGCTGTTCTTAACATGCATGCTCCTTATGAAGCTACAAGTAAAGCTGATGTTTATGAAACAATGCGCGGTTATGTTGCATTTTTAAATTCAGAAGGAATGTAATTTTTATTAATGGAAAGTTTGCTTAAGTCAGATTATTTTTTTAATTTACCGGAAGAGTTAATTGCTCAGGATCCATTGGAAGACCGTTCTATGTCAAGATTAATGCTTCTTGACAAGAATTCTGGCAACACAGAAAATACATATTTTAAAAATATAATTGACTACATAAATCCCGGAGATTGCCTGGTGCTTAACAACACCAAGGTAATCCCCGCAAGACTTATGGGATCAAGAAAAGATACAGGTGCTACGATAGAAGTTCTTTTGCTTAAAAGAAGGGAAAATAACACTTGGGAAACCTTAGTAAAGCCCGGTAAGAAAGCGCGTATTGGTCAGGAAATTATTTTTGGCGACGGCTTATTGAAGGGTATAGTTGAAGGCATTGAAGAAGAAGGAAACAGAATTATTCGTTTTGAATATGATGGTATTTTTGAAGAAATTTTAGATAAACTTGGAGAAATGCCTCTTCCTCCTTATATTACACATAAACTTAAGGATCGTAACAGATATCAGACTGTTTATGCCAAATATGAAGGCTCTGCTGCAGCTCCTACTGCAGGACTGCATTTTACTAATGAACTTCTTGAAAAATTACAGGAAAAAGGCGTTAAGATTGCATATGTTACTTTGCATGTAGGCCTTGGAACTTTCAGACCTGTAAAAGAAGATAATTTACTTAACCACCACATGCATTCTGAGTTTTATCAGGTAACTAAAGAAGCTGCTGAATTGATTAATTCAACTAAGAAAGCCGGCGGAAGGGTTATTTGTGTGGGCACTACCAGCTGTCGTACTATTGAAAGTGCCTCTGATGAAAACGGAAATGTGGTTGCCGGAAGCGATAATACTGAGATATTTATTTATCCTGGATATAAATTTAAGGTACTTGATTGTTTGATTACAAACTTTCATTTGCCTGAATCAACACTTATTATGCTTGTTTCGGCTCTTGCCGGAAGAGAGCATGTTTTGGCTGCTTATAATAAAGCAGTTGCTGATAGATATAGATTTTTCTCATTTGGAGACGCTATGTTTATCTCTAATTTTAAATAATATTGCGGTACAATGCGGAGAATATAATGGGTAAAATTGATTTTATTGATTTGGATTTTGAAAATTCCAAGGCTAAAGAAAATGACTTTGGAAATCTTTATGACGAATCATTTTTAGAAAAATTTAAAAGAAGTATTTTGGCTATGCTTGAGAGATTTTTATATTTCTCAGGCCTTCTTTTGTTTTTTGAAATATCTTTTCATCTTTGGGCATTTAAGGGTTTTACATCATATGCAGGCCTTCTTGTCCTTATGGTATTTCCACTCGCTATCATTCTTTCTTTTTTGACATCTTTCTTTCCCAGAATAGTGAATAGGATATTAGTTTGGTTATTTACTATTGTTGGAGAGATTTTTGTTCTTGCTAATATTTTGTATTTTGCAATCTTCAAAGTATTCTTTTCAATTCAGCTTATTGAAAAAACTAATATGAAGTTTGTCCAGTATTATAGAGAAATAATTGCCGGAATTGCTGCTAACTGGTGGATGATTTTATTATGCGTTATTTTGCCTAATGTTGTACTTGGCCTTCTCTCTAAATTTAAGGTAATTAAGTTTAGAAAAGCTTCATTTCGATTCAGCTTTTTCTACGGTATATTACTTGCTATTTTTGCTTTTGCTATTGTAATGGTAATACCTTTATATGGCAAAGATGAATTTTCAGCTTATTCACAGATTCATTTTGTTAATACTCCTGAAGTTTCAATAAATGAATATGGCGTATTTGGTTCAACAGAAATAGATCTTAGAAATCTTATTAGTCCCAGAGAAGAGTTCTCATATGGTGATGATGAAGATGAGATTTGGGTTTATCAGCCTGAATCAAATGAAACTTCGACAAGTGATGAAGAAAATCCTTCTTCTGTAGAAGAAATTGAACCTTTAGAACCGGTAGTTGAAGAACCCAAAGAGCCTGAAATAGATCGTTCGCCTAATATTTTGGATCTTGATTTTGTAGCTATGGCCGAAAAGGAAACAGATGAGTTTGTTCAGGGAATTTCAAACTATCTTGCGACAGTAGAGCCTTCAAATAAAAATGAATATACAGGAATGTTTGAAGGATTTAACTTGATTTTTATGACTGCTGAAGGATTTTCAACCTGGGCTATTGATGAAAACCTTACTCCAACCTTATACAGACTTACTCATGAAGGCATTGTATGCAATAACTTTTATAATCCTCGTACGGGTGGTTCAACAAGTGATGGAGAATTTGTTTGCTCAACAAGTTTATATCCTGTATGCGGTGGCGCTAAAAACTTTAGAATTGTTGGACAAAATTCAATGCCATTGGCTCTTGGAAATATGTTTAACATGAAGTATGGCATTACAAGTAGAGCTTATCATGATAATGACTACACATATTATGGCAGAGACATATCATATCCTTCTATGGGTTACTATTATCAGGGAATGGGAAATGGTCTTGAAATCGAACATCACTGGCCTGCAAGTGATAAGCAGATGATTGAAGCCTCACTTCCTGAATTTATTGACGATGATTTGTTCCATGTTTATTACATGACGGTAAGTGGTCATTTAAATTATAACTTTTCCGGCAACTGGTGTTCTAAGCAGCATATGGAAGAAGTTGCAGATTTACCATATTCTGAACCTTGTAGAGCATACATTGCCTGTCAGATGGAATTTGATCAGGCGCTTGAATATTTGATTGAACAACTTGAAGAAAAGGGAATTGCTGATAAGACTGTGATTTGTTTTACAGGTGATCACTGGCCTTACGGTCTTACAAATGAAGAAATTTCAGAGTTTATGGACCATCCTGTAGAAGAAAACTTTGAATTATTCAAGTCTAGTCTTGTTTTATGGTCTGAAGCAATCGAAGAACCTATCTATATTGATAAGGTATGCGGCAGTATGGATATTTTACCTACACTTTTAAATCTCTTTGGCTTTGACTATGATTCACGACTTTTAATGGGTAGAGATATTCTTTCTGATACAGAAGGTTTTGTAATGTTTATTAACAGAAGCTTTATGACAGATAAGATTAGTTATAATTCATTAACCAAAGAAGTTATTAATCTTACAGACGAAGAAGTCGATGAAGACTACATAAGTGCCTGCAAAAAGAAATTGAGCAATAAATGGAAATATTCTGAAAGAATAATGACGTATGATTATTATCAGTATGTATGCGATGAATTAGGAATAGAACTTCCAATAGTAGAACAGAACTATATACCTGACTACAGTAAATTTCAGAAATAAAAAAGCCTTTTAAGAAAAAAGGTTATAGGTTATAATGTAAAAGACAACGAATTTCGGAGGTGTTTTATGGAGGAAAAAAGAAAAAGTTTAAGAACTGAGTTAATTTCAAGACTTCTTTTGAAAAGACTTGACGGTTCAAGTGTTGAAGAAGTTGGAATTGAAGTTACTGATGTTTCTAAAAGCGGTGTTGGTTTTATTTCAGATAAGGCATTAACAATTGGTGCTGTATATGAAACATATCTTACAATCTGGACCAAAGAAGTCATTCATGCTTTTGTTGAAATAGTTCGTATTGAAAAGAATGATAATCATTTTTCTTATGGTGCCATTTTTATCGGAATGCCTGAAATGGATGCTGCAAGAATTGAAACATATCAGACTGTTGAAGCTGAAAATAATAAATAGTATTTAATCATTACTCCTTGTCATTATGGCAAGGAGTTTTTTTATGCCCGTTTTTATCAGCGTTTTTGTGTAGTATTAACATTAATTCAGTATTTTTCTTTTGAAACAAGGTAATTTTTGCTAATTAATCTTGCATACATTGTATTTGTTTAGTAAAATAAGTATATACATTTTGAATTGTATGAATATTTCTGTACAATTTACATAATGTTAATCAAAAGATAACTGGAGGAATTAATTTATGAACGTTTACACGACTGATAAGATTAGAAATGTTGTTCTCTTAGGCCATGGCGGCTGTGGTAAAACATCACTTGCTGAAGCTATGGCTTATTTATCCGGCATTACTTCAAGAATGGGCAAGATAGATGACGGTAATACAATTAGTGATTACACTAAAGAAGAACAGAAGAGAAAATTTTCAATTTCAACATCTTTAATTCCTATTGAGTGGCAGGGTGTAAAGATTAATATTTTAGATACTCCCGGTTATTTTGATTTTGTTGGTGAAGTAGAGGAAGCTATTGCTGCTGCCGATGCTGCTATAATAGTTGTTTCCGGTAAGGCAGGATTTGAAGTTGGTACTGAAAAAGCTTGGGATTTGTGTGAAAAGTATAAGCTTCCCAGATTTGTTTTCGTTACCGAAATGGATATTGATAATGCTTCATTTAAAAATGTTTTGGAAACAATGAGTGAAAAGTATGGAAAGAGAATGGCACCTTTCCATTTACCTATTCGTGAAAATGAAAAACTTATCGGATATGTTAATGTAATTTCTGAAACCGGTAATAAGTGGCAGGGCAAGGAGGCTGTAGAAATTCCTGTTCCCGAATATTCTAAAGCAAATCTTTCACAGTATAGAGATACGCTTATGGAAACAGTTGCTGAAACCAGTGAAGATTTCATGGAAAGATATTTTGCAGGTGAAACTTTCTCAGAAGCTGAAATCAGATCAGCTTTACGCCAGAACATTATAGATGGTTCTGTTGTTCCTATGACAATGGGTTCAAGTTCACTTTGCTATGGTATTTATACATTGCTTGATGATATCGTTAAATATTTCCCCAGCCCTGAAAGCTGTAAGGTCGCTGGTATTTCAATGAAGACCAATGAAATATTCCAGGCTGATTATGATTTTGCTAAAGCTAAATCAGCAATTGTCTTTAAAACAATCGTCGATCCTTTCATTGGTAAGTATTCACTTATAAAGGTTTGTTCAGGTGTATTTAAACCGGATGATGTTATCTATAATTTAGATAAAGACGTTGAAGAAAAAGTTGGAAAGTTATATACACTTATTGGTAATAAGCCTGTTGAAGTATCAGAACTTCATGCAGGTGATATTGGTGCTATAGCTAAACTTACCGCAGCAAGAACAGGCAACTCATTATCAACTAAGGCAAACATCATAAAGTATGGTATGTTTGAAATTTCCAAGCCTTATACATACATGAGATATAAAGCTGTTAACAAAGCTGACGTAGATAAAATTTCTCAGTCTCTTCAGAAGATGATGCATGAAGATCTTACTCTTAAGAATGTTAATGATTCTGAGAATGGTCAGATGTTAATATATGGTATGGGCGATATGCATCTTGATCTTGCTGTATCTAAACTTAAGAATGAATATAAGGTTGAGATTACTCTTGAGAAACCTAAGATTGCATTTAGAGAAACCATAAAGAAAAAATCAGATGTTGAATATAAGTTTAAAAAACAGTCTGGCGGTCATGGTCAGTATGGTCACGTTAAGATGAGATTTGAACAGGCTGATAATATTGAAGTGCCTTATGTATTTGAAGAAGAAGTTGTTGGCGGTGCCGTTCCTAAGAATTTCTTCCCTGCAGTAGAAAAAGGTTTACAGGAATCTGTTTTAAGAGGTCCTTTAGCAGCGTACCCTGTTGTTGGTGTTAAAGCAGTATTATATGATGGTTCGTATCATCCTGTAGATTCATCTGAAATGGCTTTCAAAATGGCAACTATTCAGGCATTTAAGAAGGGCTTCATGGAAGCAGGTCCTGTTTTATTAGAGCCTATTGCTTTATTAAAGGTTAATGTACCTGATAGTTATACAGGCGATGTTATGGGTGACCTTAATAAGAGAAGAGGTCGTGTAATGGGAATGAATCCTATTGCAGGTGGTCGTCAGATTATTGAAGCTTCGGTGCCTATGCTTAGCCTTCACGGTTATTGTACTGATTTACGTTCTATGACCGGTGGTAGAGGAGAATTTGAATACAGTTTTGAAAGATATGAGCAGGCTCCTTCAGATATTCAGGAAGCTCAGATCAAGGAAAGAGCATCAAAGGTTGCTGAAAACAGCATTGATGGCTAATTAAGTTTATATATTAAAAGGAAGCGGTTATATACTTTACCGTTTCCTTTTAATGTAAATATATAGGAATTGTAAATGGAGTGTAGAAATGTTAGATGAACAATTATCAAAGTTATTATCATTAGGTGTAAACATTGAAGAAACATTGGAACGTTTTGTGGGGAATGAAGGTTTATATTTCAGGTGTTTAGGAAAATTCATTGATGATAACAATTATTCTTTGTTAAAAGAAGCAATAGGAAATAATGATGCCGAGAATGCTTTTGAAGCTGCGCATGCACTAAAAGGAGTTTCGGCTAATCTTGGACTTAGCTTATTATACAAGGAAGTAGCACAGATTACTGAAGTTTTTAGAGCCAGGTCAATGGACTATGATGAATCAAATCTTTCTAAAATAGATGAAGAGTATAAAAAAACTATTGATACGTTGAAAAGTTTACAGTAAATATACTATATATAGTAATTTGTAAAGCCGTCGAAAGCCTTCTTTTGACGGCTTTTTTGCTTTATTTTGTTAGACTGTACATTTTTTAATCAATATATTGTGATAAAAATCTTGAAATAATATCTAGATATAGTATTATTAACTATGAGTAAGTGTGTTTAATAGGAAATTTGTAATGACCGAAAATGAATTAAAAGATAAACAGATTATAGATGAACTTAGAAAAAAATATAATCTTAGAGATAAAAAGGATTTGGATGAGTGTTATGCACAACTTCAAAACATTCAGTTTTATTCAGATCTTGGAAGAAAATTTGATGATTATATTTTTGACTTAAAGAATTCTGATGAAGTTGCCGATATAAATAATAAAACAGAAATTAAAAAAACAAAAAGTTCTAAAAGTAGTGTACAACGCGACAAAGAAATCGATAAAAAGATTGATGCCGCTGCAATAAAAGAGTTGAAGAAACGTAATAAACGAACAAATATTGTCGTTGCGTTTCTTTTGATGCTGTCTGTAGGTTCTATTGCATATTTTATTGTTTATTACAAAGATGCATATGAGGTACAAAGACAGGCTCAGGAATATGCTGATTTAAAAGATGACGGATTATCACAATATCTTTCAGTTGAACAGGTTTTGAAAAAAGAATATACCGAAGAAGTTGTTATTCCTGAGATTTTAGATGAATATAAAGCTTTATATAATAAGAATAAAAGTCTGATAGGGTGGATTAAGATTGATGGTACCAAAATTGATTATCCTGTTATGCAGACTGTAAATAATGAGTATTATCTAAAGCATAATTTTGACCAAAAGGAAGATGCTAATGGTTCAATTTTCCTTGATACGAACTGTGATATTATAACCGGATGTACCAATATGATTGTATATGGTCATCATATGAAGTCCGGAAAAATGTTTGGTTCTTTAATCAATTATGGATCAAAGGATTATTACGATAAACACGATACAATTTACTTTGATACCATTTATGAAAAGGGTAAATACCAGATTATGTATGTTTTCAGATCTCACATATATAATTCTGATGAAATAACATTTAAATATTATCAATTTATTCAGGCTAATTCTGAAACAGAATTTGATTCTGCGATGGAAGAGATGTCGAGATTGTCTTTATATGATACCGGTGTTACCGCACAGTATGGAGACCAGTTATTAACTTTATCTACATGTGATTATCAGGAAGCAAACGGACGATTTGTAGTTGTTGCTAAAAGAGTTTATTAAACTCTGAAAGGGAGAAATTCATGGCAGTTAACAAAAGAAAGAGAAATCGAAAACTTAGAAAGGTCATAAGAAGAACACTATCAGGTATTTGCATGGTTAGTGCTATTATTGTTGCGTGTATTCCTTCTCAGAAGACACAGGCTTATAAGGAACCTTCAGGTGTTGACTATACTTATGGAATAGAGGAAACAGATAACACACCTTCTTCGGCAAGCACTGACAGATTATACGCAGATGGTGTTAATTTGAAGAAATTTTTGGATTCTTCTTTTGATGATTCAGATGATCCTACTCCCAGTAATGTGTATAAAATCTTAAAGGTATCACAGCTTACAGATGGTACATATACTGTTAACTGGCAGTTCAAGATTTATCTTGAAAATGTTAAAGGTGTACCGATGGGTGTAATTGCTGCATATAACTCTACATATGCAACAGGTACAGTTACAATTACTCCTACTATGCCTTATGAGTATGTAATTATTCAGCCGTCTGAATATGATGCATTTTATGAGAAGTACAAAGTAGCATTCGATGGTACAAAAGATAAAACATCAGATGGTTTGAAGGCGGTATATAAGAGTAATTATGATGATTATATTGCCAAATATGTAACTTCAGATAATGAGAATTATACCAGTATAGATGACGAATACTGGTTAAGATTATACTTTAATGATTTGTTTGTTCAGTATAGAAATAAGTTTGCTGCCTACGAAAGATATAAAGCATATCAGGCATATCAGGCAGCTTATACTGCATGGCAGGCTGCCGGTGCTGATCCTGATACAGAACCTACAAGAGTAGATCCTGTTGACCCTGTAGAAAAGCCTGCTTTAACATGCTATGTTCATGAAATGTCTGATGATAATAAGTTGAGTTATTTCTGTGATGTAAATCCTGCTTATAATACTCCATCATTAAGCTTGAAGGGTTATAAGCTTGTTGAAGTTGCAGATTATACTGTTCCTAGAGATGGCATTAAGATGAAGAATGTCTATATGCCTAAGGGTGAACCTAATCCTTATTTTTCAACAACAACTGATCCCGGTGATTCTACTATTAATAAGAATGACGAAATGGGATTTAGAATTAAAGAAAAGTGTCTGGTTATTGCTATTGGTGAAAATGCGTTTAGAGAAACTAATAACGTAGACCAGCTCGATATTTGTTCTGAAATTAAATACATCGGTGATAATGCTTTTAGAGATTCCTTTGTTCAGGCTGTTACATTTCAGAATGTTAAGAATATTGGTAACAGAGCATTTAAGGGATGTTCACGTCTTAGTTCAATTGATTTAAAAGATGGTGCTGTAAATATTGGTACTGAAGCCTTCCAGGGCTGCAAGTTTACTAACCTGACATTCCCGTATTCAATTGAATATATTGGTCCCGGAGCTTTTGCTAATTGCTCTAAACTAGGAGATATCGATTTTTCATTAATGAATCGTGACGACAGTGTTATAGATAATTTTGCTTTTTATGATTGTATTTCACTTAATACGATTGAATTTTCAGATTCTATTACTAAGATTGGTGATGCTGCATTTGCATGTTCTAAGGGTATAAATGGTTCATTGACTGAGTTCCATTTCCCAGACCATATTTATGAAGCTGATGGCATTGGTAACTTTGTTATAGCCGGAAGAACAAATCTTCAATATGTAACAATGCCTTCAGACTATGGAAAAAATACGGCAGTTGAGCTTCCTTATGGTACATTTTTCAACTGTATCAATTTAAAGAGCGTTGAGTTCCCAGCAGTAGGTGGAGCCTGTGGTTTGGTTTCTTATGGAAAAACTGCTGATCATACCATTTTTGATACAATTCAGACTCCCGATTTCTTTGTAAGAGGTCCTGAAAGAAACATCATGGGTGGCATTGCATCTCCTCGTAAGTCTACTTGGGGATTGAAAACAAATCTTGGAAATGATGTTCCATATATTTACCTTGATGCGCAGGGCAATGAACATTACGAAATTTCAGATGGAAGCTATATTCTTATTATTGACGACTACGGTGTTTTACAGTCATGTAAATTGGCTGATGACACTATTCCACCTGAAGGAATTACAATGGTTATTCCTGAAAAAGTTGGTAATACCAAGGTAACCGGTATTTCAACTGAATGTTTTTCAGATGAGAAGATTAAAGATAACATTGTTAAGCTTGTCTTTAAGGACAACTCGATTTCTGAGATTGCTCCTGAAGCATTTAAGAATTTCCCTAAGCTTGAATATGTAAGTATCGGAAATACTGTAAATAAGATTGGTGATTCTGCTTTTGAAGGATGTACAAAATTAACATACGTAAACTTTGAAACACCTATAGGCGGATATTCATCATTCCCTGTTGAAAATATCGGTAATAATGCATTTAGTACTGGTGCAGATTCGCTTACATTTGAAGGCGATATTGATGAAAACTTTGGTCCTTTCATCTGGGCTACTTCATATGATAATTATGTAGATGAGAAGAACGGTATTCGTGTTTGCTATACAACAGGATATCCTACATATCTTACCTGTCTTGTAGATAACAGAAACGGTTATCCTACTTTGGTAGATTATCCTCATTATAATCAGATTGATAAGTTATCTAAGACTGAAGGAACATTGCATCCTTTGACTGAAAGATATGAAAAGCTGGGTGAAACATATGTAGAGGGAGATGTTGAATATGTTTACAGCATGACCCTTGAAGAAGAAAGACTCGTAAATTCAGCCCTTAATCTTGAAGTACCTAAGGGTATTAAATCTGTTGATGCTATGGGATATATGACAAATACGTCACGTCCTGATGAGTCATTAACAGGAGTTCATACTAATACTAATAATGCATACAAATATCTTCTTGTTTCTGACAACTATGATCAGTACAAGAAATATGGTTTGTTCTCAGGATATTACGGTGCTGAATCAGGTTCTGATGGAGCCAGAGAGTATCCTGAAGGAAGTAATAAGGAATTAAATAGTAAAGGTAATGACCGACTGAATTCAGTTACTCTTAATTCGGTTGAATATTTACCTGATTATTGCTTTGACAACTGTGAACAGTTAAAGAGTGTTTATATTAGTGATGCTTGTAAGGATTTAGGTGCAGCTCCATTTAGAGGATGTACAAATCTTACCGGCGTTGCGATTAATTCGCCTTTATATTCATGCCAGAATGGTATCTTATACAAATCACTTGATGATGGTTCTGATAAGATTATAGAAGTGTTGGCATCAAGAGGTTCTCTTGTTGGTGACAGCCGTGTCAAGGTTGGAGATGAGGATCCTAAACTTGCAAATGTATCAGAAATTGCTGATTCAGCATTTATGGATGCAGATTCATTATATAGTGTTGATTTCAGAGGAATGTCACTTTGTAATGAAATTCCTGATAATTGCTTTAAAAACTGTGATAAATTAGGTCAGGTCATTTTGCCTATGAATATTAAGGCAGTTGGCCATGAAGCATTTGCCGAATGTAAAGATGGATTAAAGGTTACTTTCTATGGTAGAGAAGTTTACCTTCCTTCTGATACATTTAAGGGTATGAGTGATTTTGCGGTTGTATCTTATAAAGATTCTGCTGTTAGAAGAGCTGCCAAAGATTTGGGGGCAGATGTTTCGGAGACTTTAGACGATACAGTTGAAATTCAGTTCTATGACTGGGATGGTAAAGAATTATCAGATGTTATTTATGTAGTTCAGGGTTCTGATGTAAGTAAGGATTATATTCCTGATAACCCTACGCGAAAAGGTTATATATTTAAGGGATGGGACAAATCGTTTAAGGCAATTATGGAAAATACAAATTACTTTGCCCAGTATGAGATTGATCCTAATTATGATCCTGATAACCCTTATGATCCTAATGATCCTGATAATCCTAATCCCGGTTCGAATTCGGATTCACCATCAACAGGATCCAAGACCAGTAACTCCAAGTCCAATTCTAATTCCAAATCATCCACTTCCAATAGTGGATCAAATTCAGGAAGCGGAAGTAACTCAGGTTCTTCTTCAGGAAGTGGTGGAGACAACCCTGGTGGAGGCGGAGGAGTCAGTGATGATAAGACCTTCTATACATTAACCGTTGAAGGTGGTAATGGTAGTGGTTCTTATATGGCTGGTTCTACTGTAATTATTACTTGTACAAATATTCCTGCGGGTCAGGTATTTTCAAGATGGGAGCCTGAAACCAACGATTTAAGTATTGCAAGTGTTTCAGTTGCAGCTACTACTTTGGTAATGCCTTCACATAATGCTTCAGTTAAGGCAACATTTACTAAGGCTGGTACAAGTACAACAACTTCAACATCAACATCAGGATCCAAGACTTCTTCTTCAACAAGCAAGAATAAGGATTCTGGAACTAAGGTTGTTATTTCTAAGGATGGTATTTCAAATACCGGATTAGCGTCAGCCAAGGTTACCGGTTCACCTGATGATTATGTAATTCGTGTCACAGAGACTCAGGCTGCTACAGAAGCTGTTGAGGCTGCACTTATAAATGAATACGGTAGTCTTGATAATGTTAAGTATTCTGCAATGGATATTTCATTATATGATTCAACAGGAAGCAATAAGATTACTGATTATACAGGTTTAAGCATTACAATTACATTACCTATTCCTGATGTTTTGACTCAGTATAAAGGCAATAATAAAGTGGCAGGTGTTGTAGACAGAAGATTAGAGAAACTAAATCCTAAGTTTACATCTATTGATGGTGTTCCTTGTATTACATTTACAACAAATCACTTTAGCCCTTATACAATATATGCTGATGTGAACAATCTTTCAGATAGTACTATTGATGAAACTCCTAAGACAGGAGATGGTATAGAACCTAAATGGTTCCTGTCATTTGGTCTTGCTGCATTATCAATTGCGCTGTTCTTTATGAAAGATAAGAGAAGACCCCAGCGAGTAAGGGTTGCTTAAGGAAATTTCTATGACAAAAAAACGCTTAAGGAAAAGTTTAGGTGCATTATTTCTTGTAGGTGCCATTCTTGCCACAGCGATTCCTAATGAATCCTTTGCAGAAAGACAGTCCAAGAAAGATGAATTTCAGTTAGATGGAGATACACTTATTAAATATACAGGCACGGCAGAAACCGTGTCTGTTCCTTCTGCTGTAAAGACTATTTCCCAGGAAGCGTTTGCTGACAATGAGAATATTGTTAACTTAGATTTACCTGCAGGACTTAAAAAGATTTCTTATGCTGCTTTTAGTGGATGCAATCATTTGAAGAAGGTGAATATTCCTGATTCATGTGAAGAAATATCTACAGCAGCATTTTCAAACTGTACTTCTTTATCACGTGTAACGATAGGTAAAGGGCTTACATCCTTAGGTAATGGAGTTTTCGTTGGCTGTAATAAACTCAAAGAATTATCTATAAATACTCCAAAATTTTTAGTTGTTGATGGTGTTATTTATAATAAAGATAAGACGAAACTTATTGAAGTTTTAACAGCCAGAAATAAAGATAAGCTTGATATACCTTCAACTGTAACAAATATTAGTCCATATTCTTTTTATGGCTGTGATTCTTTAAAGAAAGTTAATCTGCCAAGCAATATTCAGGAAATACCTTCATATTCTTTTTCAGGGTGTAATGGTTTAACTGAATTAACTATTCCTTATTCTGTTAATAATATTGATTCCAAAGCATTTGAAAACTGTGCAAGTCTTTCCAAAGTAAAGATTCCTGAGTCAGTTTCATATATTCATGATACAGCTTTTGATGGTTGTATTAATCTTGAAATTGATGCACCTGTAGGTTCCTATGCTTATAAGTGGTTTGAAAATTTTGATAAGAGTAATGTCTCAGCTGTTGATAGTGAGGATAATGATTCATCTAATAATGTAATAGATAATTCAAGTTCACCCGATAATAATCAAGGTTCTTCTAATAATCAATCAAATCAAAGCGTTACATCTAATGATGTTAAGGTTGATGGATTGGCTCAAACCAAAGTTGTCGGCAGACATGCTGTAATATTTATTGATAATACTGTTCAAACTGTTAAAGGCAATACATCAGATGGACAGAATAATGCTTCAGTTGGCGAGAATACATATTTCCTGTCAGATGACACAAATGTCAACAATACCGAAGATGAATTAGATGATATTATTTCGGATATTATTCAAAATGAATCAAAAGGAAAAGGGTTATTTCTTCCTAAACTTGCTATTATAGGTAATAAAATTGCAAATAAAGCATTTTATAATGATGCTTCTTTAAAAGAATATGAAGTCCCTTCGGGTATTGATTCTATTGGAGATTTTTCTTTTGCCAGAAGTGGTATTGAATCAATTACAATTGGTCCGGATGTTGAAAATATCGGCTATGGTGCATTTTATCACTGCGATAGTCTTTCAAATGTTTTGATTCCGGATAGTGTTAAGAACATCGAAGCCTCGGCCTTTGATAATACATTATGGATGAAGAACTGGCAAAACAATGGTGAAAGTGACTTTTTGATTGTAGGTGATGGAATCCTGATAGCCTATAAAGGTACAAGTTCTGTAGTTCATATACCGGATGATGTAAGAGTAATTGCCGCTGAGTCATTTATGAATCATAAGGGAATTACAGAAGTGTATCTTCCTGAGAACTTGGAAAAGGTTTGTGAGGGTGCATTTAAAGGATGTATTAATCTTAAGTATGTGAGTAAGGGCTCCTATTTAAATCAAATAGAAGACAGAGCATTTGATGGTTGCCCGATTGAAACTGTAAGAATTGTAGATTCTGTTAAATCAATTGGACTCGGAGCTTACGATTATACAACAGCCCTTATAGATGAAAGCAAGAAAGTTGTATATTTTCACGGGGATGTACTTCCCACAATATCCTATGTTAAAACATCAACAAGATTAAGCAATTTTAACTATCGTAAAAATGTATTTAATAATATTTATGTTGCCGTTGTAAACAGTAGAGATATTGAGCTAAAGAACACAGTTCTTGATCCTTCACTCCCCGGATTTAGGGGACTCATTTGTGTAATGGATAGCAAGGCAGATGCGTTTAACAGTGGATCGCTTGACATTATTGCCTGCAATTTAACAGGTGAGGAAGCAGCTGAATTTACAATTCCTTCTGAAATGGAAATATATGGCAAGACATATACGTTTAATAACGATCAGTTAGTAAGTGTTTTGGCAGATGCTAAAGCCGGTAAATTCGAAGTTGCTAAACGTGTAGGTGATCCTATAACAGTTTCAGGCTCTGATAGAGATTATTCTATAAGAGTTGTAAAAGAAGCTAATACTGATGCTGATATTGTAGAAGCTTATAAAAGAATTTACGGTCAGAATGTTCCTGACAAGTTTGTCACTTACGATATTTCAATGTGGGAAAATGATAATAATGTTCTTTTGACCAGATTTGGCAAAAGAAAGATTGAGGTTTCATTTAAACTTCCCGCTGATATTCCGTCAGAAAAGCTTCATGTTGTTTGCTTGGATGAAGATAAGCAGCTGGAAGATATTCCTTATTTCATTGAGAAATCAGCAGATACTTATGAAGTTGTTATAAATGTTAATCACACCGGAAAGTATGGCATTTATAATGCTAATAACAATAATTCTAACGGATTAAATCTTGATAACAGTCCTGAGACAGGAGATTTTATTCATCCTAAATGGATATTAAGTCTTGGATTATTATTTGCTTCCATTGCAATGTTTTTAATAAAAGGAAGACCTTAATATTAATATGTATTTTTTAAGCCCTGCTTGCCGCGGGGCTTTTTTGTTCTTTTAAATACAATCTAAAAACTAGTCAAAAAAGTGCTGTTTAAATAAGTTGACACATTGCGTATTGTTGTATACAATGATACCAATCTGAATAAAATAAGATAGGAGGTCCATCTATGAATCTAAATAATTCAACATTTAGTACTTCAGATCCTGCCGATTTATTTTCTAATAGACCCGTCACAATGAATGAAAATAACAACCTTCTTCAGATTGAAGAACATATGTATATTCTTGATGACGTTAAAAAGCCTAATGTTTTTAGAAACATGTTTCCTTATTCGGAAATCCCGAAAATTCCTTTTAATGACAGAATAGTTCCTCATCATATGCCTAAGGATATTTGGATTACAGATACAACTTTCAGAGATGGTCAGCAGTCTAGAGCACCATATTCTACAGAACAGATTGTTACAATCTACGATTATTTGCATCGTCTTGGTGGTCCTAATGGTATGATTCGTGCAAGTGAATTTTTCTTATATAGTAAGAAGGACAGAGATGCCGTATATAAATGTATGGAAAGAGGCTATAAATTCCCTCAGATCACAAGCTGGATTAGGGCAAGTAAAGAGGACTTTAAACTTGTTAAGGATATTGGAATGGAAGAAACCGGTATTTTGGTAAGCTGTTCTGATTATCATATATTTATGAAACTTAAGATGACTCGTAAAGAGGCAATGGATCATTACATCAGTGTAATCAGAGATTGTCTCGAAGAAGGCATTTCACCCAGATGTCATCTTGAAGATATTACCCGAGCTGATATCTACGGATATGTTGTTCCTTTCTGTCTTGAACTTATGAGACTTATGGATGAATACAAGATTCCGATTAAGATTCGTGCCTGTGATACCATGGGATATGGAGTAAACTTTTCAGGTGCCGTTATTCCAAGAAGTGTTCAGGGTATTATTTATGCGATTCATACTCATGCAGGCGTTCCTTGTGAACTTATCGAATGGCATGGACACAATGACTTTTATAAAGCAGTATCCAACTCAACAACCGCATGGTTATATGGTTGTTCAGGTATTAATACTTCCTTATTTGGCATCGGTGAACGTACCGGTAATACACCTTTGGAAGCAATGGTATTTGAATATGCTCAGCTTAAGGGCCATTTAAATGGAATGGATACAACAGTAATAACTGAACTTGCAGAGTATTACGAAAAAGAAATCGGATATCATATTCCTGAAAGAACACCTTTTGTAGGTAAAAACTTTAATGTTACCCGCGCAGGTATTCATGCTGATGGATTACTTAAGAACGAAGAAATCTACAACATTTTTGATACTGAAAAATTCTTAAACAGACCTGTTATTTGTGCAGTTTCTAATACCTCTGGTCTCGCTGGAATTGCACACTGGATAAATACAAAGTTTAGATTATCAGGTGACGATGCTCTTGATAAGAACTGTGATTTAGTTAAGAATGTTAAGGTTTGGGTTGATGGTGAGTATGCTAACGGACGTGTAACAGTATTAACCGATAGCGAGTTAATTGATGCAATTAAACGCGCTGCAAGTGAATTAGGAGCTAAATATTCATGGCTGGATACGATTTAAAACAGGAAGTAACTGATAAGTACTCGCTACGTGGTCGAGTATTTAATAAACTTAGAGAAGACATTCTTTCAGGTAAATATAAGGAGAACGATGAACTTAAGGAAATTGCCATTGGCGAGGAACTTGGAGTTTCAAGAACTCCTGTAAGAGAAGCATTTAGACAACTTGAACTTGAAGGTCTTATTCAGATTGTGCCTAATAAGGGTGCATATGTAACCGGAATTACAATAAATGATGTTAAAGACATCTACATGATTCGTTCCAAACTGGAAGGATTGTGTGCTGCATGGGCCTGTGAACATATCACGGAAGAACAGCTTGAAGAGATGGAAGAAAATATCTATCTTGCGAAGTTTCATGCACAAAGAGGTCATTATGAACAGATGACTGAACTTGATAACAGATTTCATGAACTTATGTATGAGTCATGTAATTCCAAGATGCTTCAGCATTTGCTTTCAGATTTTCATCAGTATGTTTTGAGAGTTCGCAAAAGAACACTTTCAACAGTTGACAGAAGCCTTGCTTCAAATAGTGAACATCAGATGATTATGGAGGCAATTAAAGAGAGAAATCCTTTAAAGGCTGAAGAATGCGCAGTAAAGCATATAAATAACGCTTACCAGAACATGGTAAAGAATGGCTTAAAAGAAGCTTACGAAAATGAGACGGAAGAAGGTAACAATAATGAGTAAAATTGCTATGACAACTCCCCTTGTTGAGATGGACGGAGACGAAATGACCAGAATTCTCTGGAAGATGATTAAAGATGAACTTGTTTGTCCTTATGTTGATCTTAAAACAGAGTACTATGATCTTGGTCTTGAAAACAGAAATGCTACAAATGACTTGGTAACAAAAGAAAGTGCTGAAGCTACTTTAAAGTATGGTGTAGCAGTTAAATGTGCAACAATTACACCTAATGCAGCAAGAGTTGAAGAATATAATCTTAAAGAAATGTGGAAGAGTCCTAATGGTACAATCCGTGCAATTCTTGATGGTACAGTATTTAGAACACCTATTGTAGTTAAAGGAATTAATCCTTGTGTTTCTAACTGGGAAAAGCCTATTACACTTGCAAGACACGCATATGGTGATGTTTACAAAAATACAGAAATGAAAATTGACGGTCCCGGTAAGGCTGAACTTGTATTTACAGCAGCTGACGGAACAGAAACACGTTCATTAATCCATGAATTCAAGGGAGCAGGTGTTTTACAGGGTATGCATAACACAATTGATTCAATTACAAGTTTTGCATACGCATGCTTCAATTTTGCCCTTGATACAAAGCAGGATTTATGGTTTGCAACAAAAGATACTATTTCTAAAAAGTATGACCATACATTTAAAGATATTTTTGCTGAAATCTATGAAGCAGAATATAAAGAAAAATTTGAAGAAGCTGGAATTTCATACTTCTATACATTAATAGATGACGCAGTCGCTAGAGTTATGAAAGAAAAAGGTGGATTTATTTGGGCTTGTAAGAACTACGATGGCGATGTAATGAGCGATATGGTTTCTTCTGCATTTGGTTCTTTATCAATGATGACTAGCGTTTTGGTTTCACCTAAGGGTGTTTTTGAATACGAAGCAGCTCATGGTACAATTCAGAGACATTATTACCGTTACCTTAAGGGTGAAGAAGCTAAGTCAAATCCTGTAGCTTCAATTTTTGCATGGAGCGGTGCATTAAGAAAACGTGGTGAACTTGATAATATTCCCGAACTTGCAGCATTTGGAGACAGACTTGAAAAGGCTGTTATAGATACTATAGAAAGTGGTATAATGACAGCTGATTTATCAAGAATGTGCACACTTGAAAATGTTACAACAGTAAACACTTTGGACTTTTTCAAGGCAATAAAGGAAAGAATTTAATGGCTAACATCAAGAAAATTGTCAAAAGACACATTAATTATTTTAAATATCAGAAGATTTGTAAATCTAATGAAGCTTTAATGAATGCTAAAGCCGGCAATTTAATTAGAGAAACACATGCAATTGAAAAAGGTTTATCTTTACCTGAACCCAGGCTTGGATATGGTCATGAAAGGCAGAAGAAAGTATTTGTTTTAGTTGATGAATTAAAAGACAGTGACGATCTTTTCCATAAAGAAGCCGTGAAGATGGCCTTGGCTGCTTTAAAAGCTTATGTTGATTATCATGATTCTAAAAACTACTCTGATGATTTTATTGAATTAATGAAAACATTCATTAATGATCATTCAGAGTATATGGATCCAAATGTTGAAGGTGGCGTAAAAAAACTTTCAAAAGATGAATGTAACGTAAATCTTGAGGAAATTCAGAAACTTTTTTATTCACGCCATAGTATCAGAGACTTTTCAGATGAACCTGTTGATGTTGAAAAAATCAAAAAGGCAGTTGAACTTGCCAAGTATTGTCCTTCTGCATGTAACAGACAAGGATTTAGAACATATCTTACAGATGCATCTACAGAATCTACTTCCATCATAAGTGAATGGGCTACCGGTGTTGGCGGATTCCAAGAGTCAATAAATGAGTATCTTGTTATAACAGCTAAAACAACTGTATATAATGAAAAAGAAGCAAATCATTATATTGTGACTGCTGGTATTTATGCCGGATATTTGTCATTGGCTTTACAAGCATATGGAATAGGCGCTTGTGTTATTCAAAGAAGTCCTAACTGGAATGAAAAATGGGCTTCAATTCAGAAAAAACTTAATATTCCTTCTGATGAATTAGCAATATGTCTTATAGGTGTCGGAAATCTTAAAGATGAAATGTATGTTCCGGTTTCTCATAGGCTTGATACAGATGTTATATTTAAAAGGATTTAATTAGTACCGATTTATAAAGTGATTAAGCTTTATGAATCGGTATTTTTTTATATATCTTGTATGTTAGTTTGTTAAAATTAATACATATTGATTGACACGTATTTAACAAACTAATATAATTATTGATATAATTCAAAATAATAATAAGTAAGAAATTAGGGAATAAATAAGGATTGGTGTTGAAATGGATAAAGAAATTGATGCTAAAAATATTTCACAAGCAGTAATAAGCAGACTTCCAAGATACTTTAGATATTTAGGCGAACTTAAGGACTCTAATGTTGAGAGAATTTCATCTCAGGAATTGAGTGAAATGATGAAAGTAACTGCTTCACAGATACGTCAGGATTTTAATAATTTTGGTGGATTCGGTCAGCAGGGATATGGTTACAGAGTTAATTATCTATATGATGAGATAGGTAAAATTTTAGGTTTAAATAAAACTCATCATCTTATTATTGTTGGAGCCGGTAACCTTGGACAGGCTCTTGCTAATTACATGAACTTTGAAAGACGCGGTTTCCATTTTAAAGGGATTTTTGACAGTAACGAGCAGCTTCATGGTAAAAAGATACGTGACATGTATGTTCAGCCCATGGAAAACCTCGAATCATTTGTTAAAGATAATGATATAGATATCGCTGTTTTAACTATTCCTAAAACCAGTGCTGTAGCAGTGGCTGAAGAATTAGTCGGATACGGGGTAAAGGCTTTTTGGAATTTTGCTCATGTTGATTTAAATGTTCCTAAAGAAATTGTTGTTGAAAGCGTTCATTTATCAGACTCTCTATTGAAACTTTCGTATAACATTAATCGTAAGGAAAATGAGGATGAAGAATAAAAAAGACGAAGAATACTTCGAAAATGCATTAAAAGATAAAAAGATTCCGATTTTAACACTTGATAATGCGTGGCACAGATTATTTACCCAGGTTGAAACAACTCCTGAAATAAAAGAATCTGAGAAGCGATTAAATGAACTTTTGATGAAACAGGGTAAAGCCAATTCATCTATTAAAGATATAAAGGCTCTTAAGAAAAAACTTATGGCTGAGATAGTAGAACTTATGGACGAAATTTCAGGAAATCCTTCCAAAAAATCTGAGGCCAAATTAGAGAAGAACAAAAAACTTATTGAAGAGTGCAATGAAAAGATAGAAGCATTTGAAGATGAATCATTAGATCTTCCTAAAATGATTAATGAAGAAAATTATAAGCTTATGCTTCTTACAATGGAATCGTGTTATGAACAGATTCAGGATAACAATGAAGAAATTGAAGAAATCAGTGCCTGGGTAGACGCTATAAGAGTTGAACTCAAGAAAAAACTGGTCAAAAAACAGACTAAGATTAATCGTAACCAACAGTTTTATACCTATATGCATAACATATTCGGGGCTGATGTTATAGATATCTTCGATATGAAATACAATATTAATTTTGAAAAGCAGGAAGCATTAACACCTGACAAAAATACTAATGTTGTAATAAAGGACAAAGCAGTTAAAGATGAAAAAGATTCTTAACTCGATACAAATGAAAGAACTGGAAAATAACACCATCGAGAATATTGGTATCGATGGTGTTGTTTTAATGGAAAGAGCAGCCTACGAAGTAAGTAAAGAGATAATAGCTTCTTTTGACATAAATAAATCAATACTGATTGCCTGCGGAACAGGAAACAATGGAGCCGATGGCTTGTGCGTTGCAAGACATCTTATTGAAAAAGGCTATAAGCCTCATGTTTTTATTAATTTCGGTCATTCACAGACTGATTTATTTATCAGGCAAAAGAAAATATTAGATAATCTTAAATGTGATTTTGTTGATTCAATTGAATTTCATGATATTTTTGTCGACGCTCTTTTAGGAATTGGGATTAAAGGAAACATTGATGACAATACTTTAAATATTATAAAGAAGATTAATTCTTATCATTCTCATGTCATAAGTCTGGATATTCCGTCAGGTCTTGACGCATCAAGTGGGCTTTCAATGCCTGAAGCAATCAAGTCAAATGTAACCTATACGTTTGGAGCATATAAAAGCGGTCTTTTTTATAAAGATGCAGTTAACTATACCGGGAAAGTTTTTTTAAAAGATATTGGTATATTTGATGCTGATTTACCGTTTGAAGCTTATATGCTTGAAGAAAACGATATTTCAATACTTAATGAAATACGTATTAATAATTCTAACAAATCGACTTATGGGAAAGTACTTACTGTTGCAGGAAGTAAAAAAATGTGCGGTTGCGCTATATTGTCATCACTTGCTTCATTTAAATGCGGAATCGGAATGGTAAAGATTATTACTCATAAAAATAATCTTAATGCAATAATGAATTCTCTCCCTGAAGCTATGCTTGGATTATACGATGATACCAACTCTATAAGTGAAACTGACTTTAAGGATGCATGCGAATGGAGTGATGTTATTCTTTGTGGCCCTGGAATCGGCACTGATTCTACAGCACAAATGCTCACTTTATATGCTTTAAATATAATAAATAAGTCAGTAATTCTTGATGCTGATGCATTAAACTGCTTGAGTATTAATTCTTTTTGTCAGGAACGCATTAAAAATCGATTGCCGTATACTACAATTATTACGCCTCATAAAGGTGAATCTAAAAGACTTTTAGAAGCCTTCAAAGTTGATACTTTGGAAGAATTATCAGATCTTTTAAAGATTATTATAGTAGATAAAGATGCGAAAACCAAAATAATTGGTCGTGAAAACTACATAAATAATTCAGGAAATAATGGTATGTCTACAGCTGGATGTGGTGATGTTCTTTCCGGAATAATTGCAAGTATTACTGGCTTTTATGAAAAAGGGTTACTTAATTGTTCTATTGAAAGGGCTACAGCTTTGGCAGTTTTTCTTCATGGTGCAACTGCTGATTATGCTGTTAATGAGTCCAAAGAAAGTGGTCTTATAGCCTCAGAAATAGCAGATAATATCCCCAGATATTTATTTAATATTGATAATAAATAGCATTTTTATTTAAAAAGTCTTAAGTCTTGTTTTCTTGACCGAAGCAAGAGTAAATGGTAAAATATAGCATTGTGTATAACTATGCTCATTTTTAGAAAATGAGGCTTAAAATAATTGTTTTTTTGATTTACTAAAAGGTAAAAGAAATTGTTTTTTAAGAAGAAAGATAACAAAAAAACTGAATCGGAAGTAATCGAAAATGAGATTATTTCTATGGTGAATGAAGGTCATGAACAGGGAGTTTTAGAGACTACCGAAGCCGCAATGATCAATAATATTTTTGATTTTATTGATAAAGAAGCAGGCGATATTATGACCAATAGAACCAATATTGTAGCGCTTGATAAAGATACTACTTTAAAAGATTCGTTGCAATTTATGCTTTCACAGTCATATTCAAGATATCCTGTATATGAAGAAAGTTTAGATCATATAGTAGGTATTTTATATCTTAAAGATGCAATGAGATTTCATGCCAAGGACGAAACGATAGATCCTCCAATCTGTGAAATCAAGAATCTTTTAAGAAAACCAATGATTATTCCTGAAACAATGAATATCGATGATCTTTTTAAAAGAATGCAGTCTAGGAAAACTCAGATGGCCATTGTTATTGATGAATATGGTCAGACAGTTGGACTTGTTGCCATGGAAGATATTCTTGAAGAAATCGTTGGAAACATTATGGATGAATATGATGTTGAAGAACGCCATATTTATAAAAGAGGTAAGGGTGGATTCATGATAGACGGATCAACACCTTTGACTGAAATAGAAGAAAAGCTTGGTATTTCATTTGAGGTAACTGAATTTGAAACCTTAAATGGTTATATGATATCAAAACTTGAGCGCCTGCCGCTTAAGGATGACAAATTTAAAACAGAAGTTGACGGATACGAATTTGAAATCACTGCAGTTGAAAACAGAATGGTTACTAAAGTTTCCGTAAAGAAAATAAATAAGAAAGAAGAGGACTAGAAATGTCAGGACATTCAAAATTTGCAAACATTAAGCATAAGAAAGAAAAGAACGATGCAGCTAAGGGTAAGATTTTTACTATCATTGGTCGTGAAATCGCTGTAGCAGTTAAGGAAGGCGGTCCCGATCCTGCAAATAACTTTAAGCTTGCAACAGTTATTGCTAAAGCTAAAGCTAATAACGTTCCTAATGATACAATCGAAAGAGGTATTAAAAAGGCAGCTGGAGAAGGTTCAGCAGTTAACTATGAATACACATCATATGAAGGATATGGACCTAACGGTATTGCAGTAATCGTTGATTGTCTTACAGACAATAAGAACAGAACTGCAGCTAATGTTAGAGCAGCATTTTCTAAAGGTGGCGGAGCTATTGGTACACCCGGTTGTGTATCTTTCATGTTTGATAAAAAGGGGCAGATTTATATTGATAAAGAAGACTGTCCTATGGATGCAGATACATTAATGATGACAGTACTTGACTGTGGTGCTGAAGATTTCAACGAAGAAGATGACTGTTACGAAATCTTAACTGATCCCGATGAATTTGATAAGATTCGTGAAGCAATTGAAAAAGAAGGTTTAACTTTAGCAAGCGCAGAAGTTACAAAGATTCCTCAGAACTATGTTGATCTTACAGATGAAAATGCAATTAAATGTATCAACAGAATTCTGGATCTTCTTGATGCTGAAGATGATGTTCAGGCTGTATATCACAACTGGAACGAAGACTAATAAAACTTAGGAGAGAATTATGAACAAAGAAACTATATGCGTACAAGGTGGATGGACACCTAAAAATGGTGAACCTCGCATTTTACCTATTATTCAGAGTACTACATTTAAATATGAGACAAGCGAAGAGATGGGTAAGTTATTCGATCTTGAGGCTGATGGATATTTTTATACAAGACTTGCAAATCCCACAAACGATTGTGTAGCTCAGAAGATTTGTCAGCTTGAAGGCGGAGTAGGAGCAATGCTTACAAGTTCTGGTCAGGCAGCTAACTTCTTTGCTGTATTTAATATTTGTGAAACAGGTTCACATGTCGTAATGTCTTCAGCTGTATATGGTGGAACATTTAATCTTTTAGTTAATTCTCTTCTTAAGATGGGTATCGAATGTACAGCAGTTGATCCTGATTGCACAGAAGAAGAACTTAATGCTGCATTTAAAGATAATACTCGCTGTGTATTCGGAGAATCAATTGCAAACCCTGCATTAACAGTATTGGATTTTGAAAAGTTTGCTAAAGCTGCTCATTCACATGGAGTACCTTTAATCGTTGATAATACATTCCCTACACCTATTAACTGTAATCCTATTAAGTATGGTGTTGATATTGTTACTCATTCAACAACAAAATATATAGATGGACACGCAGCATCAGTTGGTGGATGTATTGTTGATTCCGGAAACTTCGACTGGATGGCTCATAAAGATAAATTTCCCGGTCTTACAACTCCTGATGAATCCTATCACGGAATTGTTTATGCCGAGAAGTTTGGAAAAGCCGCTTTTATTACAAAGTGCACAACTCATCTTATGAGAGATTTTGGTGCAATTCAGTCACCTCAGAACGCATTTTACATTAATCTTGGTCTTGAAACTTTACCTTTAAGAATGGAAAGACATTGTTATAATGCAACAACTGTTGCTAAATGGCTTGAAAATAATGATAAAGTAGCCTGGGTTAACTATCCCGGTCTTGAATCTAACAAGTATTATAATTTGGCTCAGAAATATATGCCTAACGGTACTTGCGGAGTTATTTCTTTTGGCCTTAAGGGTGGAAGAGAAGCAGCTGCCAAGATGATGGATAAACTTAAACTTGCAGCTATTGTAACTCATGTTGCAGATGCAAGAACCTGCGTTCTTCATCCTGCAAGCCATACTCACAGACAGATGAATGATGAACAGCTTATAGAAGCTGGAGTTTCACCTGACTTAATCAGATTATCAGTAGGTATTGAAAACGTTAATGATATCATTGCTGACTTAGAGCAAGCAATGAACTAAGGGGTATATATGGATAGATTAGCTATCGTCGTTCCTTGTTATAACGAGGAAGAAATGCTTCATATGTCAGCCGAAGCTTTAACTAAAGTAATTGATGATTTGGTAATGAAAGAAAAAGTTTCGTCTGATAGTTTTGTTTTATTTGTTAATGATGGTTCTAAGGATAGAACCTGGGAACTTATAGAAGAAGAACACAAGAGTAATCCTGAAAGAATTAAGGGATTAAAACTTGCCGGAAATGTTGGACATCAGTTTGCTCTTACAGCAGGATTGATTACTGCCAAAGATATGTCTGATGTTACTGTTTCCATTGACGCAGATCTTCAGGATGACACTGCTGTCATTGAAGAAATGATTGATAAGTTTCATGCCGGCTGCGATATCGTATATGGTGTTCGCAACAAGCGTGATACAGATACCTTCTTCAAAAGAACAACAGCATTAGGCTTTTATAAGGTTATGCACATGATGGGCGTTAAGTCTGTATACAATCACGCAGATTTCAGACTAATGAGTAAAAGAGCTGTTGAAGAGTTTTCAAAGTACAATGAAACAAATCTCTTTTTAAGAGGAATCATTCCTTTAATTGGCTACCAGACAGACTGCGTTTACTACGACCGTAAAGAAAGAGTTGCAGGAGAGTCTAAGTATCCTTTAAAGAAAATGCTTGCGCTTGCTTTTAATGGAATATCTTCATTTAGTGTTAAGCCCATTTCCATGATTACAGGACTTGGTGGTGTTATTGTATTTTTAAGTATAATCGCTGCAATTTATGCCCTTATTTCATTTTGTATGGGTAGTGTAGTTCCCGGTTGGACTTCACTTATCTTATCAATATGGTTTTTAGGCGGTGTTCAACTTTTATGTATTGGACTTATTGGCCAGTACATTGGCAAAATTTATATTGAAGTAAAGCATCGTCCCAGATACAACATTGAAAAGGTTTTGGATAAATAGATAAAGATTGGAATAAAATATGAGACTTGTAAAAAAAGGTTTTAGTTATATAGCATTTTTTATATCAGCTATTATTTTAAGTGTAATTTCGATTATGCTTATTTGTGATACTATAAATTCCTTAAGATTATTTAATCTCTCATTTAATAATTCTATTTTAAATATCTTATTTGTACCTTTTATTTCTGTATTGGTTTTAGTTATAGCTATACTATTTTTACTTTTATTAAGATTTGCAAGAACCAAATTAATTAAGAAATATAATTCCCCAAATATAGTTAGAAGATGCTTGCATTTTCTTGTTTTTGCTGCTGTTTTATGTTTTGGAGTTTATTTCAGATACAAAAATGTTCTGGCAAACAGTAAAACTACTGTTGTTTATGATGTTGTTAGAAAGATGTTTAATCATGAACCTACATATGTAACTGAGACTTTGAACTATTTTTATCTTTCTTTAGTTACTTTTATATGTCGATTTGTAGGCCTTAAAGAAAATGTTTTTTTATGGACTAATCTTGTTTTAGAAACTATTTCAGCATGTTTAATTTATTTATCTGTAAAAAGAATATTTGGCAGATTTCCGGCACTTGGGTCTTTTAGTGCTTATATGCTTTTATCAGCATCATATTTTAATGTAGTTTCAGAAGAAGGATATAGCCTTCTTATATTCTTTGTCGCTATTTGTTTTTATGGCTTTAGTTTTCTTTTGATGGCCAGGTATAATCATGCATCAGATAATAACGGACATATTACCTGGTTTATTATTCTTGGATTATTAACAGGATTTATTGCTTATCTTCATGTATCAGCGTTAATTTTATGGATTTTTATACTGGCACTTATATTTATCTACAGACCTGCCACTGAAGATAATATTATTGACGAAAAACCTGAAGATCAGATTGAAAAATATGGTGAAGTCATTGAGTATCCTGATTTTGTATATGATGATGACTATACAAAAGAATCTATCTGGTATTCAAACAAATGGCCTGTGATTTTGTATTTGCTGTTTTCAATTATTGCTTTCTTTGGAATGTTTTATATTGACAGCAAGGTATATTCATTTAATTTTTTAAATATATTATGGGAAAACGGATATTTAAGATTTTTTGATTTTAATTTATTCAACCGTTTTATTCCTGGAAGTTATACGCTTGAAATATCTGTTTTATTAATTATTACATGCCTTGGTGCCGTTGCTTTCTGGTTCCATAGTACTGACAATATTTCGGCTTTTAGTATTGGACTTTTAGCTTTACTTCCGATATTTATATTTGCTAAAAATACTCAGCCTTTATATGCAGTAAGCCTTTTACTTATTGGTGCATATTTTGGAAATGGAATTGAATTTTTACTATTTAGAAAGCCAAGAAGTAATGAAGTTTCAACTGCTGATACAGTTGATAATAATAAGGCTTTTGAAAATATCGAAATAAAAGAATCTATCAGCACTGCTGATGAAAATGAAAATATGTTTATTGAAAATGTCTTACCTGTTCCTAAAAAACATGTAAGAAAAGAACTCGATTATTCATTTGAACCATCTGAAGAAAAAATGAAATTTGATATTGAGATTTCTGATGATGATGACTTTGATGTTTTATAACTTGAAAGGTTTTATTTGACATAAATGGCTCAGAAAAAGAAAACAACAGGCAGAAGAAGAACAACTTCATCAGCTTCAAGAAGCAAAGGCAGAAAAACCAAAGCTCAGATGCAGAAGGAATATGCTCTCAAAAGAGAAGTATTTCTTATTGCATCTATTTGTGTTTGTATTCTTTTACTTCTCTGTAATTTTAATAAAATCGGTAAAGTCGGAGGATTCTTTTCATCCGTAATGTTTGGTCTTTTCGGCCTCTTAGCATATATTTTCCCGATTGTATTACTTCTTTTTATATGGCTTAAAACTGCAAATCCACGTAATAATGTTATTACTAGAAAAGTTGTTTTTGGATCTATAGCATTTATTGATTTAGGAATTATTATCGATATTATTAACGGTATCTGTAAGACTATTCCTGAAAAATATAATCTTGTAGAATTCTATAAATTTTATGTTGAAAATAAAAAAGGTGGCGGTATTATTTCCGGCTCACTTTCTTTTGCGCTTGTAAATCTTATTGGTAAAGCAGGCGCTATTATTGTGTTTATTCTTGTTTTAATCATTTGTCTTGTATTTTTAACTGAGAAATCACTGATAGATGGCGTTAAAGATCAGAGTGAAAAATTTATTGAAAGATCAGCAGAAAACAGAAAAACAAGAAATGAATATCTAAATGAAATTGCCAAAAAACGTGAAGAGGAAGAAAGACTTAAAGAAGAACGCGATGCAATAAAAGAGCAGGAACTTCTTGAACGTGATGAAAGACGACGTCAGAAATCCTTAAGTCGTGAACAGGAAAGATTAGAAAAAGAACAGGCAAGAGAATTACAGCGTGAACAGAAGGAAAATGACAAAATTTTACGTAAAAACAAAGTCGTTTCGGGTGTTACCTTCGATACTGTAATTGATCCTAACATGCCAACTTCAACTTTACGATCTTCAGTGCATGATGATATTCATGAGATAAATATTAATGGATTTGATCCTTTGATGGATGATTCAGATATTTCGCTTCCTGAAGAAGAGATTTATATTGTTGAAGACGAACCTAAAAAGGTTATCGATAAAATTGATGAAATACCTATTCTTGGTATTGGCAGAGAAGACATAACTGAAGTTAGTCCTTCTTTTGAAAGAGAAGAAATTGTTAAACCTAAGATTCAGCGTTCAAAGCCTTCTTTTGAATTTGAAGATGAAAAAGAAAGTAAAGAAGAAAAACCTTATTATGAACCTGAAATTGTAAAACCAAAAGATAAAAATTCAGCTAAACCCACAGGTGCAGATATGAATGCAGTTGCAGCTATGGCTGAAAATGCGATAAATACACCCGTTAGAGAATATAAGTTTCCTTCTATTGAATTGCTAAAGAAAAATTCATCTAACGGTGCCAGAGACAGCGAGCAATCAATTAGAGAGACTGCCAGAAAACTTACTGAAACTCTTGATATTTTTGGTGTTAAAGCAACTGTTACTGATATAAGTCAGGGGCCTACCGTTACAAGATTTGAATTACAGCCCGAATTAGGGGTTAAGGTTAGTCGTATTAAAGGATTATCTGATGACATTAAGCTTAGTCTTGCTGCGTCGGATATTCGTATTGAGGCTCCGATTCCCGGAAAGTCTGCTGTCGGAATAGAAGTTCCCAACAAGGTTAATCAGGCGGTTCTTCTTAGAGAACTTATTGATACTAAAGAGTTTAAGGATTCAAAATCTAACCTTGCATTTGCAATTGGTAAGGATATTGCAGGTAAAACTATTGTTTATGACATTGATAAATTCCCTCATTTACTTATTGCCGGTGCAACAGGTTCAGGTAAATCGGTATGTATTAATACTCTTATTATGAGCATTATCTACAAGGCGAATCCTGATGACGTTAAACTTATTATGATTGACCCTAAGGTTGTTGAACTTAGTGTATATAATGGAATTCCTCATTTAATGATTCCTGTTGTTACGGAAGCTAAAAAGGCCAGTGCAGCTTTAAACTGGGCTGTTGCCGAAATGATGGAAAGATACAAAAAGTTTGCTGATTTAAACGTTCGTGATCTTGAAGGCTATAATGAAGCTGTAAAGAACATGGAAGGAGAGCTTTATAAAAAACTTCCTCAGCTTGTTATTATCGTCGATGAGCTTGCTGACCTTATGATGGTTGCAAGAAATGAAGTTGAAGATGCAATCTGCAGACTTGCACAGTTAGCTCGTGCTTGTGGTATTCATTTGATTATCGCAACACAAAGACCCAGTGTTGATGTAATTACAGGTCTTATTAAAGCTAATATGCCCAGTAGAATTGCCTTTGCAGTTTCAAGTATGGTCGACTCAAGAACAATTCTTGATATGGGTGGTGCAGAGGAACTTCTTGGAAAAGGCGATATGTTATTCTTCCCTAAGGGTATGAAGAAACCCGTAAGATTACAGGGTGGTTTTGTATCTGATCCGGAAGTTAATTCAGTTGTTGATTTTCTTAAAAAATATAATCCTGTAGATAACACTCAGTCTCAGGAAATGACAAGTAAAATCGATAATTTCACTTCTTCATCGTCTTCATCATCTAGTTCGTCTGATGGTGGTGACAGTGCAGAATTTGATGAATACTTTATGGATGCAGCTCATATTATTATTGAAAGTAATAAAGCATCTATTGGTATGTTACAGCGTAAATTTAGAATTGGTTTTAATAGAGCAGCAAGAATTATGGACAAACTTGCTGAATATGGGGTTGTGAGTGAAGAAGAAGGAACAAAGCCTAGAAGAGTTCTTATGAATATGGAAGAATTCGAAAACTTTGTTGAAGAAAACGGACTATAAACAGGAGTAAAGAAATGAAATCAGATATTGAAATTGCACAGGAAGCCAAAATGCTCCCTATTGCTGATGTAGCAGCCAAATTAGACATTGAGTTTGATGATCTTGAACTTTATGGAAAATATAAAGCTAAAATCTCAGATGAATGGTGGAATAAAAATAAAAACAATCCGGATGGAAAACTTATTCTTGTTACCGCTATTAATCCAACACCTGCAGGTGAAGGAAAAACAACAACAAGTGTAGGTTTGTGTCAGGCTTTCGCAAAGATGGATAAAAAGGTTACTGTTGCATTAAGAGAGCCATCTTTAGGACCTTGTTTTGGTATTAAAGGTGGGGCTGCCGGTGGTGGATATGCCCAGGTAGTTCCTATGGAAGATTTGAATTTACATTTTACAGGTGACTTTCATGCTATAACAAGTGCAAATAACCTTCTTGCTGCTTTACTAGACAATCATATTCAGCAGGGTAATGTACTTGGAATTGATCCTAGAAATGTTATCTGGAAACGCTGCCTTGATATGAATGATCGTGTTTTACGTAATGTTGTCGTTGGCCTTGGTGCTAAAGCAGACGGTACAGTGAGAGAAGATCATTTTGTCATTACAGTTGCATCCGAAATCATGGCTATTCTTTGCCTTGCTTCAGATATGAATGATTTAAAAGAAAGACTTTCTAAGATTATAGTTGCTTATACATATGATAATAAGCCTGTAACAGCCAAGGATTTAAATGCAGTAGGCTCAATGGCAGCTTTGCTTAAAGATGCTATAAAGCCTAATGTGATTCAGACTCTTGAAAATACTCCTGCAATAGTTCATGGAGGTCCATTTGCCAACATTGCTCATGGATGTAATTCAGTAAGAGCGACAAAATATGCATTAAAAATGGCTGATTATGTAATCACTGAAGCTGGTTTCGGTGCTGATTTAGGGGCTGAAAAATTCTTTAACATAAAATGCCGTCAGGCTGATTTAAAGCCTGATTGTGTAGTTTTAGTTGCAACAATCCGTGCTTTAAAATATAATGGTGGAGTTGACAAGAAAGATTTATCTGTAGAGAATATTAATGCATTAAAATCCGGTATTGTTAATCTTGAGAAACATATTGAAAACTTACAGCAGTTTGGTGTACCGGTTGTTGTTACACTGAATGCTTTTTCAACAGATACTGATGCTGAAACTGAATTTGTAAAGAAGTTCTGTGAAGACAGAAACTGTGAATTTGCTTTATCTAAAGTCTGGGAATTCGGCGGAGAAGGTGGAATTGAGCTTGCACAAAAGGTTCTTAAGACTTTAGAGGAAAAAGAAAGTAAGTTTGAAGTGTTATATTCTGCTGATTTATCAATTGTTGATAAGGTTAAAGCAATAGCAACTAAAGTTTATGGTGCTAAAGATGTAAACTTCAGTAAAGAAGCCTTAAAAATGATAGATAAAATTAATGAACTTGGTTATTCAAACCTTCCTGTATGTATGGCCAAGACTCAGTATTCATTATCAGATGATGCGTCGTTACTTGGAAGACCTGAAAACTTTGTTATGAATGTAAGAGATGTTTCATTAAGTGCAGGTGCCGGCTTTGTAGTTGTTCTTACAGGTTCAATTATGACAATGCCAGGATTGCCCAAGACTCCTGCAGCTTACAATATTGATGTCGATGAAAATGGTGTAATTAAAGGCTTATTCTAAATAAGATAAGGTGGTAAGTTATGGAGCTTATTGATGGCAAGAAAATTTCTGCTCAGATCAAAGATGAATTAAAAGAAAAAGTTGCGGCATTAAAAGAATCCGGTAAAGAAGTCTCTTTAGCCGTAATTCAGGTTGGTGCTGATCCTGCTTCTTCTATATATGTAAATAACAAGAAAAAGGCCTGTGAATATATTGGAATCAAATCACTTTCTTTTGAAATTGATGAGAATGCTTCCGAAGACGAACTTCTTGGCTTAATTGACAGATTAAATGCTGATGACAGTGTTAATGGAATTCTTGTTCAGTTACCATTACCCAAACACATGGATGAAAACAAGGTGATTGAAAGAATCAGCCCTTTGAAAGATGTTGATGGCTTCCATGTTCAAAATGTCGGTGCATTATGCGTTGGTAAAAAAGGCTATGTTTCCTGTACTCCTGCAGGGGTAATTGAACTTTTAAAAAGAAGTGATGTGGAAATTTCAGGTAAACATTGCGTAATAATTGGTAGAAGCAATATCGTGGGTAAACCTATGGCCCTTTTAATGCTTAGAGAAAATGCTACAGTTACTGTATGTCATTCCAAGACCGCTAACCTTAAAGAAATCTGCAAAGAAGCAGATATTTTAATTGTAGCAATCGGAAAACCTAAGTTTATTACAGCTGATTATGTTAAAGATAATGCAACTGTAATTGATGTAGGAATTCATAGAGATGAGAACAATAAGATTTGCGGAGATGTAGATTTTGAATCTGTAAGTCCTAAGTGTTCTAAGATTACTCCTGTTCCCGGTGGAGTTGGTCCTATGACTATTGCAATGTTAATGAATAACTGTGTAGAATCTGTCCTTTAATTTTAGTTTGGAGATATTTAAATGAAATGTCCTAATTGTGGAGCTAATTTAGCTGAGGATAAGTTATATTGTGAAAAATGCGGTACTGAATTCCAGATTGTGCCTGATATGGATGTAAATGTAGCATCTGAAATGGATGATACATTATCTGATATTGCCTTAAAAGAATTCGGTCACGATAATAAGAAGAGTGCATCAAAGAAAACATCAAGATTTGATGATATGGAGTATGATGACGATCCTACTATTTTGGGTCTTCTTATGAGAAATCCTAAAACTGCCTGGATTTTTTATCTTGTAGTTTTAGTTGTTTTAGTTGTTTTGATTTCTGTTTCTATAAATTTAAGTAAAAACATGAGCAAGGAAAAATCTAAGGATTATCAGATTGAACTTGCTAATCAGGCTCTTGCCGAAAACGATTTGGAAGCAGCCATTAAAGCGCTTGAAAATGCCTATAAAGCCGATAAATCCGATTATGATTTATTGTTTAACATTGCTGATTATTATTACACTTTAAATCGAAATGATGATGCTTTGTTTACACTTAAAGAAATTGCTTTAAATGCTGATTTTTCTTTTGACGTAAGAGAAACTGCATACAAGAAGATGATTTCTTTGTATAAAAATGAAAACAGATTTGAAGATATCAGTAATCTCTTAGCCGAATGTGAAATTGGAACAGTTGTAAATGCCTATGAAGATTATCTTTCAAATGCTCCTGTTTTTAGTTACGAAAGCGGCACTTACAAAGAAACAATAGCCTTAAAACTTTCTGCTGAAGGCGAAGGAACAATCTATTATACAATTGATGGCACTGTTCCCACTGACAAATCAGAAGTTTACGAAGCACCTATTTTCCTTGAATACGGTTCTTATACTATTCAGGCCTTCTTCAAGAATAAATATGGTGTTTCAAGTGAAGTGATTAAGGCTAATTATTTGATTGATGTTTCATTTTCTTTTGAACCTGATGTACTTACTGAAAGCGGTGAATACACTAGTGCAACACTTATTGAAGTTGATGTACCGATAATGTATACCGTTTACTACACAAGTGATGGTTCAACACCTGATAAAACATCCAATAAGTATATGTATCCATTTGCCATGCCATTAGGCGACAGCGAATTTAAGTTTATATCATATGCTAGTGATGGAACTGAGTCGGAAGTTGTTACAAAGAATTATTCTTTGAACTATGCATCAGCAATTTCACCCGCAGATGCTGTAACTTCTTTGGTTAACGGCTTGGTAGAGCGTGGATATATTGTTGATGATGCAGGTCATAATGAAAGTTATTCCGGACGCTATTTATATATCTATGTAGCACCATATCCTATTGAAAATGTTGGTGATGTTTATCTTGTAGTTGAGTATTTTGAAGATGCTGCAGGAAATACAACTAAAACCAATAATATATATGGAATCAATGTAAATACCAATGAATTGTACAAAGTTCAGGCTTCCGGACAGGGTACATATATGGTTACAAATCTATAAGATATTAATTGAAAGGATATATAAAGATGTACAAGATTTTAGAAGTAAAAGAACTTACTACAAACATTTTTTCAATGGTTGTAGAAGCACCTCGCGTTGCTAAATCATGTCTTCCCGGACAGTTTGTAATTGTTCGTACTAACGAAGACAGCGAAAGAATTCCTCTTACAATTTGCGACTATGATCGCAATGCCGGAACTATTACAATAGTTTTCCAGATTGTAGGTGCAGGAACAGAATTTATGTCAAAATTAAAAGCAGGAGATTCTTTCCATGATTTTGTGGGACCTTTAGGTTGTGCATCTGAATTGGTTACTGATGAAGTAGAAGTAACTTCTAAGAAGAAAATCCTTTTTGTAGCAGGTGGTGTTGGTACTGCTCCTGTTTACCCTCAGGTTAAGTGGCTCCACGAGCATAATATTGATGCTGATGTTATTGTTGGTTCCAAAACAAAAGATTTATTAATCCTTGAAGATGAAATGAAGGCAGTAGCCGGAAATCTTTATGTTACAACTGATGATGGTTCATATGGTCGTTCCGGTATGGTAACAAACACTATTCAGGACCTTGTAAACGAAGGCAATAAATATGATGTCTGCGTAGCAATAGGACCTATGATTATGATGAAGTTCGTATGTAAACTCACCAAGGAACTTGGTATTCCTACAATCGTAAGCTTAAATCCTATTATGGTTGACGGTACAGGTATGTGCGGTGCGTGTCGTGTAACAGTAGGCGACAAGGTTAAGTTTGCATGTGTTGATGGACCTGAATTTGACGGCCATTTAGTAAACTTTGATGAAGCTATGAAACGCCAGACAATTTACAAGACAGCTGAAGGTCGTGCCTTCCTTGCTGCAAAAGAAGGCGATACTCACCACGGCGGATGTGGAAATTGTAAATAAGGAGAGCATGAAGATGGACGTATTAAAGAAAGTACCTGTACGCGAACAGGATCCTAAGGTTCGTGCTACTAATTTTGAAGAAGTTTGTTTAGGATACAATAAAGAAGAAGCTATGGAAGAAGCTTCAAGATGTATAAACTGTAAAAATGCTCAGTGTATGAAGGGATGTCCCGTATCAATCAATATCCCCGGATTTGTTGAGCAGGTTAAAACAGGTGACTTTGAAAAGGCTTACGAGATTATCAGTGAATCAAGTGCACTTCCTGCAGTTTGCGGACGTGTTTGTCCCCAGGAAAGCCAGTGTGAAGGTAAATGTATTCGTGGTATAAAAGGCGAAGCTATTTCAATTGGTAAACTTGAAAGATTTGTTGCTGACTGGGCATCTGAAAATGGAATTAAGCCTAGCGCAAGCAGCGATAAGAAGAATAAAAAAGTAGCAGTTATCGGTTCAGGTCCCGCAGGTCTTACTTGTGCAGGAGATCTTGCTAAGATGGGCTATGATGTAACAATTTTTGAAGCACTTCATCAGGCAGGCGGTGTACTTGTTTATGGTATTCCTGAATTCCGTCTTCCTAAAGAAAAAGTTGTTGCAAAAGAAATCGAAAACGTTAAGGCATTAGGCGTTAAGATCGAAACAAACGTAATCATCGGTAAGAGTGTTACTATTGACGAACTTATGTCTGAAGAAGGCTTTGATGCTGTATTCATTGGTTCAGGTGCAGGACTTCCTAAGTTTATGGGCATTCCCGGAGAAAACGCTAATGGAGTATTCTCAGCAAACGAATATCTTACAAGATCAAATCTTATGAAAGCTTTCAACGAAGATTCTGCAACACCTATTATGAGAGGTAAGAAAGTTGCAGTTGTTGGTGGCGGTAACGTTGCTATGGATGCTGCCAGAACAGCATTAAGACTTGGAGCTGAAGTACATATTGTATATAGAAGAAGTGAAGAAGAACTTCCTGCAAGAGTTGAAGAAGTTCATCACGCTAAAGAAGAAGGCATTATTTTTGATCTTCTTTGTAATCCTGTTGAAATCTTAAGTGATGAAAACGCTTGGGTTAACGGAATAAAGTGTATCAGAATGGAACTTGGTGAGCCTGATGAATCAGGTCGTAGAAGTCCTGTTGAAATTCCCGGTTCAGAATTTGTAATTGATGTTGATACAGTTATTATGTCTCTTGGAACATCGCCTAATCCTTTGATTTCCTCAACAACAAAGGGTCTTGAAATTAACAAGAGAAAATGTATTGTTGCTGAAGAAGAATTTGGTAAGACATCCAAAGAAGGTGTATTTGCCGGTGGAGATGCTGTTACAGGTGCAGCTACAGTTATTCTTGCAATGGGAGCAGGTAAAGCAGCAGCAAAGGGTATTGACGAATACCTTTCTAAATAATTAGTTTTTAGGAGATATATATTATGCCTTGGTGTCCTGAATGCAAATTAGAATATGTAGCAGGAATTAAAGTATGTCCTGATTGTAAAAAAGCTTTGGTTGATTCTTTGGATGATGTAGCTGAAGAAACTATAGAGTTAGCTCAGGAATATGAAGATATGTATGAAGAGCCTGAAGAGGAAACCGAAGTTCCGGTTCGTATCGACATAAAGGAACTTGTTAAAAAAGTTCAGGCAGGTGAAATGAGTCCTGATGAATTCAACGACCTTATGGCTCAGCTTAGAGTACAGTATAGTCGAAGCAAGGAATATCGTTATAGAAAAGATCTTTATGACGAGAACAAATCATCAGTTTTAGTTTTACTTATCGTAGGACTTTTAGGCTTACTTGTACTTTTACTTAACGCAGTTGGAGTATTCCATTTACCATTCAGTGGTTTCTCGTTAGTTCTAACAAATGTTGTAATGGGACTATTATTTGCAGTTTTTGTTTTTTCAGGAATAAAAGCTTCAATTAAAGCCAAAAAACTTTTGCCTGAAGTTAATGAGGAAAAAGAACTCATTGAAAAATGTGTTGCTTTCTTAAAAGAACAGAAAGCAGCCGGTGCATTTGTTATTAATGAAGAAGTTTCTTTTGAAGAAGAAAGTTTATTTCTTTCAAATCTTTGCATGGATGCACTTGAAAATAACTTTGATAACTTAGAAGATGGTTTTTCATTTTTCGTAACCGATAGATATTTTTCAGAGATTTTTGATGAATCTACAATGGAGTAATTTATGAATATTAATATCCTTTGCGTTGGAAAAGTTAAAGAGAAATTCTTTAGAGATGCAATAGACGAATATTCTAAAAGACTTAGTAAATTTGCCAAGATATCTATTATAGAAGTATCTGATGAAAAAACTAAAGATGGTGCTTCTGAAGTTGAAAACAAAATGGTAATTGATAAAGAAGGAAGTAAGTTATTATCATATATTAAAAGTAGTGATTATGTTATTTCGTTGTGCATAGAAGGCAAAAAGCTTTCTTCCGAAAAACTGGCCGATAAAATATCTGATATATGTTTATCCGGAAACAGTACAATAACATTTGTTATAGGTGGTTCATTAGGCTTAAGTGATGAAATAAAGAATAGATCAGATTTTAAACTCTCATTTTCTGATATGACGTTCCCTCATCAACTGATGCGAGTAATCTTACTCGAACAAATCTACCGTGCCTTTAAAATAAACAACAACGAACCATACCATAAGTGAATAGCGAGAGCAGCGACTAAAATCAAAGATAACACCCTGGGCAAGTTTACTTGTCAAAGGGTGTATTTTTGATTTTAGGCATTGCAGAGCAAACAGTTAGCGAACAGAAGCGAAGCGGATGTGAGCTAAGTGTGCTCTCGCTATTCACGTAGATAAGAAGCAGAGCAAACAGTTAGCGAACAGAAGCGAAGCGGATGTGAGCTAAGTGTGCTCTCGCTATATAGCAACGATATTGGTCAGAAAATCTGCAGAATATGATACGCTTTTTTCAACAGAGTTATCACTTCTGTAGACTAATGAAGAAATGTGTATACAGAGTTTTTGACTCTGTATACTAGTAGATTTTTAAGATTTTTTAAGATGATTTAGGTTATAATCTAGACAGATAAAATTTCGGTTTTCATAACCTGACAAAAGTTCGCAAACAAGGAAATGTACAGAT
>JAKSRS010000018.1 GCA_024403515.1 Lachnospiraceae bacterium
GAGGCGCTTATCATGACCTTGGTGTTGGTGGTTTTGGTGACGCTTCTTATCACGTGGGGAACTGCGATTCCCACAAAGGATATGGGGCCTGCGAAGGCTGTTACCACCGCTGATAGAAGGCTTGAAACCACGATTAGTAATATCCTAAAGACTTTGACATTCATACCCACGCTTCTTGCGTAGTCCTCGCCAAAAAGATAGGCATATATTCCCTTCGAAAGAAGGATTGACGCTATAAGTCCAACTAATACTGTGGGATAAATAATCGATAAATTGCTCCAGCTTGCAGCACCAAATGATCCCATGGACCAGTTGTGAAGGTTAACGATATTGGTATCGTCTGCAAATGCAACTATAAGTTCTGTTAATGCTGAGCAGACATAGCCTATCATTACACCGCATACGATTAATATGGACATGCTTTTAACATTTCTTGCTACCATGATTACTAGTAGTGCACTAAGACCGGAACCGATAAAAGCTGCTATTACCATCATTATTGATGAAAGTGAAAAACTCAGACTACAGGATATGACCATTAAAATTGCTACTATAAACTTGGCGCCTGAGGATATTCCAAGTACATATGGTCCTGCAATGGGATTTGCAAAAAAGGACTGAAGTAAATATCCTGAAAGTGCCAAGGCGCCTCCAAGTGCTATTGCTTCTAAAAGCCTTGGAAGTCTTATGTTCCAGACAATTACTCCGTAAACATCCGTAGTATCATGACTTAGTAATACTCTTAAAAGTTCCTTGCACGAAACGTCCGAACTTCCGCCTAACAGGTTTAGTACGATAAGAATCAAAATGCTGACTATTAAGATGACATAGGTTATTACTATTCGTTTCTTCAATCTATGCTCCTTACTTTATTTCATCTTAGTCGACAAGGCTAATCTTTCCGGCCGCCCGGGCTAATCTTACAAAAGGCCCTTCGGGCTATTTTAATTTCATAAGATAATTTAAGTCCGAAAGTTTATCTTCATCGCCATTTATCACAAGATAAAACTCATATATGTTTTCAACAATTTTACTGCTTTCCTGAAACATGTTTACGTTTGTGCTAAATACATTTCCATCTTTTACAGCCTTAAAATCTTTAAGTAAATCGCTTTTATTCAAAAATTCATCCAGGCTTTTAACGCCGCCATCAATGGTTCCGTTATAGATTAAAATGTCGGCATCTCTGGCTAATTTATAAAACTCTTCCATACCAATATTCATGGTAGACATTGCGTTTTCTTCAGCTACTTCGAGTGAATCCAATGCATACTCTCCGCCCGCCATTTCTATCATCTTACAGATATAGTCGTGAGGCTTTCTGACGGTAACGTAACCGTTAGATGATATCGAAAAGAAGGCAACTTTTGGGGTGCTTTCTTTTTCCGTAAGCAGTTTAAGTGCATCAATCTTTTTTAGTTCCTCATTAAAGAAGGCCTCGGCCTCAATTTCTTTACCAAGTAGTACTCCATAGAGTTTTATCCACTCCAGTCGCCCTATGGGGTTTTCTTCGTAGCTTGAACGCTCCACAAAAACCGGTATTCCTATATTTTCAATCTGCTCTTTAATCTTTGGTGAATGGCTAATCATCGTAGATTCAATGGCCAGAGTGCACTTTTTATCGAGTAATAGTTCATAGTCGGGTGCGCTGTACTTTCCAACGTAAGTAATCAGGCCGCTATCGATGGCTTCTCTTGCCTCCTGCATTGCATAATCTTTTCCTTTGGTCGAACAGGCTTTGATGCTGCTAAGCCCATCGATTGCTATAAAAAGGTCCATTGCAGATGTTGCCGCAAGATAGATATTATTAACGGGTTTATGTATAAAGACGGGATTTTCAAGTCCCAGTTTATTTTCAGCTTTATTTTCAGGTACGAGGACATAGTCGGTATTGTCAGCTGTTTTAATGTGAATATAGTCCTCTTCATAGTAATCAACTAAAAACTGGCTCGCGTATTCAAGTTCTAAACCTGATACCTTATTAAGCCTTTCATCAGATGTCTCGTATGCACTTTCTTTTGCCTGATTAGAACATCCTGCAAGGAAGATACACATACAAAGAATCGCTAAATATTTCTTCATTAATTTCTCCAAATAAGCGTTTTTCTTAATAAAGAAGCTAATCTATATAACCACAATTATCCCATAACCTTAAAGGCTATGGGATAATGCTTATAGTTATTTCAAAGTGTCTGCCTTGAATGTAATTGTGTATTCAATCTCATGAGGAGTGCTCATTGCTACTGTATCCGCAATAACTTCCAAAGGCTTACTTAAGTCCTTTACAGGAATCTCGAAAACGGATTCATCTGTAACAGAAACGGGTGTATATTTTACACCGTCAACTATCATATAATCGTAGTTTTTGCTGCTAAATGCAATTGTTACAAGATATCCGTCTTTTGATTCAAGTACACTGGTTGGTGACGCAAGTTTTACCTTCCCGGTGCCTCCGGTTAGTTCAACTTCGACTGTCCGCTCATTACAGCCCGCCGCTTCGGGATTGGAAATTTTAACTTTATGGTCGTACCAGACATTCTTCTTACCTATAAGAGCAAGGTCAAACTCTTCGTCTATGACACTTACAGGTACGTCAAAAGAAAAGACTTCTTCAGACATTCCATCATCGTATGTAACCATTTCTGTTGATGGCACAATCCAGTTAGCTTCATCATTTGCTGCTTTCTCGGCAAGTCCCAAATAAAGATTTAAGACATTCTTTGAAGGCATAACAAGATGAAGATTTCCACTTTTATTATTTACTGTTAAAACCGCTTTCCCCTTCATAGATTCATTAACATGAAACATTGAGCTGTCAGTGTCGAAATCTACCATATAAGTACCATCATCAAGCTTAATGTTTCCCGCCTTACTGCCACATCCAACTAGCAACAGTAAGGATATCAATAATCCTAAAAAAACGACTATCTTTTTCATAAATTACTTAATTACCTCAGCTAAGTGTGCAATGTAAAGGTTCTGAAGATCAACGATTCTTCCGAGACCTGAAATCTGTGTGTCTACAGAATCAAACTTATTGGAAGCTACAAACATGCTCTTCCATGAATCGTCATCATCGCCTGCCATATCGTTGTTTGCGTGGTCACCGGCAACAACCATAAGAGGACGAAGAACAACCTTCTTGTAACCTGCAGCTGCTACTGCTTCAATAACGCTTTCACAAGCTGTTTCTTCAGGTTCGCCTTCTACTGTTCCAATCCAAACGTTGTCATAGCCAAGATCTGCCATCTGCTTCTGCATCTGTGTATAAGAAATCTTAGCTGTGTGTGATGTACCGTGTCCCATGAATACGAATGCAACACCTGCTTCTTTGGCTGCATCAAGTGAATCAAATCCTGCTTCCTTTATAGCTTCAGCTGTAACTGCTGTAGCAACGATCTTCTTGTCTTCGTTTACTTCATCAGCTGTTGAACCAACTGTACCAAGTAAAGGCTCTGAGATTGCTACTGATTCAAACTTATCAGCGTACTTATCAACGATTTCCTTCATTTCATCGTATTCAGCACCGTGCATTAAGTGTGTAGGCTGAATAACGAGGTTCTTAACACCGTTACTTACGGCTCTGTCAAGTGCCTGTTCTACGTTATCAATTGCAACACCTTCTCTTGCCTGAACGTGGTTAATGATAATCTGAGCGGTAAATGCTCTTCTTACTGACCAGTCAGGATATGCAGCTGCGATTGCTTTTTCAATTCCGCTGATATCTTTAGCACGGCTGTCATTGAAAGATGTACCAAAGCTTACAACAAGAATTTCGTTTTCGCCGATTCCGTCAGCATTTAATACGTCATCTAAAGATGCATCACCTGTATCACGACCAAAGTAATCAGGATCTGCTTCTTCACCTTCTACAAGTTCCTTCTGTGCATCTGTTAAAGAATCCCATGCTTCCCTGGCTGCCTTACACTGTGCGTCTGTGTTTTCTGTTCTTTCCTGAACGTAAATTGCATCAATTAATTTGGCAACTTCATCTGCTGCTTTCTTGTCTGCATCTTCAGATGTTGTTTCCTCCTTTGTTTCTCCTTCGTTCTTAGGAGCTTTAGCTTCACCACATCCTGCAAGCATACTTGTTGCTAAGACTGCGCTTAATAACAAAGCTAAAATTTTCTTTTTCATTTTTGTACCTCTCTTGTATATATTTATAAGCCTTTTTTGTTTTCATATTTTAAATATCTCCCCCCAGAAAGGTTAAATAAGAACAACAAAAAAAGCCTATATTCTAAGAATATAGGCACACAAAAATAAAAGGTTCTTCACCCCTTTTAATAAAAACGGTACGATTAAGCCCTCGTAATCATGTGCACCTAGACATAAAGGCAGGTTTCCTGGCTTGGCTTCATCGCCTGCTAAGGCCTTCCCGGTTTTATCCAGTGACAATTACATAGCAGACTCCACTTCACAGTGACGAGATCGTACAGGAATTTCACCTGTTTCCCTTTTACCCTTTGGCCCTATGAATAAATCATAGTCAAAGGCACCTTCAGCTAATATATGAATTGTTAAAGTAAATACAATTATTTGTCGCTGTTTAGTATAATCTATATCCTTGTAAAAGTCATTAAAAAAATGCACAAAAAAGCTCCCTCTTCACCTTTTGGGGTAAAGAGGGAACCTTTAAACCATTTTCATTATATGACTAACCGACTTTATTTAAAGAAGTAAAGGCTTTCGTTAACAGGCATTAAAAACAGTCTTGATGTTTCCTTCTTATACTGAGCATATTCAGGTCTTCGTGATAGCTGTCGCTTCTCCATAAGTGGAATAGATACCACATTAAAAAGAATGAATACACTCAAGGCTCCTACACCTAAGAACCAATAAGGCACTGCGTATGGAAGCATAACAAGATATACACCAAACCAAAAAGATATTTCCCCGAGGTAATTTGGGTGCCTTGAAACTCTCCAAAGTCCAAGCTTACATACCTGTCCTACGTTTTCACTTTGTAAAAAGCTATGCATCTGCTCATCTGCAAAGTACTCTAAGCATATTCCAAATAACATCACAATGATACCGAAAATTGAAAGAATTCCTATCCTGGTATTTGCGATGATAAACATTGGAAGCATGCCTAAAAAGACTATAACCGTAGGCATCATATGAATGCCCCAAAAATTTATTACAGGCCAAAGAAATCTGTTACTTTCATCCCTGAACTTTTTGTATCGCCAGTCCTCATAGGAAAAGTCAGTAAACACTTCGACCCAATTTAATGTAAGTCTTAATGACCACACATTAAACACAATAAGAAACAGTATCTGCATAGGGCTAAAAGCAGAGTTTTCTGCAAATAACCATACAGACATAATCATCGGTGTCAATGACCAGTAAGCGTCATAAACACTTGAATTTTTAAGTATTACGGAAAAGATGTAGGTAACAATTGTTGCCACCACATCAAAAACCAGAAATTTTAATACCTGGTTTTCGATTTTATAGGAGCACAAAATACCCACAACAAATGCCAGTATGTATATAAGTGCAATAATCGCAAGATTTTTATTTTTTTGCGACCCTGATGAACCCAGCTGACGTGGTTCGCGGTTCATTTCTGCGCTCCCGGATGAGCCTAGGGGACGGGGTTTGCGGTTCATTTTTTCTCCAGCCATTTATACTCCACCACTAATCAAAATATAGTTCGTCAAACTTTTCAGTTATAACCTCAAAGTCTTCTCTTAATACTGCGTGACCTTCCTTGTGAAAATTTGCAAATATCCTGTCACCCAAAGAATTCTTTTCGTAGTAATCTCTGGCCTTAAGATAGCACTCCCACATCGAAGGTGCGTTGACCCAGTCTTCATTCATATGGGCAGCCACAATATAATAACCTCTATCTTCCCCTGCTGCAAGTATAGGAAGAATATCCTGGTCATACGGAAGTTCTTCCTCCGTTTTAAAGTATAAAAATGCATCTACAAACCAACCACGCTCGGCGTCTGACTGCAGACAGGATAATGGTTCGTTCTGGCCATATGTATATTCCTTAGGACCGCCAACGGCTGTCATATCATAAGTCTTACCCTCAGATTTCACGCTATAAAGAGCAAGTCCGCCCGCTCCTGAACAGGCCGGGATAACCATTTTAAATCTTTTGTCAAATACGCCCAAAACAGCTACCGCCTTGCCCCATCTTGAAACTCCGGTAACAAGCGAATAGTCCTTCTTTAGATTTAAGATCTTATCAAGTCCGTTATATACAGCATCCAAAACCTTGGATGCGCCCCAGCCCCAGGCCATAAGTACGCCTGTCTGGCTTTTAAGGTCATCAGTATATGGATAAAGATCGTAAAAGGCCCCTTGGTGCTTCGTATCGTCTGAAGCAACCGAAAGGCTGTCTATAAATAAACAGGCATAGCCCTTTTCAATTGCCGCTTCATAATCCTTTATAGGATGCATGCAGATAAAGAAAGGAAAGCCTTCGCCGTGTTTATCACTCGCCTCTTTCGGACATGCAAATGAGGCACCAAACGATGTCACATTATTGCCGTTTTTTACGATTATTTTAACCTTTTCTTCTGAAAGGATTTCAAAAGAAACCTCTTCGCCACTTCTCCACTGACCATAAACCTGATCTTGAAGATATGACACCATAGATTCACGTTCAATACCCGATAATTCCCCTGCCATAATGAAATCTCCTATAAAACACTTACATTCTTTTCAAAATCAATATCATGAGGTGCCTTTGTAGTTGCAGGAACACCAACTGCTAAATTTTGTAAATTCCATGCATGTTCTTTTAATGTAGGCGCAAGCACGAAACAAAAAACCGCGCCGGTAAGTGTAATCGATACAGTACCGACAAATCTTATAACATCAAAAAGGACGGATTTTTTCTTTTTTTCTCCTCTAAAAACTGCTACCCTATTACTATCCAATAAATCACCAAACAGTAATAGGCAAATTCTATTCAAAAATAAGTTATCCATACAGACATGTGGATTGTAACAGACTAATGAGGATTAGATAAGTTGACAAATGACTAATATTGTGTACAATTTAATTGATTTAAACATTGATTTTTAACAAAAGAACGGAGTAATCATGAACACAAGTGAAAAATGCAGAGTTGTCATCGACAGCGAAAAATGTATCGGTTGCGGCCTTTGTAAAAGTGACTGCGTCGGATTTGATATCGAAATAGTTGATGGTAAGGCAGTTGCAAGAGGTGCAAGCTGTATAGGTTGCGGACACTGCGAAGCTATCTGTCCGAAAGGCGCTATTCATATTGAAGGTTTTAGCGACGAAACCGAAGAATTTGAAAACCAGGTAAGACTTGACCCCAAAACTCTTATGGACGCTATTAAGACCAGACGTACCATCAGACAGTTTACTGACGAAAAGGTCCCCAAAGAAATCATCGATATGATTATCGAAGCAGGACGCCTTGCTCCTACCGGTGCCAACTCACAGGGAACAAGCTATATTGTGCTCGATCAAAAGAAAGCTGAATGTGAAAAGGTTGCAGTTTCAATCTTCTCTAAGGCTATTAATGCAGGCAAAAAATTTATCCCTGCACTTAAGAATATGAACATTGACGAGAACTTCTTCTTTAAGAAGGCTCCCCTAGTTATCGTTATATTTGGTAAAGACAAGGTAAGTGCTTCACTCGCAGCCCAGAATATGGCATTTATGGCTGAAGCAAACAATCTTGGTGTTTTATTTAGTGGCTTTTTCACCACCTGTATAGGACTTAGCGGTAAAATCAGAAAGATTTTAGGTATCACTAAAAAGGCTAAACCCGTAACAACTCTTGTTATCGGCTACCCTTCGGTTAAATACCACAGAACAATTCATAGAAAACCTGCAAAGGTTTCTTATATGTAAGTTTGTAAAAGCAATGCACAGTTTTGGCTACTGCAATATTAAATCGATAAAGGCTATATGCAGTTTCACTACTGCATATAGTCTTCAAAATACATGGCTACCGAGCGTGACATTTCCCTTGAAAAGTCTGAGTTATACTTTCTTTCGCAGAAAGCCTTAGCCCAGTCTTCAAAACTTCTATTTGTGCACTCTTTGGAAAACATCTCGCGTAATCTTGTTTCATCTTTAAGCTCGTATGAATCTACACATACGATATCTTCAAGTTTGCATCTAAGAGGTTTGGTTCTTTCAATCTGCTGCTGTGTTGGGTATCCAAATACCAGCATAGCTGCAGGAAAGACATATTTAGGAAGATTTAAGCACTCTCTCATCTTCTCACAATTTTCCATTACATCACCAATATAACATGAACCTATTCCAAGGCTGTGTGCTGCAACAACACTGTTTTGAGCCGCAATATTAGTATCTGAAATAGCAAGTGCTAAATCTCCAAGTTCTGGATTTCTGGGATTGGCGCCGGCCGCGAGAAAAGCATCATACCACTTACGGTAATCCGCACAGAAAACAAGCACCATCTTGGCCTTAGCAATAAATGCCTGATTATCACAAAGCACTGCCATCTTTTCCTTAAGTTCTTCACTTTGAATATCTATAATTGTATATATCTGCATATTACCGGCAGTAGGTGCCTGCATCGCAGCCTCGAGAATAGTTCTTCTGTCCGAATCACTAATCTCTTTATCAGTAAATACTCTGACCGATTTTCTATCAAATAATTCTTTAATGGTGTTATTCATTCCTTGCCTCCCAATATAGTGTTCTCATAAAGTCTAGTACCGAATTCTATTACCTCGCTCACTCACCCGACAGCAACAGCGTTACGCACTACAATGTCTTGGCTTTCATCTGCATCTGATAATAGTAGCCTTCTTTGGCCATAAGTTCATCGTGTGTACCGGCTTCGGAGATGTTACCGTCTTCGATAACGAGAATCATATCTGCGTTCTGGATGGTTGAAAGCCTGTGAGCAATAGCCACTACTGTTCTATGGCCTGCAAGTTCATTAATAGCGTCCTGAATGTGTTTTTCTGTTTCAACATCGACAGATGCAGTTGCTTCATCAAGAACGATGATAGGTGAATTTCTAAGGATTGCTCTTGCGATTGCAACGCGCTGTTTCTGGCCGCCTGAAAGTCGCAGTCCTCTCTCGCCAACCATGGTATCGTAGCCAAGAGGCATCTTCATAATATCATCATGGATTCTTGCAGCCTTAGCAGCTTCAATAATCTCCTCTTTGCTTGCACTTCTAAGTGCATAGCCGATATTTTCAGCGATTGTTGCATTAAATAAAAATGTATCCTGTAAAACAGGCGAAATCTGGCGTCTTAAACTTTCCAGCGTAACCTTCTTTATATCGTGTCCGTCAATCTTAACGCATCCGCCTGTCGGATCATAAAATCTTGATAAAAGCTGGGTCATTGTAGTCTTACCAACACCCGTAGGTCCTACAAGTGCAAGCATCATTCCGGGCTTACATTCAAAAGAAACCCCATCAAGCACGGGCATTTCTTTTTCATAACTAAAGGTAACGTTTTCAAAAGAAATTGCACCTTCTACATTTTCAAGTTCGTAAGCATCTTCATCATCGACAATCTTTGAAGGAGTATCAAGAATAAGTGCTACTCTTTCGGCTCCTGCAAGGGCCTGCTGAAGATTCTCCATTAACTGGGCAAGACCTGAAATAGGACCATAAAACAATGATAAGTAAAGGACAAAAGAAACAACATCTTCAACTGAAAGGTTGCTCTTAACACTTAATATACCGCCAAATAAAATAACAAGAACTGTACCCGTTGAAGAAATAAACTCAACTGTAGGATGGAAAATAGCACCGGCCTTTAAAGCCTTTAACATAGCGGCAACCTGCTTATCGTTAGCCTTTCTCATCTCCCCGGCTTCACTTTCCTGCTGACCAAAAGCCTGAATCTCATGAATACCCGAAAGGTCATCCTGAAGTCTTGCATTAAGTTCACCCATTACCTTCTGAGATGCCCTGAAGTATGGTCTTACTACCTTGGCAAAAATGATACCTGATACAAGAATTAAAGGAATCGGACAACAGGTTAATAGTGCAAGTTTCCAATTGATAGTAAGAAGTATCACTAAAACGCCCACAAAGGTAACAACATTTGTAATCATTTCAGGAATAATGTGAGCATATAAAAGTTCAAACTCTCTTGTATCATTTACAACGCGGCTCATTAAATCACCGGTCTGCTTGTCATGAAAAAATGTAAGGTCCATAAACTGCATCTTTTCATAAAGTCGCTGTCTTAAGTCACCTACAAGTTCCCACGCTGCTTTATGAGCAAGATAGTTATTTAAAAATCTGAATAATACTCTTCCAAGGTAAAGAACCAGTAAAATAAGTGCCAGCGAAATGATGAAATTAAGGTTATCGCTGCTCACTCCCTGACTGATGGCTCCGGTGGCCTGAGATAAAACCTTAGGGGCTGCAAGATTTACAAGAGTAAGGAAAATCGTTGCCAAAATAGCACCAAGATAATAAGCCTTGTATCTGGCAGCTTCCTTGGTTAACTGTAGAATAGTCTTCATAAATATAACCCTTTCAAAATGTATTCTTCTCTCATAGTATGTCTGATATATAGGTTACCATATGAATCACTTGCCCTCAAGAAATAAACTATTACAAATTAGTACGAAACTATCGGGCACAAAAAAAGAGGATAGAAACCATAGATTTCTATCCTCTCTCTTTATCTTTTAGGATTAATTAACTTGTTAAACAAGAAATTAAGGAAGCATTAATGCATCGCCGTAAACAGCAATCCACTTAGCTAAACGCTCATCCATAATGTCCTGTCCACCAGCTGAAAGGTATTCAGCCATACCTGCATCCCAAACTGAATCGAAGTCAGCAGGAGCAGCGATAACAGCGTTATCAAATGTAGCATCTCTCTTATCTGTGAGGTTAGATACACCTGTTTCAGCAGAGATTTCACCAACGCTAACAGAAATCGGTACCTTGTGATCTCTGAATGCTACTGTCATAGCCTTAACTACGTCAGCAGGATCAACGTTAGCATATGTGTATGCTAATGAAGCGTTTGTTAATTCATCAGTAGCAAGTCTTAAACCGTTAGTTGTCATTGTAAGGTCGATGTTGTTACCAGAGTTCTGTGTATAAGCTACGTTAGCTTCATCTACAGCCTGGATAGCAATTGCACCACCATCAAGTACTTTATGGTTGATGCCTTCTTCACCCTTCTGTAAGTATTCAACTGTTGACTGAGTTGAAATGAAATCAAGGTAAAGCATTGATGCTAAAGGTTCATCGTTTGTTGTAGGGAAGAATGCCTTACGGTCACCAGCAGGGCTGTATGAGTACTTTGTGTAGTTACCATTCTTATCTTCGAAGCAGTCAACTGCTACGAACTTAGCGCCTTCGCCGTATGTTGCACCAAGAACAGCGTTGATGCTGTCTGCACCGTTACGGAAAGGATAATCATAGTTGTGCATGAATGCACCAACATAACCAGCCTTGATCATGTCGTCTTCTGATGTATCACCACTTGCATAAAGAGCGAAATCTTTCCAGATAAGTCCATCATTGTACCATCCGTTAAGAACTCTTACAGCTTCCTTTGTACCGGGTTCTGTGAACTTTCTGTCATCGTAACCATTTACATAGTAATCCTTGTCTGAGATTGCAGGATCCATGAATGATTCGATAAGGTTAGCAGCTCTCCAACCGATATCATATGAAACTGAGAAAGGAACCATCTTGTCAGCGTCAGCGCCAAGAAGTGTTTCAGCGTTGTCACGGAAAGCAACAAGCATAGCTTCGAATTCAGCTCTTGTTGTAGGTTCAGCAATACCAAGTTTCTCTAACCAGTCAGCACGAACGAATGTGTTAATACGGTAGATGTTATTTCTTCTACCTTCTACACACCAAAGAGTACCTTCTACGGGATCAAGATCCATGTAGATGTTTTCTTCGCCAAGCCATCCGAAGAGGTTAGGAAGCATATCCTTGTACTGGCTAATTACGGGTGCTAAATCCTGAACACCGCCCATTGTAGCGTATGTCTGGATTGTAGGATAATCGTATGTGTAGCAGATATCAGGTGCTGTACCTGCTGCAAGAAGGTTGTTGATCTGGTCAACTTCTGTCCAACGGGGAACAGCTACGAATTCAACTTCAACGTTGTACTTCTCAAGCATCTGAGCCTTGATCCAGTCTGTCCAAACGTTGTCGTTAGCAGGTGTTGCGCCATCACGATCATAAACTTCAACTGAAATGTGTCTTGTTTCTACAAACTTACCATCTTTCATTCCTTCAACTTCTGCAGGAGCTTCAGGTGCAGCTACGTCTGTTGAAGCAGGAGCTTCTGTAGATACACTTGCTTCTGTTGAATCAGGTGTAGAAGTGCTTGTAGAAGGTGCTTTTTCGCCACAAGCTGCAAGGCTTAATACCATAGTTGCGGCAAGTAAAACTGATAATACTTTCTTTTTCACTTTAATACCTCCCATATGTATAGTGATAAAATTTTATGAATAACGATTTAAAATCGCTTATTCCTTTACTGCTCCTAATGTTACGCCGGCGATGAAGTACTTCTGAAGCCAAGGGTAAATCATAAGGATCGGGATTGTTGAAAACATTACAGTTGCGGCCTTAAGTGAATCTGAAAGACCAGGCTGTGTGAAGCCTTCCTGTGCTGCGATTTCAACGCTGTTAATGTTATTTAAGATATTGTAAAGAAGTAACTGTAAAGGATAATACTTAGCTTCTGTAATATACATAAGAGCATCTGAATATCCATTCCAACGACCTACCGCGTAGAACAAAGCAAGAGTTGCAAATACAGGCTTTGAAAGAGGTAAGTAAATCTTTACAAGTATCTGGAAGAAGGAAGCTCCGTCGATTTCCGCTGATTCTCTAAGTGAATCAGGAATACCATAGAAGAAACTTCTCATAATAATCATGTTGTACACACTAAGACAGCTGGGAATCAGGAGTACTAACGGATTATTTAAAAGTCCCAACTGCTTCATAAGAAGGTAGTTAGGAATTGTTCCTGCATTGAAGAACATTGTGATTGTAATAAGGATATTGATAAATCCTTTACCCTTAAGTCCTTCGAAAATCAAAGGATAAGCACAAAGGGTTGTCATTGTAAGTGAAATAAGTGTGCCTGCAAGTGTTAAGAAGGCTGTCCATGCGAATGATCTTAAATACTTAGGATCTCCGAGAACCTTTTTGTATGCGTCGAAGTTTAATCCCTTAGGTAAAAGATAAACATCATGACGAATAAGGTGGTCTGCACTACTAAGTGATCTTGCCAAAAGGTTAAGCATAGGGATTACACAGATAAGTGCAACAAGTATACAGATAAAGACGAACACCCAGTCGCCCATCTTGGTTTTAGCTGATTTAATCATGACTTTAGTTCTCCTTTCCTACCATATTCCTCGTTCACCGAGTTTTCTTGAAATCCAGTTAGCAGAAAGAAGGAAGAACACACCTACTACAGACTGGAACAAACCAACTGCAGTTGTAAGTGAGAACTGAAGTCCCTTAATACCGTTTATGTATACGAATGTAGGTAATACTTCGGCTACATCAAGTACAAGTGTATTTCTCATGGCGAAAGGTCTGTCGAAACCACCACCCATGATTCCACCTAAGTTCATGATAAGAAGGACAACGATTGTTGATTTAATACCGGGAAGTGTGATATGCCACATCTTCTTAAATCTTCCGGCACCGTCAACTGATGCTGCTTCATATAATTCAGGATTGATACCTGCAATAGCTGCAAGGTAAACGATTGAACCCCATCCAAAGTTCTGCCAAACTCCAAGGCCGATGTAAGTTGCAACCCAGTGCTTGGACTCGTTAAGGAAAGGAATTGCTTCACCACCAAGGTTTGTAATAAGTACGTTAATCAAACCGTTTGTAGGAGCAAAAATCTGAAGAGCAAGGCTGTAAATAATAACCCATGAAAGGAAGTGAGGCATGTAAGCGATTGTCTGAACTACCTTCTTAAATCTCTTCAAAACAAGTTCATTAAGAATTAATGCGAAAATGATTGGTGCAGGGAAACCTACAACCAAGTCAAAAAGATTAAGTGTAACTGTATTTCTAATTGACCTTATGAAGTCTTTATTCTTGAAAGCTTTAATGAAATACTTCATTCCGTTATTGGCAGCCCAGGGCATTTCCCATACGCTCTTACCAATCTTGTATTCCTTGAAAGCAATCATGATAAATTCCATTGGCTTATATTTAAAAACCAGGAAGTACACGATAGGTAAAAGCAAAAGAAAATATAGCTGCCAATACCTTCTAAGATAAGCACCCCAATTGGTTTTCTTCTTTGGAACTTTAACTTTACTCATCTGATATTTGTCCTCCGAACCGTATCTCTCATTGCAAAAATTATGTGTATATTGCAAATATTGCTATGGTAAAACTTGGTAAAATTAATATTTGCCGAATACAACTCCAACTTTTGTTTTTCTCATTGTGCACTTCTTATGGTTTTTATACAATAGCAATTCGAACCATAGACAAAATTTGCAATTGTTGCCACACTTTTTGCAATGTGTGCAATATCTTGCAATATTTTGCCTTCATTTTGCCTAATGACAGGCATAAATCTTGTGCAACATTACATTTTCAGCTTCAGGCTTATGTAAATATCAAAAAAACCCGGACAAAAAGTCCGGGCTGTTTCATATTACTTATACATTAGCACTGTTTATTTAATTCTGATTTCAACAACGCTTGCAGCAGGAAGTGTTACCTTTAATGTGTTCTTGTTTACACTTACCCCTGATAACTTTTCTTCCGTAAGTTTTTCAGGTTCTTCAAAAGTATTGTAAGTATGAATATCATCACTTGTTACAATGTTTGCTTCAACTAATTCATATGAATCTTTTCCCGTAAGAATAACGTCAAGTTCTTTACTGTCCTTAGTTGAAAGGTTATTAAGTGTAATAGTAATGATTCCATCTTTTCTTGATACTGATTCGGTAATCTCAGGAACCTGCCATTCGCCGATACCGGTTTCATTAACACCTGTAAGAGCTGAATCCAAAAGCATAGCTCCCTGGTGGTGACGGTACATATGGAACACATGGTAAGTAGGTGTCTTAACCATCTTTGGACCTTCAGTTAAGATAACAGACTGAAGAACATTTACCATCTGAGCAATGCAGGCCATACGAACTCTGTCAGAATGCTTATTGAAGATATTAAGGTTAATTCCGGCAACCAATGCATCTCTTAAAGTATTCTGCTGATATAAAAATCCGGGATTTGTTCCGGGTTCAACCGTAAACCAGGTTCCCCATTCATCAACTGATAATCCAATCTTCTTATCCGGATCATACTGATCAATGATTGCTGAATGATTCTTAATCAATGTTTCCATCCAAAGAGTTTTCTTTAAGGTCTTATACCAGGTTTCTTCATCAAACTCTGTTGCGCTTCCTTTTTCAATCCAGCCTTCAGGATGAGTGTAATAATGAAGAGAAAGATAATCCATTGAACCATGGTAGTCTTCCGGAAGGTGATCAAAACAGGTCTTTAATACTCCTTCAGTCCAATGATAGTCATCTACATTAGGTCCTCCACAGACCTTCTTAATCGGGTGATCCGGGTCATAATTTCTTACATAAGTCTGATATCTTCTATATTCATTTCCGTAATACTCGGGTGTCATATGACCGCCGCAACCCCAGTTTTCATTTCCAACGCCAAAGAAATCAACAGTCCATGCTTCTTCATGACCGTTTTCCTTACGAAGATCTGCCATAGGCGATACGCCCTTAAAGGTCATGTATTCAACCCACTCGCTCATTTCAGCAACCGTACCGCTTCCAACGTTACCATTCACGTATGTTTTGCAGCCAAGCTGACGACAAAGTTCAAAATACTCGTGTGTACCAAAACTGTTATCTTCAATTACACCACCCCAGTGAGTATTGATCATTTTCTTTCTTTTGCTCTTCTCACCAATACCATCTTTCCAGTGGTATTCATCAGCAAAGCATCCGCCGGGCCAGCGAAGCATAGGAATCTGCATTTCTTTTAAAGCTTCTACAACATCGCTTCTCATTCCGTTTACATTAGGAATATCTGAGTTTTCTCCTACGTAGAGACCTTCATAGATACATCTTCCCAGATGCTCTGAGAAATGACCGTAAATTTCAGGCTCAATACGGTTTAGCTCGTGATTGTCATTAATTGTTAACTTAGCCATTGTTACTTCCCTCCAAAACTTTTTTAATTATCATAAGAAAATACCGGATAACCCTTTTCATCCCACTCAATCTTCATAAGCATTGCGTGTCTGTTGGGGTTATATAATGGATCGCCGACTATTTCAGTTTCGGTTCTCGCATGATAAACAATTATATCATTTCCTTCTTCATCTTTTGTGAAGGAATTATGTCCGGGACCATATATTCCATGCTCGTAACTAGTTGTTAAAACAGGCATTCTTGACTTATCCCAACTTTTAGGATCAAGTAAATCGCTGTCTTCATCTGCTACAAGCATTCCGACACAGTAGTTGATTCCCGTATCTGATGCTGAATATGTTAAAAAGATTTTTCCATCCTTTTTAATGGTTCCGGGTCCTTCGTTTACCCAGAATCCATGTCTTTCCCAGTCATAATCAGGTGTTGTAAGTAAAACCTGAACTGTTTTTAATGTGTAGCCATTCTCCATCTTGGCGATGTAAAGGTTTGAAATCTGCTTTCCGACCCCGACCTTTTCAGCCCATACATAGTACCATTCGCCCTTGTTTTCAAATACATGTGCATCCAGTGAAAATGCTTCAAAAGAAAACTCATCGTCTAAGGCTCTTTTCATTTTACCCTTTTCAATCCACTCATCTTCCCAGGGATCATCTCCTGTACATTCAAGTACGTAGGGACGAATTTTCCAGATATCTTCCATCTCACCACCGGCGTAGTAAATGTACCAGCGTCCAAAAAGATAGTGAATTTCAGGTGCCCATATATGCTTACTCATAGGACCGCTCTCGTGCTTTTGCCATAAGGTCTTCTCCGGAGCTGTTGCCAGTTCCTTAAGGGTTCTCGCCCTTCTTAAAACAATTGCATCGTAAGCAGGAATTGATGCGGTAAAATAGTACCAGCCATCCTCCGAAAGATATACATACGGATCAGCTCTTTGCATAATCCAGGGTTCATTGTACTTCACACTTGTATCCATTTTCAAAATCTCCTAATAATCTCCAAATTTGGCTTCCCCTCAAAATGCCTAGTATTTTACTCCCCAAACGCTTTCGTTATGACCAACTGCAGAAAATGTCATAACGCTAATTCCGGCTTCATCCTGCATCTGACAGAAAACACCACTGTATTCTTTTTCGTCAAAAGAAAGTGTCATGTAGTATTTTCCTTCCTCGCAGCTCCAGGTTCCGCTTGCTTCTTCTCCCTTAACGCTTCCGTCAGAAAGAAGATATAAAATCGAAGGTGCAGCCACCTTGTTATCAATACCTGTTCCCTGATTTATAAAGAAATATCTTCCTACGATATCATCTTTGTCATATCCTGTATCTGAAACCACTTCTTTGCTTGTTACGTAAGGTAACATGCAAGGCCAGCCTTCTTTATTCAGTAAATACTGCTTAACCTTGGGCGTATGTTTTTCAGATGCCTTGTCAAATCTTGTATGGTATGCAATGTACCTTCTTCCGTCTTCATCAATAAAGGCTGAATTATGTCCGGTTGCCTTGTATCCGACATTTAGACTTGGAAGAAAATAATTTCCCGAAAGTTTTAAACCGAAGTATTCATGAGCAGTTTTGGCATCAGGATATGCTCCGTTCATATCAACATAATCACCATCAACCGTCTCAGATCTGAATACTCTTATCTGATAACCACCTTCTCTTGTAAGCTCACCATACGATACATAAAGGTAGTAGTAGCCACTTTCTTTATCATATAAGATATAAGGCCCCTCTATTGAATGATGTCCGCCACCAAGAAGTCTCTTGCCGTAATAAATATCTGTGTTCTTATCATCACTATCTGCATGAATTGGCATTCCGCTTTCTTCATCAAGTTCTATTAAGAAGATTCCACCTGACCAGGAACCATAGACCATCCAAAGTCTTTCATCTTCATCATAAAAAACCGTTGGATCTATACAGTTCGGAAACTTCTTGTAGTTATAAGCAAAACCTGCATTGGAAGTATATGTCGAAACTGCAGTTTCCTTATCTGTAAAGTCCAAGATGTTTGTAAGTTCAATGTTATCGGCGGTTTCTCCTGAATAAAGAAGGGTACTCACATAGCTGTAGGGGCCTTCTATCGTATCAGCTACTGCCATATAAATGGTCGATGCATTGAAGGTTGAAGAAGTACAGCCGTACATGCAGTACTTGCCCATTTTCCTGTTATAAATAACATCAGGAGCCCATACATGAACCGTCTTATCCTCTGTAGGAATCGTTGAAAGACTGTAGCCTGTAAAGTCAAACTCTCCTGACTTCATATTTTTAAGGTCACCGAAAACGGGATTTTTGTCTGTGTAGCCACCGCTTAACATCTTCCAATTGGTTAAATCCTTGGATGTTGCGCTGCTAAGATGTGAACCAAAAAGATAATAAGTATCACCGTCTTTTACTATCGAAGGATCATGAACCTCAGCCTTGGCCATGTCGTTATCAAATCTTGCGATTCCCTCATAATCAACCGTAAAATCATATTCTGTTTCCAAAACCTCATCCTCTAAAGTCGGCTCAACTGCCAAATTGCCGCCTTCTTTCCCCGTATTTGAGCATCCTGTTAAAGCAATCAGTAAAGACATTACTGTTAATAAAACCGATGCTTTCGTAATCTTTCTTTTGCACATAAAACCAAGCTCCCTTATGCTCACTTTTAAAAGTTTGCTTTTATAGATAAATAAAAAACAGCCAAATGATTTACATTTGGCTGTAAGTAATGTGTACTTTAATATCCTGATTGTAGTTTCCGAATTGACCTCCAAAGAGTGTAAGTCCACCTGCGTGAACCGCATCTTCAGCAACCTGAAACTTAAATTTGACTACGCTCTTATAATCCAGATTAAACTGCTTAATATTGACGTCTGAAATCTTGAGACCATCTATGTAGGTTCCCTTCTTGTCAATTGTAAGAACCTTTAGTAATCCGTACTGATTCCAGTTATCGTACCACCAGTCAGGTGTGAAGATTCCTCGGACATCTCCGTAATCTCCTGCACTTGTCCAGGTGCCCAGTAAAACGTCGTTTAATATAAAGCTTATATCTGAAGGCCAGTCGCTGTTAACGCCCGGCGCCTCTGAGCTTATTTCAAATGAAAGTGTTATCTTCTCGATCTTAGTCGCATCCGGCAACAGATTAGGAATTATGTATTCTACATATCCTTTGCCAAACCATAAGATTCCAGCATTAATTCTATCCGGATGGGCAAAATAACGAGAATCGTCAACTTCACCAATGAGTGACTGAGTCGTTGCAAGGCCGCAAGTAGGATAAATCACATAATCGCTATAGTGACCTACCTTAACTTCAGTATCATAAATAAGTTCTTCTCTGCTGCTTTCTTCTGATTCAAGATCAATCAAAAGCTGCTTTTCGCTTAACCTGCACATTTTCTTGTTGCCATGTACATTTCGTTCCGACAAAACAACAATTATTCCTGCTTCTTCAAGCATACGGATATGGCTTGTAAGCGCTCCATTAGTTACTCCCAATGCGGTAGCAATTTCATTCATACTCATCTGCTTATTTTCAATCAGAAGCTTAATAATGTTAACTCTGATTTCGGAACCGAACGCCTTAAATATAGGCATCCCATCCTCTATTCTTTTAATGTGAATCAATTCAATTTACCTACCTTTATTTATCTCATGACCATTTTAACCTTTCACGCCAGAAATTGCCATAGATTCGATAATAAATCTTTGGAAAAAGAAAAACAGTAACAAAGTAGGTATCAAAGCCAGCACAGAAGCTGTCATAATAAGCGGATAATTACTGTTTACCGCATACTGTGAATTGAACTGTCTGATTACAACCTGCAATGTGTGCCATTTATCATTGGCCACGAAAATTGTAGGAGCAAGGTAATCGTTCCAAATTCCCATGAACCAAAGAATAATCTGTGTCATTACAGCTCCCTTCATAAGAGGGAAGAAAATGCTGTAGTACATCTTAAAGTATCCACAGCCATCAATCTTGGCCGCTTCAACAAATTCGTAAGGAACACTTGTAAGATTCTGTCTTAAGAAGAAAATCATACTAACGTTTCCGAATAAGCCGGGTAAAATAAGTGGAAGCAAACTGTCTGTAATTCCCCATCTTGTAAACATTACATACTGAGGAATCATGATTACTGCAAAGGGAATCATCATTGTTGCAAGTAATCCCAAAAAGATTCCGCCTTTACCTTTAAAGCGAAGCTTACTAAATGAAAAGGCTGCAAGTGATGATGTAAAGCCACCGACTATTAAAACCGGAATTTCAACTAACATTGTGTTTCTAACACCCTGAAGGAAGTTAGATTCAAATATTACTTCATGGTAAGTACCTGATTTAAAGGGTCTTGGTATAAGACTGAACTTACCTGATAAGATCTGACCTTTTGTCATAAATGATGCGCACACCATATATATAAGAGGAAAGACCATCGCTACTGCGCCAAGAGAAAGAAGAATAAATACGATAACATCGATTCTTTTTTCTTTTTTAGTCTTTACTTCAGATGTCTGAAGATCTTTATTTCCTGCCATCGAACCATCCTCCTTAATCTATTGTTTTAACCCATTTATCCTGGCCCTTAAAGTTAATAAAGGTAATGATAAAGATAAATATTGCTAACAAGAATGCCATTGCTGAAGCGTATCCGTACTTATTGGCTGCAAACTTGTCGTATAAGTAGAATACGACGGTCGCTGCTGAGTAATTGAGGCCTCCCTTAGGAAGCATTACAAGTACTTCTACGAATACCTGGAAGCCACCGATCATACCGGTGATTAAAAGGTAGAAAGTAACAGGTGATACCAGTGGCCATGTGATGTTCTTAAATAAAGTCCAACCGCTGGCTCCATCGATTTTAGCAGCTTCATAATAGTCTCTCGGAATACTCTGAAGGCCTGATAAATAGAGGATTATTGAAGTTCCAAGGCCTTTCCAGGTCATGAATATAATCATGGATACCTTTACCCAGAAAGGATTACCAAGCCAGTTAGGTCCCTTTTGACCTGTGATAGCTTTAATAATTACGTTAAACAAACCATTGTCATAGTTAAATACGAAAGCCCAAAGGATTGCTACTGCTACTAATGATGAAATAACCGGAACATAATACATTGTTCTTAAAATACGGATTCCCTTAATCTTACGGTTCATACCCATTGCAATGAATACACCCAAAAACATTCCTATCGGAATACCGATCATATAAGTAACTGTGTGTCCCAAAACCTTCCAGAACTTAGCATCAGTAAATAGCTTAATGTAGTTATTAAAACCAACGAAGTGTTCAAGCATGTTGTTCATACCGTTCCAGGTTGTCAAACTTGCTACAAAAGCAAACACAATCGGGAAAGCCATGAAAACAAGAAAACCTATGAACGGAGGCGCAACAAATGCTAATCCATAACAATTCTCACGAAATGCTGCCTTGCTCATTCTTTTCTTTTGAGGAGTATTGTTTCTTTTGCCCATCTGTTATCCCTCCAAAATTACTAAGTCTCACCTTTTATATAAGCGGGAACGAACCAGGCGTTCATTCCCGCTTGCAATAAATCTAATATGAAAAATCCCTAATACTTATTCGTTCTCGTATGCTTCGTCAAGTAATTCCTGCATCTGAGCAGCTACTTCATTACAGTACTCAGCACTTGAAAGCTGTCCGCTTCTAACTCTGTCAATTCCTTCAAAGAATAAGTTGAGCCATTCAGCGTTGGGTGTAAATGTTTCGTCGTTAAATCTTGACTTGTAACCGTTCTGGTTATTTAAGTAGTTGAATAATACCTTGTAGTTATCAGGATACTTTAATGTTCCGTCAGTAATTGCCTGAGCGAATTCTTCGTTAGCCATTGATACTAAGTTAGGAATTAATACTGAAGCACCACCTTCGATACCTGATTCAAGCTTCATAGCTTCGTCTGAAGCGCTCATGTAGTAAGCAAGCTTTGTAGCAAGGTCTGCGTTCTTTGTGTTAGCACTTACACAGTAACCAACAGTTCCGCACCAAGCGTATGTTTCGCCTGTAGAAAGTGTAGGGTATGCACATAAATCCCAACCAAATCCAACAACTTCAGGATCCATGAATGCTGCGATATCCCATGTACCACATGCGTAGAAACCAATTGTACCGTCAATCCATCTCTGGTAAACGCCAGTACCCTGTTCCTGTTCAACTGTAGGTGTTACACCGTACTGTGTTGTTAATGCAACCATCTTGTCCATAGCTTCAACGAATGCAGGATCTGTAACGTTGATTGTCTTGTACTCATCCTTTAAGAAGCTTGTTCCGTTTGAGTATAACCAGGGCTGAATCATGAGGTTAGGCCAGAAAGCACATCCCCACTGATCAACTTCGCCATCACCATCTGTATCCTTTGTAAGTGCTTTACAAACTTCTACGAATTCATCGTATGTGTAAGGCTTGTTAGGATCGGGATAAGCAAGTCCTGCTGCGTCAAATAAATCTTTGTTGTATGCGTATGCAAATACTGAAGAGTCATGAGGAAGACCATACTGTCCACCCTTGTATTCATATGCTCCTAATGTTCCGCCTAAGATATCAGAAGTATCAAGTCCTGCTGATTCAAGTACGGGCTTCATATCAAGAACATAACCGTTTTCTACATAAGCTTTTACATTTTCAGGTCCCATGTAAAATACATCAGGAAGGTTCTTAGCTGTCATCATACCTGTGATTGTTGTGCCGTAGTCATCTTTAATGCTGAACTGAGCTTCAACCTTGCAGTTGTTAGCAGCTTCAAATCTTGAAAATAAATCTTTGTACATTGCCTGTTCCTGGTCGTTACCAAAAACATAAATGCTAACTGTCTCACCACCCTTGCTTTCAGCGGGTGCATCTGTCTTAGTTTCTGTTGCTGTACTCTCTGCACCTGTGTTAGCAGTTTCATTAGATGTGTTGCCACAAGCTGTTAATGAGCCAAGTGCCATTGCTGCAACGAGAAGAGTTGCCAATACTTTCTTTTTCATTAGTTTTCCTCCTATGAAATTACCTATACATCTTTTTCACAACACGATCGTTTTGCTGTATGAACACACTATACAGTCTTTGTTTAGTTTTATCAATAGTTTTTTACGTTTTTCTAAACCTAAAGTGCATTTTTATTGTTTTGCACTATTTTAAGATACCATTTTCAGTCAATCTGCTTAATAAAATTTGTTGTGAATCGTTTTACTTTAGATTTTTCTAAACTACTTTTGCATATTTTATACATCTGTATAGACAAGTCTGTACTTTGAAGTTTATAATATCTTTATTAAAAACCTGTTCTATTTACATGTGACACCAAAGCAGGAGAATTTGCTTATGAACATTTTTTCATCGCGAAACCTCCTCGGAAGATTCATGAACTGGGTGGGAAATATAGTTATCCTGAATTTCTTATGGTTAATATTCTCACTTCCAATAGTAACTATAGGTGCATCAACTACTGCCCTTTACTATTCAACGATGAAATGGATAAGACGAGACGAGGGTTACATCCACACAAACTTTATAAAGTCCTTTAAAGAAAACTTTAAGCAGTCAACTATTATGTGGTTACTGATGCTGCTTCTTGGTTTTGTAATAACCCTGGATCTAAGAATTGGAATGTTTTTCAATAACGGTCAGGCAGGAATCACAATGGGTAAAATAATGGTAATAACAAGTATCCTTCTTTTTATCCCATACATTCTTGTACTTACCTACATTTTTCCGGTTCAGGCCAAGTTTGAAAATAGCATTAAAGATAATATAAAGAACGCTTTTTTAATGTCTATCGCTCACTTTGGATATACATTACTTATATTTTTTATCCTATTTACATTTGTTTTTTTAACATTAACATCTAAGGTCTTTATAGGTCTTGAGATACTAACCGGATTTGGATTATATGGTTATATGACTTCTGCACTCTTTGTTGCAGTATTTAGAAAGCATCTTCCCGATGAACTTGTTGATGATGCTGATGCTATTGGAATTGACAAATTAAACTAAAACAAAAAGCCCCCGGCTTGTCGCATCCTTTAAGGATAACGAAACAGCCGAGGGCTTTAATTTTTCAATTATTTGTTCTTCTTAGCTTCAAGCGCTTTGTCTGAAGGACGTACGAATACGATACTAAGAACTAAAGCAACTACATAAAGAACGATTGTGAAGTATAAAACGTTCTGGTAACCAACGGGGTTAACCATTACACCATGTACTTCTTTAAATTCACCTGTCTTGGATACGATGAAGTTAGCAATCTGGTTTCCTGTAAGACCTGCGAAAGCCCATGCAGAAAGTGTAATACCATGAATTGCACTGATTGAACCCATTCCATAGTGATCTGATAAAAGTGTAGGAACGTTAGAGAAACCACCGCCGTATCCTGCGTTAACCATGAAGACTAATGCAAGTACTAATACTACAAGAACAGGGTTTCCATCACCATTCTTGATACCGCCTGTAACCATAACGATTGCAGTAAGTACTATAGAGATAACGAAAATCATCTTATAAACTGTGTTTCTATCCTTCATGTGATCAGCCCAAGCAGAGAAACCTAAACGTCCACCTGCGTTGAAGATAGCTGATACTGTTGAAATAACACCAACAACACCTGCTAAACCGATACACTTAACGATCATCTTTTCCTGAGAGATTAATGCAAGACCACATGTAATGTTGATGTAGAACATTAACCAGATACCTACGTAGTTAAGAATAGGCTTTGTCTTGATTGTCTCCATAATACCAGGCTTCTTCTCTCCCTTAGCGGGTTCATGCCAGCCTTCAGGTTTCTTAAGAAGAAGGTGTCCTACGAACATCATTACGAAGTAAACACAAGCAAGAATCATGAACATCTTGTAGATTGCTCCGTCGCCGAGTCCTGAAAGCATCTTCTGCATAATAGGGCTTGCGATAGCCTTAGCTGCACCAAAACCTGCAACTGCAAGTCCTGTAGCAAGACCCTTCTGGTCTTCGAACCAAAGCATAAGTGTTTTTACAGGTGAAAGGTAACCTGTACCAAGACCTACACCCATGATAAATCCGTAGCATACATAAATTCCAACTAATGCGAGTGCACTACCCTTGTGAGCACCACCGTAGTAGATGAAAAATCCTGTTCCGAACATGCCCAGTGCGAAACAGATTGATGCGATAAGAGAAGATTTATGAATATCCTTCTCTACAACGTTTCCTAAGAATGCAGCTGACATTCCGAGGAAGAAGATTGCGAAACTGAATGCCCACTCAGTTGCGCCCTTTGAAAAGCCGATGTAGTCTGCGATTTCCTGACTAAAGATCGACCAGCAGTATACAGTACCGATACTGCAGTGAAGTAAAAGTGCGGGAATAGCGGCACGAATCCACTTGTTAGTGCGCCATCCGCCTGTCTTCTTTGCGCCTTCGCTCATTTTAAGCGCCCTCCATAAATTAAATTTTTAGCACAGTCGTGCATACTACATAAGCATACCCTAAAAATGCAATACTTTCAATAACATCGGGCACAATGAAGGCACAAATCTATTGTATTTTTACGATTATCATCTCATCAGTCTCAATAATATAGCCGTCCTTTGGCCATGAAGGCATATCTTGAGCCAATACCTTGGCACTATCAATCATTTCCTCTGAAGCAGGGACAAAAGAAAAACCGTTCATTTCCATGAACTTATAGATTTCTAACTGCTTTTCATCAAGCTTAGCCCAGCTCATCCATGCCAGCGGATCCTGAGAACCTATTTCGTAAAGTCTGTAACCATAATCATTATCAACATATTCATAAAAACCGTCTCTTAAAGAGTATTTAAGATTATCGGCGATAAAGTGATACTTTGGAGAATCAAAAGATAAATAAACATAGTCTCTTAGGTATTTAGGCATCACGTACTCTCCCACAAACGCCACCGGCTTATCACAGTCGAATCTGCTCATAAGATTTTCACCGATGCTTCTTGCTACAAAAACGTCATTTTTATATTTTAAATCATCAAAATAGAAATATCTGTTTAAAGCAAAACCCTGATTAAACGTCACCACAAACAGTAAAACTATAAGACAACACTCAGCTGCTTTTAAGGCGTTTTTACTTTCTTTTGCAAAAGAAAGGATACTGTCAGAAATGATCATTGCAGAAACTGCCACAAGTAAAACCACTGCCTGTGAAGCCCTGTAAGGAGTTATCGTAAGTTCAACAGGAATCAATAGCCATACAGAAAGCATCATCGCAAATCCCCAGACAAGAATCCATGCCTTCTTTTGCCTTATAGACAAAAGAATGATTACTGCAAAAAAAGCAATCATTGAAAGGGCAAATACTCTTACAGCCACTAGGCTTACACCATTTACAACATATCTGAGAGCGAAGTTTGTTACCAGCCTTTTTATCGTCTCTAAAAACGAAGAATCTTTCCAGCCGTTTATCTGAGTGATGCTTCTTGCAGAAAGGTCAATCTTAAGGGCTTTAGTTATGAGTTTAGAAACAATAGTTCTTGTCACCATGGAAAGCACAAGTGGAACTACGTAGTAAAAACACTTTAGCAAAAACTTTTTGAAGCGCTTGCCTAATTTATCCTTATCGCCCTCCTGCTGCATCGCTTCATAGAAAAATGTAAGGCAGACTGTCAAAATATACACGAGGGCAAAGGACTCGTAGCAGCCAATTGCCAGAGAAAGCATAATCGAAGCCCAAAGAAGGTTATTCATCTTGCCTTCTTTGGTTACTTTAAGCATACAGATTGCCGATAAAGCCACCAAAAGAAAAGAAAGACCGATTCCGTTGTGAAGATAGTAAATAAACACCTCTCCCATAAAAGGAGATGTTAAAAACAAACAGCCAAAAGCCGCATATCCTATTGTATGAATTGAATTATTGCTTATTTTTTTGAAATAAACAATAAAGGCCAAAACTGCAAAATATAAAAGAATAAGACCGATTGCATCAACAAAGAAAGGTGTAAACTCCGAAACGTGGAGAATTTTATTTAGTAAAAACAAAGTCCATCTGCCAACCTTGGGTGCCAGACCTTGTGTAAAATATGTTTCGATTCCTGTATCGTCCATACCGATAGTCGGATGAATTATTCCGTATCCAAATGATAAAATAGCTGACAACAAAAACAGAGCATTGAGATATTTTCTGTTCTTTAACTCTTTATATTCGATCACTATCTCTTTCATATAATCTTTATCTCCTTAGTAATTCTTACATAACCATACCAAACATATGCTTATATGTAAAACAATATGTAACCTTAAACAATAAAACCCTTAGAATACTAACTTAAAGAAATAAGAAATGTTATCTTTTGGCTAATATATCTGCAATAAACTATATATAAGGATAACAATATGCCGATATATAATATATAAAAAGAACGTTTCCCCCCTAACATATGACGCATAAAAATATTATTAGGAAAGGATGGCCGCTATGACAATAGATTACAACTGGTGCTCGCTAAAAATCAGTAATGACAACATGTACGCACTAATCTGTCTTTACCACAACACAAGTGAAGAAAAATCTGTTATCTCCGAGCAGATGATTCTTGATTTGCTTACAAGCCATAACATCGTAAGAGGTGTTAACAGAATCGCCATTCTTTCGCTTTTGGATCATATGGAATATGGACAGTTTCTTTGTGTTGCACAGGGAACTCCCGCCACGAAGGGTACTGACGGCTACTATGAGTACCACAAGGAAATGCAGGACATGAAGCAAAAGCCCGTCATCAATGCTGACGGAACAGCTGATTATAAAAACTCTTTAAGTCTTGCTATTATTTCAGAAAATGAACTTATCGCAACTTATATTCCTCCTACAGAGGGTAAAGAAGGTTTCGATATATTCGGAAATATTCTTCCTGCTCTTGGTCGAGGAAAAGACTGTCCCGCGCTTCGAGGTCACGGCATTTATTCAGATGAAGACAGAATTCATTTTTATGCCAGACACAGCGGTCATATAGTTATGGATGGTTCATCGGTAAATATTGAAAAACTGTATCGCATTAGCGGAGATTTGGATATTGAAGTTGGAAATGTTCGTTTTGATGGAGACGTAGAAATCGGTGGCGACGTAAGAAGTGGTTTTGAGATAGATGCAACCGGCGACGTATTTATTCATGGTCACGTAGGTGGCTGTGTTATCAAATCAGGTAAAAACATAACGATTAATAAAGGTATTCAGGGACGTGGAGTCTGCAGAATCGAAGCTGCTGAAAATATAGTCTGCAAATATGTTGAAAGCTGCTCATTAAGCGCCGGTAAAAACATATATGCCGACTCTATTTTAAATGCCTCAGTTGTTGCCAAGGAACAGGTTCTTGTTACTACAAAAAACGGTAATGTAATTGGCTGCGAAGTTTATGGGATGGCCGGCGTTGTTGTTAAAGAAGCCGGAAATGAAATTGGTACTCCTACCCTTTTAAGAGCCGGACTTCCCCGCTCAGATTATGAAAGAGTCGGCGAATTAAAGAAGTTAATCTATGAAGCCGATCAGAAGGTCGAAGCTTTTAATCAGCATTTAAAGACGCTTGAAAATCGCGATGATTCAACCGCAAAAGATACCCGCATGAAAATCATGCGGGCCAAAATAGTGCTTTCTTCTGCAAAAAAAGAATATTTGGAAGAACTCGAACCCTTAAAAGAAAGAATTGCTGTCGATTCCAAAAATTCTTTTATTCAAATTACGGGTGTCGTTCACAACGACGTTCGAATCAACATAGGTATGTCACCCTATGTCGTATATGAGCCTATAAAGGAAATCACCTACCGTGTTGTCGGCGGCCAGATAGTTGGACTTTCCAACGAAGAAGACGCCGCACTCCACAAGAATGATTGATTTATTAGGCAATCAAAGTCATAACAAAGAATAATGGATCCGTTTTATACTTTTCTTCGTAGTGGTTAAAAAGCAACGCCACCGACCTCAAATTGTTCATAATTCGTCTGTCAAGTGTTGCAATAACTACGCTACTTTCCTTACGGTCTATGTAACCTTTTTCTTCAAATGCGGCCATCATGCCAATCTGGAAAAGAAAGAGTTCAACAATTCTGGCCGCTGTATCCTTTCCAAAAGATAAATCTTTTTCAACTGACCAGTCAGCAAATACGGAATATACCATCATATTTTCAACAAAGTGAGGATATCTTTCTTTGGACTTGGATAAATATCTTTTCAAAGCCTGCATAAAAGCATCCTTGTCATGTCTCCATTTATCGAGGTAATCTTTCACATATGGTCTGTGCTTAAAAGCAATGTCATAGAATATGTCTACTTTTATATCCATAAGCAGGCAGAAATAGTCATAAATCTGCTCTTTTCTGACATCAAACGAATCCTTAATCGAATCACACTGTTTGAAAACCTGGTCAATAACATCAAGATTTAAATAGTTATTAAAAATTTCATCTACGGTTTCATCATTGAAAGTCTTCTCATCCCAAAGCTTATGTACTCTGTCAAATACTTTAAGCAAAAGAAAGAGTTTTCCATAAACATAATATCCGGGCCTGTACTGAATCATATCTATAAGGCCTTTTTTCACATCCATAAGATTAAGAAGAAGCTTCTCATCGACAGAAACATCAACACCCGTAGCCGGATCATCAGTCTTGCCCTCAATGAAGGTTATAGGCTTACTGTCAAAAAGATATTCTGCAACAATAGGACAGGTGATACTCGTATAGCATTCGCAAATATCATCGTAGTTATTAAAGCTCCAGGGATACGAACTACAGGTAAAGCATAAAGATTCCACGCCGCAGTTAATAACGAGTCTGCAATACTGGTTTTCGTCCAAAAGTTTGCATAAGCCATTTTCGCACTTAAAGCGTTTCTTATCATAATCGATGGCATCTATTACATCATCTCTTATAGGATTATCGAGTTTTTCGTACTCTTCAATCTCTTCATCCTTTAGAAGAATTGACCAGTCCTGTGTACAGCATGTAAGACCACAGTCTCCACCCGGGCATGAGAACTTTTCACACCAGCTCATATAGATATTTTCTTTTTCCATAAAAATCCCCTTCACTTTTTAATAAAGTTAATAACATAAGTAAAAATTACTTTAAATTGTTCTCTACAAAATCACACCAAAGTCTTGCCATGGTCTTGCTGGCCATCTCGTTGGGATGAAGATAATCATCTAAAAGGTAGCCATCTCTGTACTCTTTAAAGAAATCATAAGACCTTAAGTTAAAGCACATAAGGCCAAATTCTCCTGCTATCTTTTCCATGGAAGCTATATAATCATCCATTACATGATTATCATAATTAACCACTGTACCCTGGTCATTTATACCAATTACATATGGCTCCATGAAAACTATGGTAGCCGAAGGATACGCAGATTTTAACCTGCTTACACTAGAACGAAGCGCACCCTCATACGACTCAAGATCATATGGATTATCGGGATTAGAAAGCCTTGTCGAATGTGTATAGTCATTTATGCAGTGATTTATGATAATAACAAGCGATTTGGACTTATGCTTATCTTTCTTAAATTTAGGAATATCTCTGTTAAAGCTTTTGTTTTCCTCATAACCGGTTTCACGCTGGTCTGCAAAGCACTCTGTAAGTCCGTGAAGACTGATACGACCATTGCTGTTGTTTCCTGCACAGGAACCGCTCATTGAAAGTACGTATACTCTTGAATTGGTATAAACACCAAGCTGCATAGGCATCGAGGTGTCACTATTACTCATTTCAAAAATCGAATCACCTAAAAAAACAAAGTCAAAATCTGACAAATCAGGGAACTGATATCCATCTTCAAATGGCACATCAAATATTGAAGGGCCCTTATTTGTGGGATTGGAGGCCACAGGATCTTCAACCTCTCCATTGTCATTTTCCTGATCATCTTCAGAATCGGATACCTGCTTATCAGCTGAGTCTTTTTCAACTGAAGGCTTATTTTCAGGCTCATCGTCACCGTCATAAATAGAAAGCGAAATAGTATCCGGTTTTTTATCTTTTTCCGTCATTTTATTTACCATTAAAAGCAAAAAAACGAGCACAAAAAGAATGAAAACTGCAGTTATAACAATCACTACAGTAAGACTGTTTTTCTTTTTCATTATCTCTCCCCTAAATTTAAATATCTAAAATATCATCATCCGTGATTTCGCGGATGACTTTGCAAGGAACTCCTCCTGCTATAACTCCTGGAGGAATGTCTTTAGTAACAACACTTCCGGCGCCAATTATACTTCCGGCACCGATTGTAACTCCACCGCAAACAGTAACGTTGGCACCAAGCCATACATTGTCTTCAAGTGTGATAGGTGCAGAGGTCATATAGGTACTTCTCTGCGAAGGGTGTATTGCATGACCAGAGCATGCAAGGCATACTCCGGGTGCGATAAACGCTCCTGCTCCAATATTAATAGGAGAAGTATCCAGCATAACCACATTATAGTTTATGACTGCCAGACCATGAAAGTGAATATTAAAACCATAATCACACTTAAAACCTTCTCCCGGGAACGCAAGTGGATGATAAGTTCCAAAAAGTTCTTCTAAAATGGCCTTTCTTTCTTCAAAATTGCTTACAGAATTAAGTTTATGAAGAAGTTCTCTGGCCTTTGCCTGAAGTTCTCTGGGGCTATTATAGTGAGCCACTACATAAGGCTCCATTGATTTCATCACTTCTAACTGATTAGTAGTACATGTCGAATTCATTTGTTAACCTCTCAACATAAGTCGCACCCGCTTCTTCAAGTGCAGGTAATGTATATGGACTATTATAACGGTTTACAGGGATTCTGTCATATTCATCATTAATGGCGCACTTTCCTTACACTGTATAAATCATTGTAATGCATCAAGAATGGCCTTAATGCCACCTTCTTCATATATTTCTTTATAGTTACTAACTTCATCCTGAATCATTTCATCAATGACTTTCATACCAAGAAGTTCAACGGGTGCCTTGTCATCCGTCATAATGTATTGTCCCTTCTCGTACCTTTCAAGATTAGACACGACTCTGTTCATAAGACTGGCAAGTGAAGAATCACTTTCTTTGGCCATATTATCTGATAAAAGATTCATCATCTGAGGATTATTGGAAGCAAACAGTTCTCTGTTACTTGAAGCCCAGACATCAACAGTGTAAATTTCAGAAAAAACCTCACCTATAGTATCGGCTAAATACTGATTAATATTACCTTCACTGCTGCCGCGCATGTTCATGTTAACAACCATAACCCCGTCATCTTTAAGATGGTCTTTTACTAGTGTAAAAAACTCAACTGACGACATCTGAAAGGGAATCGTTATATCCTGATAGGCATCAACCATAATAACGTCGTACTTATCATCTATGGCATTTAAATATGCACGCCCATCGTAGGTCGTAACATTTATATCCTCTGGAAATTCGAAATACTTCAAGGCAAGCTTTGTAATCTTTTCGTCGATTTCAACCGCTTCGATACTTACATTGTCAAAGTATCTTCTGCACTGGGTTGCGTAGGTACCCGTACCATTACCAAGAATCAAAATATCAATGTTATCCTTGTCCTTAACTCCGCTCATGTAAGGTGCTGCCATGGCATAATCATAGTACATGCCCGTAAGGCCCTTTTCTTTTTTATAAACGGACTGAACACCGAACAAAACATTAGTGGACAAAACAACCTCATCGCCCTGCTCGTAAACCTGAAGATAATTGTAGATTGATTCTCCCTCGTATACCAAGTCAGTTTGCCAGAAGGCAAAGCTGTTATTATGGCCCAAAAGCACGCATACGAGAAAAACAGCCAGGCTAATTGGAAGCTTTCGAGCCTTTAAAAAATTTACGCCACCACTTAAGAAGTAAACAATGGCAAGCAAAAGAAGGATTCCGGCAAAAATCAAAAATGTAATTGAAGTTCCTACTGCCGGAATACTTATAAATGTCGGGACAAAGGTACCGATGATGCTACCGATTGTATTGGATGCATTAAGGTTTCCCACCAGTTTTCCGTTGTCATCCAGATTATCAACTGTAAACTTCACAAGTGAAGGTGTAACTGTTCCAAGTAAAAACAAAGGAAAAACAAAAATAATCATACAGGCAACGAAACCTGCGATTATAAGGAAATTGCTGTTAACAGCAAATACAAGAAGTCCGGATATTAAAAGTATCACGTACTTTCCTACTACCGGAATTAAGGCTATCCAAAGCGCTGCGATTATTATCCTTGAATATAATCTGTCAGGATTGGGATTTTTATCCGCGCTTCTTCCTCCATAGATATTACCAAGAGCCATTGCAATCATTATGGTTCCGATAATAATAGTCCAAACTATCTGTGAGGAACTAAAATACGGTGCCATCAAACGGCTGGCTCCAAGTTCAACTGCCATTACCGACATTCCCGAAAAGAACTCAGTAAGGTAAAGAAAAGCTTTGTTCTTTAAAATGGGTCTTTTATTACTCATTTTAATGCCCCTTTCTATTAGAATTCGTCCCCTCACAGATAAGATTTTACTGCAAATTGCTAATCTTCTCAACTAAATTAGATTCTATTGCTTATTTAACACTTTCTTTTGCATAAAAGATATTATCCTTCACTATAATAGATTTTAGTGCTTTTATATCTCTCTTCATTGTTTACTCCTCCGTAATTCTATTAATTTTATGGCTAAGACTTAAAGGGCACAAAATCCTATTTAATTCAATAAAATTTTTCATTAATTATGTGGTTGTAAACTAGCCACATCTGTTAACAATAATATTACTAGGTGAGGAACTAATATGAAAAAATTGAAAATCACAGCCAAATTATTATTAATGGTTGTACCGTTGGCTGTCTTATCGGTTATCTTGCTTTTTTCAGCAATTTCATCGATGAAGAGTGTCAACGCCAAGACAACTAACCTTTATTACGAACAGTTATATAAAGGTAACTCCACATTAATTAATGCGGACCGCGACTTCTATCAGGCATACACAGCCTTACTTAAAGCTATGGTTGCAGGATTAAGTGGTCGAGACACATCAATTGCAATGGCCGACTTTAGAGAAAACATGGCTCAGACTTATGAAAGAGTTAACGCTTTATCTGAAATCGCTGCTAAATACCCTGATTTAAATTCATACGTTTTTACTACTGAAGATGGAGAAAAAGTTACTCTTCCGGATCAGATTGCTCAGTTTAATGAGCACATTGCTTATTTAGGACAGATTGCCGGTGGCGACATCAACTTCGCTCTCTTACAGGAATTCAACCCCGCTTTCGATGCAACAAGAAAAAACATTTCAAATATCGAAGATCTTGTTGAAAGTTATTCAAATGATGAAGGAAAGAAAGTATCTAATTCAATCCTTTCAATGATTATTCAGATTTTTGTTATTTCACTTATCGTACTTGTTGTTATCGCTATTATCACAATTAAGCTTCTTGGCTATATCAGAAAGAGCCTTGTAGCTGTTGCTGATGAAATCGATGCTATTGCAAGCAAAGATCTTACTGCTTCATCTACTAAGATTGAAGGCGTAGACGAAATCGCAATACTTAGCCAGGCTGCAGATAAATTAAAAGAAGAACTTACTTCTGTAATGCAGACTCTCGACAATACTTCTAAAGAACTTACAGATTCAAGTGATCGCATGGATGATTCTACAAACGAAGCCTGCGAATCAGTTACAAATATCGATACAGCTTCAGGCGAACTTGCTCACACTGCTACTACTCAGGCTCAGGATGTTGAACAGATTGCAAATGAAGTAACAGATATCGAAGCTATCACAAAGCAGAGCATCAATGATACCGAAAAGCTTGCCGGTGCTTGTGATGATATTGAAAAGATTACTCAGACAGGTATGGACACTGTAAAAGAGCTTACAAAGATTACAGAACAGAGCATGAGCGCATTCAACTCTATCTTAACTGTTATTGAAGGAATCGATGAAAAGACTAAAAACATTGGTGTCGCATCTGATATGATTACTGCTATCGCTAGCCAGACTAACCTTCTTTCACTAAACGCTTCAATTGAAGCTGCAAGAGCAGGTGAAGCCGGTAAGGGATTCGCAGTTGTTGCTGATGAAATCCGTCAGTTGGCTGAACAGAGTGCTTCTTCTGCTAACACTATTAATTCAATGCTTAACGAGCTTATTGCAAGTTCTACAGATGCAACAAACGAAAGCATGCGAGTTAAGGACTATGTTGAACGTCAGAGACAGTCAGTTATTGATACACGTGCAGGATTCGAAGAAATCGTTAATAACATTCAGATTGTTAACGAAGGCGTTGACAGCTTAAAGGTTGTTAGCAACAATCTCGAACAGAAGGTTAATGTTATGTCTAACCTCGTTGAATCACTCTCTGCTATCTCAGAAGAAAATGCAGCTACTGCTCAGGAACTTAGCGCTACAACATCTACTGTAACTACTACAATGGAAAGAATTGAAGATGCTGCTAAGCTTGTAAAGGATTCATCAGATAAACTTTCAAACATCGTTGAAGCTTACACTATTGAATAATTTGAACATTAAAAAGAAAGGGCCGGCTCACTGAGCCGGTCTTTTTATGCCCTAACGTATTCTTAGACTAGCAAAAAACTCTGCTTAAGTTTAATCTTTCGCAGAGTTTTCTTTTGACTATTTAATTTTATCTTTTGGAAGCCATTTTAGTAAGAGTTCTTCAAGTTCCGTACCCTTTATAGGTTTAGACAGGTAATCATCAAATCCTTCATTTAAATAGAACTCTCTGGCGTCCGCCAAGGCGTTTGCCGTAAGTGCTATAATCGGAATATCAATACCCATCTTACGAAGCTCTTTTAAGGTCTCTACTCCATCCATATCAGGCATCATGTGATCTAGAAGAACAATATCGAACTTATCTTTGGAAGCTAGTTCTATGGCCTTTTTACCGCTCGATGCGTTAGTTATTTTCATCTGTGTCTTCTTTAATAAACCTTTTAATACTACAAGGTTTGTTGCTGTATCATCAACTGCAAGTACCGATACATCAGGTGCTACGAAGGATTCTTTGTACTCTTTCTTCTCTTCATGTAATGCCGCCTGCCTGCTTGCTATATCGCCTATTGGCTCTTCGGACAAAAGCTGCTGTCGGATTTTTATATAGAACAAAGAGCCTTTACCGTACTCACTTTCAAAAGAAAGTTCGCCGCCCATTAAAGATACCAGGCTTTTAGCTATTACAAGTCCAAGTCCAGTTCCTTCTACCCTTCTATTCTTCTCTCTTTCGAGTCTGTTGAAGGATTCAAATAACCTGTCTTTATCTTCAGGTTTTATACCGATTCCGGTATCTTCTACACCAATATATAACTCAGCCGCTCCATCTTCTAACTTCTTAGTATGAACGCTTAAGGTTACCTGCCCTTTTTCAGTATACTTTATGGCGTTTGTTAAAAGGTTTGTAGCTATCTGCTTGATTCTAACCTCATCGCCTTTCATCTTTTCAAATGTATCCTCAGGACAAATGAGTTTTAAATCTAGTTTTTTCTTCAAAGCTCGTGGTCTGTTGATGACCATAATATCGTTTATTACCGAACTTAAAAAGTAATCATCTTCTTCTATGCTTAGTTTTCCACTTTCAATCTTGGAATAATCTAAGATGTCATTTATAATCGAAAGAAGCATGTTTCCCGAACTTTCAATTATCGTTGCATAGTCACGTATCTGTTCTTCCTTACTTTCACGAAGAATCATTTCATTCATTCCAAGCACTGCATTAATTGGCGTTCGGATTTCGTGACTCATGTTTGCTAAGAATGTTGATTTGGCGTCACCAATTTCTTTTTCCACATGTGCTTTATCTTCGTAGTGAAGTTTTACGTTTAACAGTGTTGTCACAAGTGTTGTTGCCAGTAATAGGAAAAAGATTCTCATTACGAAATTTATCCATTCAGGCGGATCAGTCAACCTTACTGCATCAGACATTAGGGTTAAATCAAAGAAATCGGTTATACAAAAAAGCACTACCCACAAGGCCTCAATCACTGTATAGGATATATCCTGATACAGGGCTGCCAGGATAATTATTATCGGATATAAAAGTCTTACCGAATCAAAGTCCCTGTAAAAGTATATCCATACGCCATAAAAGGTGGCGTATAAAAATGGGCCGATAATCATATTTGCATAGTAAAGTTTTCCATGTTTATCGTGCTTATTTGCATGCCCGAGATAAAATTTGCCCCAGGCATATATAAGTGCCGATACAAATGCGGTCAGCAACAGTGGAACTGCCACAAACCACAGAAAACCTTTAACCGAATAATCAACCATTTTACCAAGCTCTGCAAACCAAAAAGTAAAAAACATGACTGTTTCGGCAATCATCAATGATATGCATCCTGCAAAAAGACTGTTTTTAACCTTAGTTACATCGATTAATATTTTTTGTTTAATTTCATCCTTCATACAGTGACCTCATGGTTAGCGAAGGTTATCCTTCTATCCCATTTAATAATACCATATACTCTATAAAAAATAATTACATAACTAATTAGCGTTATAATATGCCTCAAGTTCTTCTTTGCAAGATAAAAATACATCTGCTAGTTTCTTATCAAAATGACTTCCCGAATCCTTTTCTATTATTTCATAGGCCTTTTCATAAGAAAAAGCTTCCTTGTAACACCTTTTGGAAACCAGGGCATCAAATACATCCGCAAGAGCCATAATGCGTGCTTCTATTGGTATTTCATCACCCTTCAATCCATGAGGATATCCGCAGCCATTGACCTTTTCATGATGATAATGCGCCACATTTTCGGCCACACGTACAAAATCCTCTTCTTCTACGCCCGATAAAATCTCACTTACCATGTGATATCCGATTTCAGAATGCTCTTTCATCTTTTCGTACTCTTCGTCAGTAAATCTTCCCTGTTTTCTAAGTACGGCGTCGTCTACACCTATTTTTCCAAGATCGTGCATGGGTGCACTTCTTATAACAAGCTCCAGAAATCTTGATTCGAGTCCCAAATCGGATTTGGCAAGTTTATCGGCAAATATCCTTACAACATCACTCGTTCTTTTGATATGACCGCCTGTACTTAAGTCTCTTGATTCAACCATCTGGGCCATGCCAAGTATTGTTTTTTCCTGGATACTTTTAATCTTTCTTGTTTTCTCGTCTACTTCTCTTGCAAGCTCATCGTTGTATTTTTCCTGAAGTTCCAAGGCCTTGTAGTGCTCTGTATCATCTACAAGTTCTATGGTATAACCCTTAAGTTTTCCAAACGGGTTGGTCAAAACGTGAATCATACCATCGTAATAGCGTTCATTAAGAAGGAATGCTTTTATTGGAAGATGAACATGTTCCTGTTGTGAACTTTTTTCATACTCTTCCTCCACGCTTGAAATCTTATCTATAATGCTTTGTAAATCATCACTGCAATTACGGATTATCTGGCCAAGTCTGTAATGAGAAAGCTCAGGAAAGATTTCTTCCATATAGTCGTTACAGCCTTTGTACACTTTCTTTTTATCAAAAGTTAAAAAGCCGATGCTTTCAAGTTGTTCATCAATGATATTCTGATTTTCATAGACTGTGAAAATATTGGAATCATAAATCGGAATTAAGGCTCCAAACATCAAAACATCGAAAGCCACGGGAATAAAAGAGTAGTTAAAGCCAAAAATCTTTTCAACGGCGTAAACCACTGTTGCTATTGCCATTAAGACTAAAAGGGCAATAGCGTTTTTCCTGTCTACTGACTTCTTTTTGGCAAGAACATAAATTACTACGGCAAAAGAAAGTAAAAGATACAAATAGATTAATGATATGGCAAGCGTATGACAGGGGCCGTAAACCTTATCAAGTACTAAGTTTCCATTTATCACATGGAAGGTGGCGCTTTTATAGAAAATCTCGCTTCTTCCTATTGTGCATACAAGGCAGAAAACTACGCCCTGAAACAGGGTAAGCAGGACTTTAATGTATTTAGAAAGTTCGAAATGGCATATTTCAAGCACCAAAAAGAAATAAAATGCCGGTAAAAATACACCACCGAAATAACTTATTATTTGTGCAAACAAGGCTTCTTCAAGGGTTCTTGAAATCGAGACAAAATAAAAACCGAAGCTTGAAAGAATTAGACATACTAAATTCAAGTACTGAATAACGCTTTTTCGAACATCAAATATCTTTAGCCAGACCAACATGCCTATCGAAATAACAAGGCAACCCAAATACATATATGCCATCATGTCCCCCTTATGAATGTTATTTATAAACTAATCATAGCACTCCTTTTAATTCATAACAACAAAACATAAAGCAGCAAGTTAAAAACTGATATGTACCCTCTTTACTGGACAACCAGTAAGGAGGGTACATATCAGTAAAAACCTGCTGCTTTTTCATCTTCTAATTAACACTTATTTTTCATATCCGCAAATCATTTGAGAAATTACTTCATACTATTATCCTAGCTTTTAGCAAAAATATTATCAGGCTGATAACAAATGCCATGATCATCCTGGCCAAAGACTTTTCCTTCTTCAGCCTTAAAAGGATGATACATCGCATGCGCTTCACCGCCAAAATACTCGTAATGCGTATCGTCTTGCGTTTTACCTTCAAATATTTCCTTTAAGCCGCCAAGCATAGCACTTATTAAAGAAATATCGTCGAAGGTTTTAGCGTGACCATGCAGAATATAATCTGCTTTATCTTCCAAAAATGTAATTCTTTCTACTGCTTTTATGTATTCTTCAATTGAAAGGCATCCATCCAATTGCATCCAACAATGATGATTTATGCTATCTCCTGTAAAAAGAATTCTTTCCTGCGGGCATAAAAGTAAGATTCCTCCGGGTGTGTGTCCGGGAATCTCGTAGATTTCAAGCGTTCTTCCACCGAGATCAATTACATCGCCTTCCTGAATATTTACAAAAGGTGGCATCGAAAAGTTTTCTTTTGCAAACCATTCCACAGTTTCCGGATCGTCTATAAATGTTTTGGCAAGTTCCAAATCCTTTACATTCATGTAAGCCTTGTCAAAAAACACATTTCCAAAGATATGGTCCGGATGACCATGTGTATTCACTACTACAACCGGCTTATCTGTATATCTTTTTACGACCTCGTTCAAATCATTGTAGCCATTCATGGTATCGATAAGGCATGCCTTATTTTCACCAATTAGCAAATACCCTGTAGATTCTCCTGCCTCATCAAGCAGATATAATCCTTTTTTAAGTTCTTTAATATTTAATTCTTTACTCATATACCCCTCCTGTTTCCATCAGATAATATTTTAACCTAATATAAGCATCTCCCAATCGCAAAAACTTCTTTTGCCAAAAGATTGTACCTTTCTTCTAATTTATCATAAGGTTAAATAATATTCGAGTATATAAGTTAGATTTAATCTTCGTTTTCACGCTTAAACTCGTCACTGAGTTCATTATGTAGCATTGAGAAAAACTCTGAATATCTAAGAGCTCCTTTAGAATCAAAGCAAACTGCTTTCACATACATTGCCAAAGGAATTTCTTTATTATCCCAGACTATGCACTCTTTATTATGGCTTAATATTTCCTCGCATATTGATTGAGCGTATTTCTCATCCGCTGAATTAGTCAAAATAACGAATTCGTCTCCACCTATTCTAAATACAATGTCATCTTCGCCCGCGGCATTTTCCATTCTCTTCATGGCTGTGATAATTGCCAAATCACCCGCTTTGTGCGAAATATCATTAATAGGAATCAAATGCTTGATATCGCCTAATGCAAGATAGCATCCCTTTCTATCCTTAATGCAATCATATAATTCACTGATATCGATCTTTTTTCTGTCTTTCATCTGTTCTTCCTCCAGTAGTTCCCTATCGATTCTATATCCCGGGAAAAGTTCATAGTTTGAGGGATTTTTCCTAAACTCCGAAGGTGACACTTGCCATACACTGTAAAAGGCTCTTGTAAAAGCTTCATTACTTCCATATCCGTACATAACTGCTACATCCAATATTGTTCTTTCCGGATGTGATGCCAGTTCTTTGGCCGCCTTACTCATTCTTCTTCGGATAATATAATCCCTGATAGTCATGTTATTAACGTATCTGAAAAGCTTTTCAATAGTGGATTTGGAACAATACAGATGGTCGGCTATATCTTCTGTATTTATGGATTCCATAAGATTGTTATCTATATACTCGAGCGCTTCAATAAGAATCTGTATATTCTCCATATCCTCATCCTTTCTATCTTGATATCGTAAGTGAATTATAAAATAGTTTTAAATTTTTCTCTTGATAAAATGAGTAAAAAATAGGATTTAGATGTAATTTATGGCATTATAGGATGTTTCTCTGTTATAAAATCTTCCAGTTGTTCTTTTCCGGTTGGACATACCGTTATAAAAAGGCTGTCCGAAACCTCCGCCTCATATGTCTTTCTGACGGAATGCCCAAATTCATTTACTATAAATTCAATCTCTGTCTTTCCGGGTTTTATCCCTCTAAACACATAGTATTCTTTTTTTGATTGCCCTGCAAACATGCCGGTATGAGCAGTATTCTTTTCAATACATTCAAGAACATCCTCGTTCCATTCTTCCGAAACAATAGTCGCATTAATGTATTCATCGACAATTATAGTCACTTCATCGCCTGACGTAATCTCATGTATTGCTTTATATTTTGCATCCTGCATTTCTAATTCAATTACTGATTTTATAAGAGGGATGCTCATTATCAGCAATACAATAATAATCAAAAACAGAACTATTTTTTTCTTCATTCGCTCTCGCACCTCTTCTTCGAAAATTCGCTGTCACTCATTGAGCGTTGCCACAAAATCTATGACTGCCTATGCTCCATAGCATACTGAACGCCTTCCAACGAAAATATCATAGCATTACCCTTTAATCCTAAAAATAGAAATTTACATAGCCCGAATAATCAAAATAATCTGCCTAACTAGACAGTTACCTTTCCTTTACGATATCTTCCCAC
>JAKSRS010000019.1 GCA_024403515.1 Lachnospiraceae bacterium
TTAAGAGGCGAAGAGAGCAGCGACATTTTTAGCATTATAAAGCAGGGCGACGTCATGCTTTCACATCCTTTCGACTCATTTGATCCGGTAATTAAACTATTAGAGTCTGCGGCATCAGATCCGGATGTTGTTGCAATCAAACAAACAATCTACAGAGTAAGCAGGAATTCAAGAATCATGAATGCCCTTATTGAAGCAGCCAAGAAGGGCAAGCAGGTTACTGTACTAATAGAACTTAAAGCCAGATTTGATGAGGCTAACAATATAGAATGGGCAAGAAGGCTTGAAAGTGCCGGAGCAACGGTTCTTTACGGCACTGCTAATGTTAAGACTCATTGTAAAATAACAATGGTTATTCGAAAGGAAAACCAGTCTTTGAAACATTATATACACCTTGGAACCGGTAACTACAATGAGGATACTGCAAGACTATATACGGACATAAGCCTGATGACCTGTAACGAAGAAATTGCTAAGGATGCGATTTTAGTTTTCAATTTTCTTTCTGGATATACCAGGCCAAACAATTTATCTAAGCTTAGTGTTTCGCCTTTTAATCTTAAAGACAATTTGTTAAGTCTTATTTTACGTGAAAAAGAAAATGCCAATAAGAATATTAAAGCGGGCATAAGGGCCAAGATGAATTCACTTTGTGATCCTGACATAATAAATGCTTTATATGAAGCATCTAATGCTGGAGTGAAGATTGAATTGCTGGTAAGAGGAATATGCTGCCTAAGGCCGGGCGTAGCGGGACTTAGCGATAATATTTCGGTTATTTCAATAGTTGGAAACTTTTTAGAGCACAGTCGTATCTTTTCTTTTGAAAACGGGGGCAATGGTGAGTATTACTGTTCAAGCTCAGATATGATGCCGCGAAACTTTGAAAGAAGAATAGAGCTAATGTTTCCGGTTGAAGATGAAACACTTAAAGAAAAGTTAAATCAAGTTTTAACCATAAAATTATCTGATAATGTGAAGTCCTATAGACTGGCATCGGATGGCAAATATGTAAAGAATCATCCTGAGGATAATAAGATTATTGACTCTCAAAATATGTTAAAGGAATTATAGATATGATTATTTTAGCTTCCGGTTCACCAAGAAGACGTGAACTCATTTCATCAATTTTCCCGGAGTTTACTATTATTAAGTCCGAAAAGGACGAGGTGGTAACTAAAACTAAACCTGATGAAATAGTAAATGAATTATCAAAGCAAAAGGCTATAGAAGTATGGGATAAAGCCATTGGTGATAATGTTATTACAGATGATAATAGTCTTCTTATAGCAGCGGATACACTTGTGTTTTTAGATGGTCAGAGAATGGGAAAACCCAAAGACTACGATGACGCAATAGATATGCTAACTAAACTTTCCGGAAACAGCCATGAAGTGTATACCGGAGTGACACTTTTTTATGGAAACAAAGATTCTTATGAGGAAATTTCTTTTTACGAATCTACAAGAGTTTTCTTCTATGATATTTCTAAGGAAGATATAAAATCATATGTAGACAGTAAAGAACCTATGGATAAGGCCGGAGCCTATGCAATTCAGGGCGGCTTTGCCAAACATATAAAGGGAATTGAAGGCGAATATGCCAACGTTGTCGGGCTGCCTATTGCAAGACTATATCAGGAAATAAAGAAAATTGGAGGGATTTTGGATGTTTAGTAACAAGACCTACAGAAATGTTTTTAAAGAAGTCGGTTACAGCGACGAGGCTATTTTAAAGAGACTTGAAGAGATTAAGCAGGAATACTTTTATAGTGATGACCGTGTCTATTTCACTACAGAGGACATGGGTTACATTGTTGATACAGGAAATAATGATGCTCGTACCGAGGGTATGAGCTACGGCATGATGATTTGCGTTCAGATGAATATGAAGGAAGAATTTGACCGCATCTGGAAATGGGCCAAGAAATATATGTATATGTCTGAGGGCAAGAACGAAGGCTATTTTGCCTGGTCATGTGCTCTTGATGGAACCAAGAATGCCTATGGTCCTGCTCCTGACGGAGAAGAGTATTTTGCGCTCGCGTTATTCTTTGCATCTCACAGATGGGGAGATGGCGAGGGTATTTTTAACTACTCACAGGAAGCCAGAAACATTTTATCTGCAATGATTCACAAAGGTTCTAACGGCCGAGACGGCGAGCCTATGTTTAATAATGATAATCATCAGATTCTCTTCGTACCCGGAAGCCGTTTTACAGATCCTTCTTATTTTTTGCCTCACTTTTATGAACTCTTTTCAAAGTGGGCCAATGAAGAGGACAGAGCGTTTTTTGAAACTGCAGTTAAGGTAAGTCGTGAGTATCTTGCTATTTCCTGCCACCCCGAGACAGGATTTTCACCTGAATACTCAGAGTTTGATGGTTCACCTATGTCCGAACCTCTTCCCTGGGGCGGACGCCACGACTGGTTCTATTCAGATGCATACAGAACAGTAGCGAACATAGGACTTGATTATGAGTGGTTTAAAACTGACGAAGGTCAGATTAAAGCCTGCACAAATATCCAGAAGGCTTTAATAGATGACCATAGAAAGGGAACCTTCCATATTTACGAAATCGACGGAAGGGTAGTTGAAGGAGATGACGCCCTTCACCCTGTTGCAATCCTTGCAACCTGCGCTGAAGCAACACTTGCTACAAAGCTTGATGATCTTTCCAAAGAGTGGGTTAAGGACTTCTTTGAAACTCCTCTTAGAAAGGGCGAAAGAAGATACTACGATAACTGTTTATACTTCTTTGCATTCCTTGCTCTTAGTGGAAATTACAGAATCTGGTAGGTTAATTTAGCTGTAGCAAAAGAAAGATGCATGGCACCCAAATGTTAGTTGTCTAATGTTTGGGTGCTTTTTTATTTTTCTTTTGCGGCTTTTTTATCTGCATTTATCTCAAAAAACAATACTGTTTCGCATTATTTGACTATACAACGGCAATACTTACGAAGAAAAAGAAAGTGAAAGAAACTACAATTGAAGCATTAGAATTACTATAACATTCTTTATGGAGATGATAGGAATGAGTACTGGTAATAATGTTGTGACAGGACCTAAGGCACCTAAGGATCCAAACAAGAAAACACAGGCATTTTACATTATGAGAGGCAAGGAAGTTTGCGGTTCACCTACTGCAGACGGACGTGGGATTCAGTTTATTTATGAAGATGGCGGAAGACTTATAAACAGCGCCAAACTTGTTGGAAATATTGAAGATCAGGCTATGCTTGACCTCATGCTTACAACAGCAGGCTTTAGAAAACTTGTTCATAGTATTGGAGTAACAGTGGAAACTGAAGATGCTTCTGAAGTCGTAACTTTTGCTTTTCAGCATTATGGAAAGACTGATCCTTATGTTTCAGGTTCGACTCATACACTTGAGGTTTCTGGAGATGGAATGGAAAGTATCATGGTTCTTGATGAACTTGAATGGTCAGACGATGATAATTGTCCCGGACAGATCAGATTTGAGTTTAAAAAGCCCGGTACACTTGCCAAGGTAGCTGTTAAGTTCTACTTAAACGATGGTTTTACGGCTCCCGCGGTTGAAGAAGATAAGGACGTAGACTTTGAATCAGATGAATACAAAGAAATGATTTCATGGTCTTTAATGAATAAAGGTAATAACGCAAGAATTAAAACTGCAATCGATAAAGCAAGAAGAGGAGAAGATGTTACTCTCGGCTTTATCGGAGGCTCTATCACACAGGGAGCCGGAGCTATTCCTATTAATACAAAATGCTACGCAAGAAGGATTTTTGAAGGCTTCTGCGACGTAAGCGGACGGGGATATGAAGACAATGTTCATTATGTGAAAGCCGGAATGGGAGGAACTCCTTCAGAACTTGGTATGATTCGCTACGAGCGCGATATCACCAAAGATGGTGAAATTTCACCTGATTTAGTAGTCGTAGAGTTCGCTGTAAACGATGCTGGTGATGAAACCAATGGACGTTGTTTTGACTCTCTTGTAAGAAAAATCTACAACAGTCCGTCCAAGCCTGCGGTTGTTATTTTGTTTGCGGTATTCCAGGATGATTTCAATCTTCAGGACAGACTTTCTCCTGTAGGTGAAGCTTACGACATTCCTATGGTTAGCACTAAAAACAGCGTTTCCAAGCAGTTTTATTTAAAGCCCGGCCAGGGAAGAGTTATTTCGAAAGGCCAGTATTTTTACGACTGCTTCCATCCTACAAATACCGGTCACAAGGTTATGGCAGATGGTGTTATAAAACTTTTTGAAGTATGCGATGAACAGCCTTATGACAAGGAAATAGAAAGTCTCAATTCAATTAAGGCACCAATCGGTGGTGAGTTTGAAAATGTTCACCTCATCGACCGTGCTGATAACAAAATCGGTGCAGTCATCGATGCAGGCTCATTTACTTCTTATGATAAAGACATTCAGTCAGTTGAACTTAACATGGATACTCATACTAGTCCCATGTTTCCTAACAACTGGAAGTTTGATCCTAAAGAAGGAACTTACAAGCCTTTTGAAATGGATATTGAAGCCAGCAAGCTTCTTATTGTATATAAAGATAGCGCCTCACCTGAGTTCGGAACAGTTGATGTTTTCGTAGACGGTGTTAAGTCGATAACAATCGACCCCCACGTTGTTGGATGGACTCATGCAAATGCCTATATCGTATTTGAAAACGATGAAGTTAAAAATCGCCATGTCAGCGTAAGAATGAAAGACGGCGATGAAGACAAGGCGTTTACAATACTTGGATTTGGTTACGTTAGATAGTTACTATTAGAGGGTAAATAAGTGATAGATAAAGATTTTAATCCTATAACTAAAATGGATTTTCCTGATCCTGATGTAATAAGGGTAGAGGATACATATTATATGATAAGCACCACTATGCATTTTATGCCGGGTGGGGTACTGCTTAGATCATATGATCTTATTAATTGGGAAATTGCGAACCATATATTTGATAAGCTTGATGATACACCTGCTGAAAGACTTGAGTTTGAGCAGACATCATATGCCGGAGGTATGTGGGCTGCGTCTCTTCGTTATCATAATAATAAGTTTTACGCAGTTTTCGTAAGCCACTTTTCACAGAAGACATATCTTTTTACAACTGATGATGTAACCAAGGAATGGACTAAAAGTGAAATCGAAGGTTACTATCACGACAATTCAATTCTTTTCGATGATGACGGAAGAATCTTTATTGTCTGGGGTAACCGTGAAATCTTTCTTTTGGAACTTGAAAAAGATTTGTCAGGTCCTAAAAAGGGTGGCGTTTCCAAGAAGATTATAGTTGATGACTGTGAAGGTCTTGGCTATGAAGGCTCACATTTTTATAAGATAAACGGAAAATATTATATTTTCCTTATTCATTGGCCCAAAGGTGGACGCCGTACTGAAAGCTGCTTTGTTTCAGACACTGTCGACGGTGAATACAAGGGTAAAGATGTCTTTGACGATGACAGAGGCTACTGCAACCAGGGCGTTGCACAGGGCGGTATAGTTGATACACCTTCCGGAAAGTGGTACGCAATGCTTTTCCAGGATTCAGGTGCGGTTGGCCGCATTCCCGTTCTTTTGCCTATTAAATGGGAAAATGATTTTCCTGTTTTTGGAGTTGATGGAAAAGTTCCTAAGCATTTTGAGGTTGCAAGTTCAAGACCTTACTACAGATATGAACCATTGTTTACTTCGGATAAATTCCAGTATGACATTTCAGAAAGCAAGAATCCTGCATTAAAGAAGCAGTGGGAGTGGAACCATCAGCCCGATAGCAATCTTTGGGAAATCCTTCCTGAAGGCGGCCTTAGAATTACAACCGGAAAGCTTTGTTCAAACCTTCCTCATGCAGTTAATACATTGACACAAAGAACAATGTATCCTCGCTGCGAAGCCGAAGTTATGATTGATGCTTCAGGAATGAAGGACGGCGATGTTGCAGGACTTTGCATTCTTCAGGGTCTTTACGGATACCTTGGAATTACCAAGGAGACAGGCGCTTATTACCTTATCAAGGTAGTTAGAGAAGTTTCTTCTGACATGGGCATTGGTATCGGTGGGGGTGACTACATGCCTGGTAAAGTTGTGGAAAAAGAACGCTTAAGTGGTCCTTATTTAAACTGTCTTTTGAAGGTTAACTTTGAAAATATGGCAGATAAACTTGATTTCTTCTACCAGAAAGATGGAAGATGGGCTAAGGTTGGCGATCCTCACCAGCTTCGATTCAGGCTTGATCACTTTACTGGTGCTAGATTTGGGCTTTTCATATACTCAACCAGAAACATGGGAGGAAGCGCTGTGTTTAAGGATTTTGAGTACAGATACAATTAGTTTTAAAGAAAAAATAACGACTCACATAATGAATATGTGGGTCGTTTTTTAATAAAATTAAGTTCCGGGATGAACGCGTTTGGCAACTGTTCTTTTGGAACGAAATTCGCTTGGGGTAATTCCTTTTTGCTGTTTAAATAAGCGGTTAAAGGTTGATATACTTGGAAATCCTGCCTGAAGAGCAACCTCAGTGATTGATAAATCAGGTTGTGCTAAAAATTCCTCGGCCGCTTTTATTCGTCTGTAGCAAAGATAATCGCAGAATGTGAAATCAGTGTACTGCTTAAAAAGACGAGAAAAGTGATATTTACTAAATCCTGCAGTATAAGCAACGCCTTCCAAAGAAATATCTTCCATATAATGGTCGTCGATATATTCAAGAATCTGGTTAAATTTCTGAACGTATTCTTTCTGTTTATACAGGCGGACATTAGGGAACAATTCATCAGCATTGTTGTGGTTTTCACCTATCTTTACAAGAAGGTTAACTAAAAGAGCGTGAATTGATAATTCTGCGTACTCGCTGTTTTTGTAGTATTCATTTCTAATCTGAACAAGTATCTGGTAGATGTCATCATAAATAAGAGGATAAGTGTCTCTTGTAATATGAAGAGGATGAGTAAGAATCGACTGGATTCCGGCGTATCCTTTTAACATGCTTATTGCGGATATGTTCATTATAAATATGAAACGTTTGCCCTGAGGCGGAGCAGTTAAAGAATGCAGTTCACGAGGTGGAATAATAAAGATGTCACCGGGCTGAATGCGGTATTCGACACCGCCAACTACTGCGTCGTAGTAGTTTTCAACCGGATTAATAATTTCAAGTGCTGAATGCCAGTGCGTATCGTACTTGGCAGTTAAATCGTTTAGCCAGATACGATGAGATGTGTTGGCATAGTATGACACAAGCTCCTGAGAGTCTTCAACATGACGAAGTCCCAGGTAATCATTGTTTACTATATTATAATTTTCTGCAATTTTGGATTTATCTGAAGATGCCATTTATAGCCTCACTAAATTACATTAAACACATAAAATGATTTTAACATATTTCATATTATAAATGTAAATAAAAAACATAAAATAAATGTAAACTTGAAGGATAATACAGCAATTTGGCTAATTATTCATCGTAATTATTGCTATTATATCTTCCAATTCTTACCGCGTAATTAAAAAATGAACCAAATATGCCGAATTAGATACTATTTTTACAGCACTTTTGATAGAATCTTGTACTTGATTTGTGCTATTGAGGGGTAACATAATGTCCAAAGTGTTGAAAAAACACTGGGCAAATAATGGCCTTGTTCGTCACTTTGCTAGCAAAACCGCAAACATTGACCGATAAATAGCACTATTTAGCAAGACCATAAAACGGGTGAAAGTTTATTATTATTTCATAAACTCAGTAAGTGGGTTTGCTATGCAAAAATAGTAATATCTGATCTATCGGAGGACGGTATGAAAAAATCGGTCAAAAATCTCATCATCACAGTGGTAGTAGTCGCAGTATTTGCCCTTGTCTGCGTACTTCTTTCTATGCGTGGTGTTGAAAACTTTTCCAGCAAGTATGCAGGAGTTGATTTGACTTCTGACGTTGAAGGATTGGAGCGTGCTGGTACATACTCTGGCTACCTTAATGCACATGCTGGAAGCAAAATGCCTACAAAGGATATCGATGTAGACATTTTTAGTTATGAACTTGTTGAAGGTAATGCTGAAGTATACTCAAATTATGAAGGTGTAGATAAGGCATTATTTACAGACACAAGCTCAGTTGTAACTTTTCCTGTAAATGTTCCGGAAGAAGGTTTTTACAATATTTATGCAGAATACTATATTCCTGCATCAAGAGGTGTTCCTGCTGAACGTAGTGTGGCAGTAAACGGAGAACTTCCTTTTGACAAGGCCAAGGAAGTAGCATTCACAAGAATCTGGAAAGATAATGGTGAAAAGAAGATTGATAACCAGAAGAATGAAATCCGTCCTAGCCAGATGGAACAGTTTGACTGGCAGTCAGCATATTTTAAAGATGAACTTGGTTACGTTGTTGAACCTTACATGTTCTATCTTAATAAGGGCGCTAATACAATTACACTTGGTGGCGAAAACGAGCCTATGATTTTCAAGAGTATTACTCTTAAGGCTGTTACTGCAGAAAGAACATATGCTGAATATATTGCATCAGTTCCTTCTAATATAAATGATGCTGCCAAGGCATTTGAACTTAAAATTCAGGGTGAAGATTCTACACTTAGAAGTGAATCTTCCTTATATGCTAAATATGACAGATCATCACCCACAACAGAACCTAACTCTGTAACACACACAGTACTTAACTATGTAGGTGGTGAAACATGGAGAAGTACAGGCCAGTGGATAGAATGGGACTTTGAAGTTCCTGAAGATGGCTTATACAACATTACAGTTAAAGCTCGTCAGAACTATTCAAGAGGATCTGTATCAAACCGTACAATTAAAATCGACGGCGAAGTTCCTTTCGCTGAACTCGGCGAAGTTTCTTTTGCATACAAAAACGATTGGGAATGCAAGACTCTTGCAGATGCAGAAGGAAATCCTTACGACATCTATTTAACAAAGGGCAAACACACAATCCGTATTGAAGCTACTCTTGGTGGCATGGGTCCTATCCTTGAAGAACTTGAAGACTCAACATACAGATTGAATCAGATTTACAGAAAGCTTCTTGTTGTAACAGGTGCTACACCTGACCAGTATCGTGATTACCACATCAACTCAACATATCCTGAGATTATTGAGGCTATGGATCTTGAAAGCAAGCGTCTTTATAAGATCGTTGATGACATGGTTGCTTACTCAGGACAGAAAGCAGACCAGATTGCTACTGCTCAGACAGTTGCACAGCAGCTTGAACGTTTCGTAAAGAAACCTCAGAAGATTACAATTGAATTTATTACATTTAAAGATAACATTACAGCTTTAGGTACTGCACAGCTTAATATGAGTGATACAAAGCTCGATGTTGACTACCTTGTAGTAAGCGGCACAGATGTAAAAGTTAAGAAAGACAAGGCTAACTTCTTTACAAAACTCGCACATGAAGTTAAGTCATTCGTTGCATCATTCTTTGTTGACTACAACTCAGTCGGTGATGTTTACGATGAAAAGGGAGACCAGAAGGTTATTAAGGTTTGGATTCTTACAGGTCGTGACCAGGGTACAATTCTTAAGTCAATGGTTGATGATACCTTTACTCCCAACTCAGGAATTCCTGTAAACGTTGAAATCGTTGAGGCCGGAGCACTTCTTAATGCGGTTATGGCAGGACGCGGACCTAACGTAGTTTTATCAGTTGGTTCTGATCAGCCTGTAAACTTCGCACTTCGTGGAGCTTCAGTAGATATTACTCAGTTCCCTGATTACAAAGAAGTTTTAGCACCTTACAAGTCAAGTTCATATGAACAGTTCACACTTGATACTGATGACGGTGTTAGACATATTTATGGTGTACCTGAAACACAGACATTCAACGTAATGTTCTACAGAAAAGATATCCTTGATGAAATGGAACTTGAAGTTCCTCAGACATGGCAGGATCTTATTGAATTACTTCCTACCATTCAGGGTAACAACCTTTCAGTAGGTATTCCTACTGCAGCCGGTTCGGCAGGTGCAACAGCAGCTTCAACATCAATCATGAGTAACGTACCTGACCTTTCAATGTACTTCTCACTTCTTTTCCAGAATGGAGGAGATATGTACAACGCTAAGGGCGACAAGACAACAGTTGACACTGAAGCAGGTATTAAAGCATTCGATGAATATGTAAGATACTTTAACGACTATGGTTTACCTACAATTTACGACTTTGTAAGCCGTTTCCGTTCAGGTGAAATGCCTATCGGTATCTCAGCATACTCTACATATAATACATTGATGGTTTCAGCACCCGAAATCAGAGGTCTTTGGGACTTCACTCTTATTCCCGGTACTGAAGTTACAGATGAAAACGGAAACACAACAATTGATCGTTCTTGCTTTATCGCTGGTACAGCAACAATGATGATTGAAACCGAAGATGAAGTGCTTAAGAACAATTCATGGGAATTCATGAAGTGGTGGGCTAGCGCAGATACTCAGGTTAGATTCGGTAGAGAAATCGAAGCCCTTCTTGGTTCATCTGCTCGTTATGCAACAGCAAACAGAGATGCATTCTCACAGCTTTCATGGAGCGTTAAAGATATTTCAGTTCTTAATGAACAGTGGGATTGGACAGTAGGTATCCGAGAAGTACCCGGTGGATACTACACAGGTCGTCATATTACGAACGCTATTCGTAAGGTTCTCAATGATAAGGACGACACTCGAGAAACTATCATCGATTACTCAATTAAGATAGATGAAGAAATTACTCGTAAACGAAGAGAATTCGGTTTGAAAGTATACGAAGAATAGCGGGAGAGAAAACACATGAAAGAATTTTTTCACAAGTATTGGGTGATGCGAAAGTTCGACATCAGCGTTGCCTGGAAAAAAGCTAAGCGTAGTAAAAACTGCTACTTGTTCTTAGCACCTTATGCAATACTTTTTGCAATGTTTTTTGTATATCCAGTAATTGCATCAATTTTTTACAGCTTTACTTATTACAACATTTTGGAAGCTCCCAGATTTTTGGGTCTCCAGAACTACATTTCACTTATCCTTGAAGATGACATTTTCTTAACATCAATTAAGAACACACTTATGATTGCCATCTTTACAGGACCTCTTGGATACATTATGTCATTCCTTTTTGCATGGCTTATCAATGAACTTCCAAGATGGGTAAGATCCGTAGCGGTAGTAGTTTTCTATGCACCTTCAATCGCAGGTAACTGTTACGTAATCTTCTCTGTATTCTTCAGAGGTGATGCATACGGATATGTAAACGCATTTTTACAGAACCTTGGTATTATTGATGCTCCTATCCTTTGGTTCATCAATCCTACTTATATGCTTCCTATTTGTATGGTGGTTATCCTTTGGATGTCACTTGGTACCGGATTCCTTTCATTCGTTGCAGGTCTTCAGGGTATCGACAAGTCACAGTATGAAGCAGGTTATATGGACGGTATTAAAAACCGTTGGCAGGAATTATGGTACATCACTCTTCCCAACATGAAGCCCATGCTTATGTTCGGTGCCGTTATGAGTATCACAACAGCATTTGGTGTATGTGACGTTACAATGGCCCTTTGTGGTTACCCTAGTACAGATTATGCTGCACGTACAATCGTTACTCACTTGTTTGACTACGGTTTCTCAAGATTTGAAATGGGTTACGCATGTGCGATTGCTACAATCTTGTTCTTGATGATGATCTTATGTAACAAAGCAATACAGAGTCTGTTAAGAAGAGTAGGTACGTGATAATGAGTAAGAAGAACAAAAAAACAGTAGAAAAAGAATATCGCAAACCACTTGTGAAGAAAAGAAAACCGAATAGATCCATTGCTGGTGATATTTTCCTTTATCTCTTCCTTGTGTTTGTAGCATTTGTAATGGCATTCCCTATTATTTATGCCGTAAGTTCAGCGTTAAAGCCTTTGGACGAATTGTTTAAATTCCCTCCCAAGATTTTCGCTCAGAACCCCACCCTTGATAACTTCTCCGACTTGTTCGTAACAATGGGAAAATCATGGGTTACATTCTCAAGATATTTATTTAACACAGTATTTATTACATTTGTAGGTACAGCAGGTCACTTGATTGTTGCTTCAATGGGTGCTTTCGTACTTGCTAAGTATGAATTTCCCGGAAACGCTCTTTTCTTTAGAATAGTAACAGTATCAATGATGTTTACCGGTTATGTTACACAGATTCCTAACTACATGTTATTAAATAAGTTAGGCTGGATCGATTCATACTGGGCAATCATTATTCCTGCTTTTGCTTCACCTATGGGACTCTTCCTTATGAAGCAGTTCATGGAAGGTCTTCCTACATCACTTATTGAAGCTGCCAAAATTGACGGTGCAAATGAGTGGAAGGTATTTAGAAGCATCGTAATGCCTAACGTTAAGCCCGCTTGGATGACACTTATCATCTTCTCAGTTCAGGGTCTTTGGAACAATAAAGCTGCAACATACATCTATTCAGAAGAAAAGAAAACTCTTGTATATGCCCTTCAGCAGATTCAGGCCGGTGGTATTGCAAGAACAGGACAGGGTGCTGCAGTATTGGTTGTAGTTATGATTGTACCGATTGCTATCTTCATTTTCTCTGAAAGCCAGATTTTGGAGACAATGGCTAGCTCCGGATTAAAAGACTAATAAACGAGGTAGAATATGAAAAAAGTGATATCAAGAATTGGGACAGCGGCTATTTTGGCATTAGTCCTTATGTGTTCTTCAAAGAGCTCATATGCGCTTGATAGAAGTTACACATATAATTACGATTACTGGGGAGATGTACAGAACACACCGGACTTTTATTCACCCGCTAAGGTTTTTACATCCACAGAACTTAACCTTGACAAAAGACTCTTAAGTCCTCAGGGTATTTACGTTTACAATGATTCAGTTTATATCATGGATACAGGTAACAACCGTATCATTGAATTAAAAAGAACATCCAAAGAAAGTCTTGTTGTTGAAAGAATTATCGAATCCTTCAACGGAGATATTGATAACAAGAAATTTTCAGGACCTACAGATATGGCAATTTCTGAAGCAGGAAATTACTTCATTGCTGATAAAGGTAACGGCCGTATCTTAAAGCTTGACAAAGATTTAAACTTCCTTATGACATTTGATATTCCTAAGGACAGTTCAATCGGAGATGATGTTTCATTCCAGCCTTCTAAGATTGTTGTTGATACAGCTGAACGTGTTTACTGCGTTGCAGTAGGTATCAATAAAGGTCTTGTAAAATATGAAGCAGATGGAACATTTGCAGGATTTGTTGGAGCTACCCCCGTAGTATTTGACTTCAAACAGTACATCTGGAAGAAGTTCGCTACACAGGAACAGTTAACACAGATGGAATCATTCGTTCCTACTGAATATGATAACGCCTACATCGATTACGAAGGATTTATATATGCTTGTACAGCCAATGTTAAGGAAGAAGATCTTAAGGCCGGCAAGACAGATCCTGTTAGAAAACTTAACCTTCTTGGAAATGATATTCTTGTAAGAAATGGTGTTTTCTACAAAGGCGATTTCCCTGTATATGGTGACATCTACATGGGTTCAGGTGGTGGTTACTCAGGTCCTTCACTTTTAACTGATATTACATGTTTCGACAATGATGTTTATACAGTACTTGATAAGAACAGAGGACGTTTGTTCTCATATGATGATCAGGGAAGATTAATGTTCGTATGTGGTGGTGCAGGTAACATGGATGGATACTTCAGAAATCCTATAGGACTTGACCACATGGGTTACGACTTATTTGTACTTGATCAGCTTGACTGTTCGATTACAGTATTTACACTTACAGAATTTGGTGAATTAGTTTACACAGCTATGAAGCAGTTCAATAAGGGTGAATACAAACAGTCAGGTGAAACCTGGCAGAAAGTAATTGAAGCAGACGGTAACTATGATCTTGCTTATATTGGTGTAGGTCGTGCATTACTTAGAGAAAAGAAATACAAAGAAGCAATGGATTACTTCGAATTGAAGTACGATGATGAAAATTATTCCAAGGCTTACAAACAGTACCGTAAGGTTTGGGTAGAAGAGCACATCGTAATAATCGTAATTGTTATTCTTGCATTATTCCTTGTTCCTATGACAATAGGTAAGATTAAGTCACTTAAGTTCCAGATTGCATCTTCAGATGCATTCAAATTCTAAATTGAATGGAGATTTGATATGTTTGCTTCTTTAACAAGTAAAGACAAATGGCAGCGTTACTTAAAGAGCCTGAAGTTTGCTTTGTATTGCATCTCACATCCTCTTGATGGTTTTTGGGATCTTACACATGAAAAACGTGGTACTTATGCAGCTGCTAATACAATTTTGATTGTTTCACTTATTATTCGAATCATGAAACTTAGATTTACAAGTTTCATTTTCATTCAGGTTTATTGGGAAGAGTTGAACATCCTTACATATATCGCAAGTATTGTTCTTCCCTTACTCCTGTTTGTAGTTGGTAACTGGGCGTTGACAACACTCTTTGATGGTAAAGGACGTCTCGGTCAGGTTTATATGGCAACCTGCTATGCTATTACTCCTTATCCTCTTATTCAGTTACCTCTTATGATTTTTAGTAACTTTGTAACAGTTGATGAAGCTGAATTTTATTCAGCAATGAGTCTGATATCACTTATATGGATTGCCTTTATCGCAATAATGGGAATGAGTCAGGTTCATGAGTATTCGTTTGGAAAGAATATTCTCTTTCTTGTTGCAACACTCTTTGCAATGCTTGTAATGGTATTCATCCTGATGCTCTTCTTTAGTATGGTATCTCAGGGTGTAGCTTACTTTATTTCAGTTGGTAAAGAATTGTTGTATCGAATGTAAAGAATAAATCATTTCACAGGAGTTCATATGAGCAGATTAAATCCTATTAGTGAGGAAAGAAAAAAAGAGCGTAGAGACGCAGTAATAAAAGAGTTGAAATCTTTGATTCTTCCCGTCATCTTATTGGCAGTATTTGGTGCAGCGATATACTTTGTTATGACCTACCAAAATGCCGGTGATGAAGCTGAAATCGTAGAAATCAAGTCTTATACAGGCGATGATAAGCCTATAGTGATGGAAAATGATAAATTGAAGTTTGTTATGGATCCACTTACTACAAGCTTCGATGTAACAGTTAAGAGCTCTGGAAAAGTTTGGCATTCAACAGCAGTTGACGGTGCAAACGATGCGGCAGCAATTAACGAAGAAAAGAATAAGCTCCAGTCAACATTGCTTCTTACATATTCAAATGAAGCAGGTTTGGATGCCATTGTAGATTCTTATTCACTTAGTACAATAAACGGAATATATGAGATTGAAACCGGAGATGATTATGTAAAGGTTTCATATTCAATGGGTAATATTTCCAAAGAATATGTATATCCCCCCGCAATCCGTGAAAAAGATTTTGATGCTATTGTTGATAATCTTGATGCTACTAAGCGAGAAGGTATCAAACAGTTCTACAAAAAATATGATATTAACAACCTTAAGACCAAGAAAGATAAAGAAAATAAAGACCAGCTTTTAGCTGATTATCCTGCACTTGCAGATGAGATTCTTTACATCCTTCGTGATCCTGATAACATCAAGGAAACCGGTAAGAAAACACTTCAGAACCTTTTTGCTGAAGGCGGATATACATATGAGCAGTATGCAGCAGATAAAGAGCTTGAATTTAGAGAGAAAACTAATACAAAGCCTGTATTTAATGCGTCTGTTATTTACAAACTTGATGGTGATGATCTTACAGTAGAAATTCCTTTTTCAGATTTTGACAGTTTATCAGAGTATCCTATCTACTCAATCAACCCGCTTCCTTACTTTGGTGCAGGAAACACAGAAGAAGATGGGTTCATGGTAGTTCCTGAAGGTGGCGGTTCTGTTATCAACTTTAATAACGGAAAGTCAGCTCAGAACATTTATGTAGCTAACGTGTATGGTTGGGATTACGCACTCGAAAGAGAAGCAGTAGTTCATAATACAATGGCAAATATGAATGTATTTGGTATTTCAGATAAGAAAAATTCATTCATTTGTATTTTAGAGACAGGTTCAGCATATGCTTCAGTTAAGGCTGATATCAGTGGAAGAACAACAAGCTATAACTCAGTAAATGCTATTTACCAGGTTAAGCCTCGTGAAAAGTACGACCTTGGTGCTAATGCAAACCAGGATATGTATGTATTCCTCGAAGAACTTCCTGATGAAAGTATTGTTCAAAGATACAGCTTCATCGATTCCGGAAGCTATGTGGATATGGCTAAGGATTATCAGTCATACCTCTTTAACAGATATGATGGATATCTCAACACAAAGAATGATGATACAAGTACTCCTGTTGTAGTTGAAGTAGTTGGTGCTGTTGATAAGGTTAAGCAGATTGTTGGTGTTCCTGTATCAAGACCTTTAGCATTAACAACATACAAAGAAGCAGATGAACTTGTGGATACTATTTTAAATGATGGTATTAACAATCTTTCAGTTAAATACTCAGGTTGGTGTAACGGTGGTGTACAGCAGAAATACATCAAGAGAGTTAAAACAATTCACGATTTGGGAAGCAAGAAAGATTTACAGCAATTCGTTTCAAACGCCAAGTCTAAGGGCGTAGATGTATATTTAGACGGTATTACAGAGTACGGTATGAACAGCACAATTCTTAACGGATTCTTCTCATATAGAGATGCTGCTAAGTTCCTTAGTAGAAAACGTGCAGAATTATATCGTTACAGTGCAGTAACATATGTAGCAAGAGAAGGATTTAAGAATTACTTCCTCCTTCATGGAAACAAGATTGTTGAGTTAAGTAAGAAATACGCAGCCGCTGTTAAGGGCTATGACGCAGCAGTTTCATTCCAGGATTTAGGTAAGGATCTTTCTTCTGACTACTACAGAAAGAACTACATCTCAAGAGAAAAAGCTCTTGAAATGCAGAGTGACTTATTTAAGGGTGTTAAAGATGATGGCCAGAAGGTTATGACAAACGCTGGTAACATTTATTCACTTGCATATTCAGATGTTGTAACAAACATTGAACTTAAGGGTAGTGAATATACAATCATCGATGAGACAATTCCTTTCTATCAGTTGGCAGTACATGGATATGTAAATTACACAGGTATGCCGATTAATATTTGTGGTGATGACTTAGAAGAAATTCTTAGATCAGCTGAATACGGTGCAGGTCTTTCATTTACATTTATGAAAGAATCACCCTTCACATTACAGAAAACATTGTACACAGAGTATTACGCTTCTGACTTTGATACATGGCATGATAAATTAAATGAAATTTATACTAGATACAATGCAGAACTCGGACATGTATTTAATCAGGAAATGACAGGTCATCAGAATTTAACTGAAACAGTTTCACTTACAGAGTATGAAGATGGAACAAAGGTTTATGTAAATTACGGATATCTTGATAGTCAGGTAGACGGACTTACAGTTCCTGCCAGAGATTACTTAGTTGTTCGATAAAAGAATTGAAAGGTCAGTAGTGCTATGAAAAAACAGAAAAATAAGTTAGCGGGTCTTCAGAGACGTAAGGCTTTTGCTGGATACTTGTTCATTTCGCCCTTCATAATTGGATTTTTAGTATTCATGATTAAGCCTATGTTCGAGTCGTTCTACATGAGTTTCAGCGAAGTACAGGTAGGACCCGGCTTTGTAAACAAAACACTTAACGGTGTAAAAAACTATTACGACATACTTAGAATTAACCCTGATTATGTTCCTAAGCTTACAGATGAATTATGGAGAATGATTATTTACTCATTAGGTATTATCGTTTTCTCACTTTTCGTTTCTTTGATACTTAACCAGGAATTCAAGTGTCGTGGACTTGTAAGAGCAATTTTCTTCCTTCCTGTTATTATGTCTTCAGGTGTTATCTTAGGACTTGAAAGTAATAACTCTCTTATGGCAGAAATTGCTAAGACTGTTGAAACAACAACATCAAATGTAAGTATTACGGCGGTACTGCAGACGATACTTAAAACTACCGGTGTCGGTACCAAAGCCTTTGAAATAGTATTTGAAATTATTGATAATATTTATGATGTAGCGGTTGCATCCGGTATTCAGATTATTATCTTCCTTTCAGGACTTCAGACTATTTCATCAAGCATGTATGAAGCAGCCGATATCGAAGGCTGTACAAAGTGGGAGAGTTTCTGGAAGATTACTTTCCCTATGGTAAGCTCACTTTTCCTTGTAAACTGGGTTTACACAATTGTAGATTTCTGTATGCGTTCTGATAACGAAGTTATGAAAGTTATTGATAAGGAAATGATTCAGTTATTGCATTACGGAACTGCATCTGCAATGTCATGGTTGTACTTTGGTATAGTTACCCTTTTCGTTGCAGTTACATCCTTCTTCATTTCAAAGGGGGTATATTACTATGACTAAAGTAAAAGTTAAAAAATACGGTTCTTATTGGGAACGTAATGAAAAATCCGGCGGATACTTATTAAAAAAGGATATTGGAAATTTCATATTTAAGATTTGCAGATTTGTCCTTTTATTTGGTATGTGCTTCCTGATTTTACAGCCAATACTTAACAAGATTTCGGTAAGCTTTATGGAGCAGCAGGATCTTTACAATCCTATTGTAATTTCAATCCCTCTTCATTTTACCGGTGAAAATTATCAACTTGCTGCCAAGATTATGAAGTATGGCGAAGGTCTTAAGAACTCAGCAATTATTTCACTTACAATTGCTATTTTACAGACTGCAATGTGTACACTTGTTGGATATGGATTTGCCAGATTTAACTTCCCTTTAAAGAAGTTCTGGTTCGGATGTGTATTTGCACTTATCATCATCCCTCCTCAGGCATTTTCAAGTTCACTTTTCTTACACTTTAGTAACTTTGATATTTTAGGAATCTTTAAAGCAGTAAAGGGAACAACATTAAACTTACGTGGTAGTGCAATTCCTTACTACTTAATGAGCTTTACATGTATGGGTCTTAAGAATGGTCTTTACATTTACCTTGTAAGACAGTTCTTTAGAAACATTCCTGTCGACCTTGAAGAAGCAGCTTACGTAGATGGTTGTGGTATGCTTAAGACATTCGTTAGAATTATGCTTCCTGAAGCTAAGCCTATCATTACATCATGCTTCCTTTTCTCATTAGTATGGCAGTGGACAGATGGTTTCTATTCAAAGCTCTTCATCGGAGGAAAAGTATTAGTTAGTACATCACTTGCTTCAATCGTTGATGCGCTCGGTGTATATATCGCGAGAGAAACAGGTGCATCCAATGCTCAGGTTGGTGTATCAACACAGTACTCAAATGCGATCTTATCAACAGGTACAATACTTATTGTATTCCCTATCCTTGTTGTTTATTTATTCGCACAGAAAGCATTTGTTGAAAGTATTTCATCAACAGGTATCAAGATGTAAAATATTTGCATAAAGTATAAAAAAAAACTAAAAAGTGTTCACTTTTTGTACAAAATGGTGTATAATGCACAATGTAAGTGTTTTCGCTTACATTGTGTAAATGCACATTGACGAATAAAAATAGTTTTTATTTGAAAAAATGTGCAATTATATAATTTTCTAGGAGGAAAAAATATGAGAAAGCCTATGGCAAAGAAAGTCTTAGCAGCTACTATGGCAGCAGCTATGACAATGAGCGTTGCAGCTTGTGGTAACACAGCACCTGCAGCTTCAACAGAAGCTCCCGCAGCTTCAACAGAAACACCCGCTACTTCAGAAGAAACTCCTGCAGCAGAAGAAACACCTGCAGAAGAGGAAGAAGTTAGCAAGTACACAGTATTAAAGGATGCTGACGGAAACGTATACGACCTTGGTGGTATGGAAATCGTTATCCGTGACTGGTTCTCAAGCCCTGACAGAGCAGAAGCTAAGACAGACTTCGAAGAAGCTCAGTACGAATACCAGGATTGGGTACAGGAAACATACAACTTCAAGATTCACTCAGAGACAATCGGTGACTGGGGTTCAGTAGTTCAGGATTTCGTTGACTATGCAACAGCTGGTGGCGATGACAACAACTACGTATTCACACTTCGTAACGATCCCGCTTTCTTATCAGCAATCAGCAGCGGTTTAGTATATGACCTCTCAACAATTGATTGCCTTGACTTCGATTCACCTGCAATGAAGTTAAATCATGTAGCTGAACTTTACACAATGCACGGATCAATCTACGCTATGAGATCTGGTAACGCAGAACCTAGAACTGGTATATACTTCAACAGAAGAATTCTCCAGGAAGCTGGTGTTAACCCTGATGATATCTATGATATGCAGGCAAATGACACATGGACATGGGATGCATTTACAGAAATTCTTGAAAAAGTACAGCAGGATACAGATAACGATGGTACAATCGATATCTGGGGTATCGCTGTAAACGAAGGCGTTATGACAACAGCAGCTATCTTCTCTAACGGCGGACAGATGGTTGGTGTAGATGCTTCTGGTAACTACACATACGAATTCGAAAATCCTAACACATTAGAAGCACTTGAGTGGTGCCGTGATACATTCACAAAGTATGACTGGAATGGTCCTGAAGGTGAAGATGGATCAGCTCCTTCATGGGATTACTATCAGGGACAGTTCAAGAACGGTGGCGCTGCATTCTTCGTAGATCAGCAGTACTGTGCAACACCTGGTAACCTCTTATACGATATGGAAGATGAACTTGGATTCGTTATGTTCCCTAAGGGACCTAAGGGTTCAATGTGCCAGACATCTGGTGATAACTCATTCGTACTTCCTTCATGCTACGATGCTGACAGAGCTTGGAAGATCGCTTTCGCTTACTCAGTATACACAGACTTAGTTCCTGGTTATGAAGATTACAATGCTTACATCAACACAACACGTACAGGTAACTTCGACTCTAGAGCAGCTGAAGAAACAGTACCTGCTATGATTAAGAACGAAGTAGTTGACTACTCAGCTATCATTCCTAACCTTGATACAGGTGCTCCTTTCCTTTGGGTTGTTGGACCTAACTGTGCACCTATCTCAGAAATCGCTGATGGTTTCCGTGATATGTACAAGCAGGCAATTGAAGAAGCTAACAAATAAGTTGGTTTTCTAGAAGCTAATTTTGGGCAGTGCTTAATGCACTGCCCTTTTTTGCGTTTTACATTGCAAAGTGTGCGATTATCATAGCAAAATCGCACAAACAAAAAGCAATATATAATAGGCATCTTGTTGCAAATGGTTATATATTAATGTAGAAGTATTTTTTTATTCTGATGAATTGGAGAATGGCATGAAAAGAAAGATAGTTTACTTGCTAGCTACAATACTTATATCAACAACTGCATTGTCCGGCTGCTCCAAGACTGAGGAAATCCCAGTCGTTGAAGTAGATTCCGAAGACGATGTGGTTTCGTATAGTCTTGTTCAGGCGCAATATGGGGATGTTGTCTTGACAAGAAATATTGATTGTAACTATGCACAAACCATTGCTCAGGATGTGTCATTTAACGTAACCGGAAGATATGTAAGCAAGGTATACGTTAAAGAGGGTTCTGTAGTTAAAAAAGGCGATATTTTATGTGAGGTTTCTTCGGCCGATTTGGAGGCTAATATTGAAAGACTTACATATAATGTTCGAAAAAACGAATTAAAACTCGAACAACTTGATATGGAAGAAGCATTGGACATTCAGGATCAGTGGGTAAACGCTACTAGTTTTGGAACATCAAGTGAAGTTGTTGGAGAGATTGTAAAGGGTATTAAGGAAGGATATGCAAGAAGAAGAGTTCTCATTAATGACTCTTTAGAGTTTGACAGAGAAGAACTTGCAAGAAAGAAGGAAGAACTAAGAACAAGTAAGTTATATGCACAGCTTGATGGTGTTGTATACAAACTTGCAAGCAGACTTGAAGGAACAACTTCAAAGGCTGATAAGGTAATTATGACTATTGTTGATCAGTCAAGTTGCATTTTTGAAGCTAAAGACACAACTTACAGGAACTTATTCCATGAGGGAGAGCCTGTTAGTATGAAGGTGGGATATTCAAGCGCTTCCGGTGAATATCTTCTTTTGCCTTATGAAATTGATAAATGGGAAGATTCAATGAAATTTTCAGTATATACAGGTCCTGATGAAGGAGCACTTGAGGTTGGCGTTATGGGAACAATTTCTGTTGTTGAAGAAACTAAGAAGAATGTTTTGTATGTTCCCAAGGATGTTGTAAGAATCGCCGATGATAAGGCTTATGTATATACGCTTTCAGAAGATAATATTAGAGAGATTCGATACATTGAAATTGGTCTTTATGGAGATGACAAGGTTGAAGTATTAAGTGGCCTTGTTGAAGGAGAGAAGGTAGTTAAAAAATGATGAAGAAAAAAGTTATTTGTGCGGCTTTATCTATGACAATGATTCTCTCCATGTTTTCGGCATGTGGAAAGAATGTGGCTTCGTCAGAAGATATTACTCTTGTTGAGCCTGTCGGTGTTACAGAAAATTACGCAACAGTTGAATATAGAGATTTAGTGAATTATGAAGTTTTTAGCGGAAAAGTTGTTCCTAAAACATATGAATTTAACTTTGCTTCCGGTCAGAACTTCCAGAAATACGGTTCACTTCCCGGTACTGCTGTTAAGGTTGGTGATCCTATTGCAATTGCATCAACTGAAAATATTGATGAGCAGATTAAGTTAAAGAAAGAGCAGATTAGAGACACTGAGATTTCTTATGAGGAAACAATGGAAGACTTAAATGATGGTCTTGCCAAAGAAAAAGGTGATATCGATAACCTTCAGCAAATCGTTTCCAATTTTGAAAATATGACTGAAGAAGAAAAGAAGAATTATAAAAATTATGATTCTGAGTATAGAAAATATCTCGGATATTTTCAGTCAACAGTAGCCGGAATTGAAAAATATGAGCATCAGATTAAGTCTCAGACTGATATGTTTAATCTTGATATCGACTTTTACAAAAAAGAGTTAAATCGTTTAAACATTAAAAGAAATGATGTTCTTGCAACTGCTCCGGTTGATGGAACTGTTGTTGCAGTAAGATATTTTGAAAATGGTGAATATGTAAATAAAGATACTGTTGTTGGTGCGGTTGGTGATTTCAACAACCTCATGGTAAAGACAGAATTTATTTATAAGAATGATATTAAAAGAGCTGTAGAGTATTATGCTTTTGCTAATGGTAAAAGATACGAAGCTACTTTTCTTGAAGATGAAACTGAAGTAGGTGCTTCTCCTACAGAATCTTTCTCTGCATTTAAGATTTCAGATCCCAACAATGAAATAAAGGTTGGAGATTTTGTTGTAATCGTACTTGTTAAGGCTGAGAAGAAGAATGTTTTATGTGTTCCTACAGAGGCAATTAATACGGATGCGGACGGAAGTTATGTCTATTTATACTCTGAAGATGGAACTGCAAGAATGACTGTTTCAACCGGTTTAAGATCAGGTTTTTATACAGAAATTACAGCAGGCCTTTCTGAAGGCGATAAGATTGTATCTGAATTCAAGGTTGACCAAAGAACCAAGACCGAAAAGGTTACTAAGGGTTCTATTTCAAGTGACTATAGTGAAACCGGATACATGTTCTACTCTCAGGCTGAGATTATTAAGAATAAAGTTCAGTATGGAACAACATATATTAAAGAACTTAAAGTAAAGAGAAATGAGAGAGTAACTAAAGGACAGGAACTTGCTTCGATATATGTTATTCCTGATGATATTTCCATAAGACGTAAAGAACGTACTCTTCTTAGAGCAACTGAAGATTTAAATGAGATGCTCAAAGATGACAATTCTAATAAACGTACTATCAAGCATCAGAGAGAATACATCGATGACCTTAATAAGGAAATCTCTGAAATGAAGGCGGACAGCACTTCAACAAGTATCGTTTCTCCTGTTGATGGTATCGTTACATGGATTGGTCAGTTTGAAGAGGGAGACATTCTTTTGCCTGATACATATGTATGTGCTGTATCAGATGAAGCTAACTGCTTTATTACTGTTGACGATGCAAGCGGACTTTTAACATATGGAAATATCACAACAATTGAATACGATGACGGGGATGGCAAGAAGGCGACTTCGGAGGGTATGGTAGTTAATGTTGCGCCTTGTGCACTTTCAAGTAAACTTAAGCCCGGATTTTCGCTTATCAGAGTATCTTCAGATGATCTTGCTAAGATGGCTAGTGCTAACAGAGGCTATGATGGATACTGGGCGAGAAGCTCATTTAAAGTTACTGCTAAGTTAAGAACAGTAGACAATGTTGTTCTTATTCCTAAAAGAGCAGTTAAAGTTGATAATGGTGTGACTTACGCAGTTGTATTAGACGAGAACAACAAACCTGCATATAAAAGTTTTATAGCCGGTGGTTCGGATGTTACATACTACTGGGTGGTAGACGGATTGGATGAAGGTACAACAATATGCTTGGAATAATGTTAGAGAAAATGTGGCATAAGAAATGGATGAACATCTGCTTATTCCTGGGATGTATCCTTCTTATTGCGACTGTAGTCAGTTTTCCTATTTATAGATCTGCGGCTTATGACCGCATGCTTAATGATGAATTTATAAACTACTTATCCTCAGAAGGTAAGTGGCCCACTCTTATAAAGGGTACTGTTGTATCCAAAAGAGATGCTCATGGTAAAACCTTAGCCAAGGTTGATGAGATGCCTGGAAAGATTTATGAGGAATTAGGTGTCAAAGAGGTTAATACATTCAGAATGCTTAACCTTGCGACAACTCCCATGAGTTCAGATACAAAAAGAGCTGATGCTCAGAAAGTTAGCACTAAGCTTTCATGCATCGATAATGTTGAGGACAAGGTTAAAATCCTTACCGGTGAGATGTACTCTGAAAGTGGAGTGAATGAAGACGGAGCAATTGAAGTCATTGTTTCTCAGTCTGCTTTGGTTGATATGGGACTTTTGGTTGGTGAAACATTTACATTTGACGATATTCACTACATCGACAGATCTGATATCAAAGTAATTATTAAAGGTGTTTATGCTGCCGGTGATGACACAGGATATTTCTGGCAGACCAAACCTGAAAAGTTAAATGATAACCTTCTTTGTAATTCCAAGGTTTTCAGAGAGTGTTTTACCGGTGAAAACGCCGGAAAGTACACCGTAACTAACTTCACATCTTGCATGTTTGATTACGATAGCATCAAATCCAAAGATATTGCCCGCATTCTTGACAGAACAAATTATTTTTGTAAAGAGAGTGCTTATAAGAGCCTGCTTAAAGAGCCTGAATACCTTAAGTTAATTGATGATTATAGTGTTAAGGTTTCAAGAATTTCAGCTACCTTGATTATCTTACAGGTTCCCGTTCTTGCAATGCTTGCGGCATTCCTTCTTATGATTTCTGGTCAGATGTACGAGATGGAAAAGAATGAAATCTCTGTAATCAAGAGTAGAGGATCTTCCAGTGGTCAGATTATAAGATTATACCTTTATCAGGGATTAGTAATAACAATAACGGGTGCTATTTTAGGAATTCCGCTTGGAGCTTTGTTTGCAAAGATGCTTGGTGCTACCAGAAACTTCCTAGAATTTGACCTTTCTCAGACTTTAAAGGTTTCTTATACAAAAGAAAGTTTCGTGTATGCTATTGTAGCTGTTTTGGTCTGCTTACTTAGTATTACAGTTCCTTCTTTTAAGCACAGCCGTGTATCAATCGTTAAACTTAAGCAGTCCAAGGCTTTAAAAAGAAAGAGCTGGTGGGAAAAGTTATTTATCGATATTTTGCTTTTAGGAGCATCATTATACGGTTACTACAATTTCAACAAAAACGCAGGAAATCTTTCTAATGCTGTAATGGCAGGAGAGAGTCTTGATCCTTTATTATATGTAAGCTCATCATTATTTATTGTTGGTGCGGGTTTGTTTTTCTTAAGACTTCAGCCCTACATTGTTCAGCTTATTTATACAATTGGTAAGAGATTCTGGGGACCTGCAAGTCACGTTTCTTTTATGGAAAACATAAAGAACGGACGTAAGCAGCAGCTTATTATGCTTTTCCTCATTATGACTATTTCACTTGGTATGTATCATGCGACAGTTGCAAGAACAATCCTTGATAATGCCATTGAAAATACTGAGTATCTTTCCGGTACTGATATTATTATTCAGGAAAAGTGGACAGAGATTCAGGATAGATATGGTGCATATACCGGAGACTACTATGCACCTGATTATTCCAAGTATGTTTCTTTGGAAGCAGCCGAAAAGTATACAAGAGTCTTATATGATGCCAATGGTCACATTAAGGCTAAAGGCGGCGATAATTTAACTGCAACTGTTATGGGTATTAACACCAAGGAATTTGGTGAAATTACAATGGTAGATAGAAGTATACTTGAAAAGCACTACTATGAATATTTAAATGACCTTGCAGTTGTTGAAAACGGAGTTTTAGTTTCATCCAATTTCAATAGTAAACTTGGCTATGAAATCGGAGATATGCTTACTTTCTACAATGTACGTAACAAGACCTGCACTGGCAAGATTGTAGGCTTTGTTGATTATTTCCCCGGATATGCAAGCGTTGAAAACGGGCTTAATCCGGATGGAACCCCTTATAGCAAGGATAACTATTTAATTGTTGCACATTTTGATTACTTAAATTCCAAGATTGGAACAACACCTTACGAGGTTTGGATTGATCTTAAGGATGGTTATTCTTCAGTAGATGTATATAAGTGGATTGAAGAAAAGAAACTTACAATAAAGAAGTATGTAGATGCATCAATGAAAATGCAGGCTACACTTGAAGATCCCTTACTTCAGGGTACAAATGGTGTCCTTACAATGGGATTTGTTGTAACTATTCTTCTTTGCGCAGTTGGTTACCTTATTTACTGGGTTATGTCAATTAGAGAAAGAGAACTCATTTTTGGTGTACTTAGAGCGACAGGTTTCCACAAGAGCGAAATTTTTAAAATGTTATTGAACGAACAGCTTTTCTCTGGTGTGTTCTCGATTTTTGCAGGTATAGGAATCGGAAAACTCACCTCCAAGATGTTCGTACCGATTCTTCAGCAGGCATATGCTTCCAAGAATCAGGCGCTTCCTATGAAACTTATTACAGTAGCATCAGATATGTACAGATTGTATGGTGTTATTGCTGCAGTAATGGTCGTTTCACTTGGCGTACTTATTGTATTGTTATTTAAGATGAACGTAACGAAAGCTCTGAAATTAGGTGAAGAATAATGGCTGAGAATAGTGTAATTAAAGTAAATGGGGTTACCCGCGTATTCCAGGTACCCGGTGGCGAATTTGCCGCTCTTAAAGGAATAGATGCAGAAGTTCCCAAGGGATCTTTTACAATACTTAAAGGTCGTTCCGGTTCAGGTAAAACAACACTTATGAACATCATAGGTTCACTTGATAATCCTACAGACGGTGAAGTTTTTATTAACGGAACACCTATTAAGGGAATGTCAGAATATGAGAGGGAAAATTTAAGAAGAACTCAGATGGGATTTGTTTTCCAGTCAGTTTCTCTTATTCCCTCATTAAATGCATTTCAGAACGTTGAATTTTCCATGCGTATGGCAGGAATTAAGCCGTCCAAAGAAAGAGATAAGCGAGTTGAGGAGTGCCTCAAACTTGTTGGTCTAGGTAATCGTATGAACCACATGCCTGCAGAAATGTCAGGTGGTGAGCAGCAAAGAGTCGCAATTGCGCGTTCTTTTGCCCATGGTCCTAAGCTTATATTGGCTGACGAACCAACAGCGGAGCTTGATTCACAGATGGCTGCCAGAGTAACAGAAATTTTTAAAGAAATGACAAGAAAAGAAGGAATCACTATCCTTATGACAACTCATGACGTTGGCCTTATGGGTGCAGCTGATTCCATTATTGAGCTTGAACATGGGGAAAGGATCAACTAATGGCTGAAGATATGATTAGGGCTGATGGCCTGGTTAAAATTTATAAAACCAAGGAAACCGAAGTTCTGGCTCTTCAGGGTCTTGATCTTACGGTGGAACAGGGTGAACTTACCGCTATTATCGGTAATTCCGGTTCCGGTAAATCTACTTTCCTTAATATGATTGGCGGTCTTGACCGCCCCAGCGCAGGTTCTTTATTTGTTGCAGGAAGCAATCTTTTTACAATGACGGAAAAAGAACTTGTTAAATACAAAAGAGACACTGTTGGCTTCGTTTGGCAGAACAATGGACGTAATATGCTTCCTTTTCTTTCTGCAATTGAAAATGTAATGCTTCCAATGAATCTTTCAAGCACCAAGCACAAGCATGATAAGGCAATGGAGCTTCTTGAAATGGTAGGGATGAGCCATAAGAAGAACAACCGAATGAACATGCTTTCAGGTGGTGAACAGCAAAGAATCGCAATTGCTATAGCTCTTGCAAATTCACCTAAGCTTTTACTTGCCGATGAACCAACCGGTAGCGTTGACTTTAAGACAGCAGACTTTATCTTTGATGTCTTCACAGAACTTAATAAAAATGGTCAGACAATTCTAATTGTTACTCATGATATGGCGCTTTCCAAGAAAGTTAAGCGCGTAGTTGCAATAAGAGACGGTAAGATAAGCTCTGAAAGAGTTCTTAAAGAAGCGTATGCTGACAGACTTAAAGAAACCAATATTGACTGGCGTGAAGAGGATACTCAGGATGAATACGCGGTACTTGACAGAGCAGGTCGTGTTCAGATTCCTCACGAACTCATTGAGTCTATTGACTTGAATGACAATAAAGTTAAAATAGCATTAAAAGACAACGAGATTATTATTTCTAAACCTTAATTCTAAATTTTTTGAGGAGATATTTAAAATGGTTACAGCAAAGAACCCTTTGATTGCAGGATTTTATCCCGACCCTTCAATTTGTGCAGTAAACGATGATTTTTACCTTGTAAACTCATCATTTGCTTATTTTCCTGGTCTTCCTATTATGCACAGTAAAGACCTTGCTAACTGGGAACAGATAGGAAATATTTTGGACAGACCTTCACAGCTTCCACTTGAAGAAGCCGGAGTATCAAGAGGTTTGTTCGCACCTACAATTCGTTACTACGATGGTTTATTTTACTGTATCTGTACAAATGTTTCTTTTGGCGGAAACTTTGTAGTTACAGCCGAAAATCCTGAAGGCCCTTGGAGTGAGCCTCATTATATTGAAGGCGCTGATGGTATCGACCCCAGTTTATTCTTCGACGATGACGGAAAGTGCTACTACTGTGGTACTCATGAAAATATCGATGGCTGCAGATATGATGGAGATTATTTCATCTATATTCAGGAATTCGACTACAAAGAGTTTAAACTTGTAGGCAAGAGAGTTGAAGCATGGAACGGTGCGATGAGAGGTGTTCACTGGCCCGAAGGTCCTCACCTTTATCACATAGGTGATTACTATTACATTATTCATGCAGAAGGTGGTACAGGCCCTGAGCATGCTATAAGTGTTGCTCGTTCAAAGGATGTATTTGGACCTTATGAAAATAACTTTAAGAATCCTATTTTTACACATAGACATTTAGGAAAGATTTATCCAATTCAGTACGTAGGTCATGGTGATCTTGTTCAGACAGTAAACGGCGACTGGTACATGGTAATGCTTGCTGTACGTCCTACTAAGGGATATACAACAATGGGTAGAGAGACCTTCCTTGCAAGAGTTATTTTCGAAGATGACTGGCCGATAGTAAATCCCGGGCTTGGTGTTCTTTCAGATGAACTTAAAATAAAGCTTGATGAGTGCATTCCTGATTGTCCCAATACATCGGTTCCTAATGTAAGTAAGTCTTATAACTTTACCAAGATGGAAAAACTTGGACCTGAATTTATGACTTTACGTGCACCTTTAGGTGATGCATTAAGACTTACCGGTGAAGGACTTGAACTTAAGTGCGGTACAGACAGTCTTTCAGAACTTGCTCATCCGTCATACCTTTGCATCAGACAGGATAGCAAGAATTTTGAACTTAAGGCTAAACTTTATACAGACAATCTTATGATGGGAACAAGAGCAGGTATCTGCCTATTCCAGAGCAACGAATTCCATGTACGCTTCGAAGTAAGTGAAAACAAGGGAAGAGTAGTAATGGTAAAAGACGGCAAGGCTGAAATCCTTGCTCAGGATACTTTAGATGTAAGCCCTGCAACACTTGTTATGACAGTAAACGGTCTTAAACTTTCTCTTTACTCACTTGAAGAAAAGGGAATGAAGCCTTTTATTAGGGACCTTGACATTTCAGCCCTTTCAACTGAAGTAGCTGGCGGATTTGTCGGATGTACAGTTGGTATTTTTGCTACTGACGGTGAAGACAGACCTGAACCTGTATATGCTAAATTTGTTTCTCTTGATTACAAAAGAAATGAACCCAAGTTAGCTCAGTAAGTCGCATTTGGGTGTTTAGACGAGTTCTTTTGTGATATAATACAAATAAAAATGCATTGGGAGATATAATATGTTACCTGTCAGATTTCATTTACCGGGACTTAGATACAACTTTCCGTTAAATATGTTTTGGATCAGCTTGCTTGAAGAGCATCCTGAGTACTTTAGAGAGGGTGTGGAAATCGGTTCCATTTTCGGATGTTTTCCCACTTCCTTGTGGAATGGTGGTCGACTCACACCAACATATGATCAGTGTGATGCAGGCTTTGTAAAGCACGTTGTTAAGTCAATTAATGATAAGGGTGTTCCTGTTAGATATACATTTACTAATCCCTTGCTTAACGAATATGACTGTGATGATAAATTCTGCAACTTCTGTATGGAGGTTGGAGATAACGGCATGAATGAGGTTATGATTTTCTCGCCTATACTTGAAAAGTATTTAAGAGAAAAATATCCTTCATACGAGTTCAACAGTTCAACCTGTAAAGAGATTCGTAACGTGGATGAACTTAATGCAGAGCTTGAAAAACCTTACAAATATGTTGTTTTAGACTACAACTTAAATAACCGTTGGGATCTACTTGATGGTGTTAAGGATAAGGGACGTCTTGAAGTGCTTGTAAATACTTTGTGTGAACCAAATTGTAAAAGAAGAGGTGAGCACTACAGACAGATTGCTAAAGACCAGAAAACTGTTTTGTTAAACAGAACATTACCTCGAGACAAGCAGATTCCGATTGAGCACTGGCATTGTGAATATGGCGAACATAACTGTGTTCATACTATTCAGGATTATCCTACTTTTATTTCACCTGAAGCCATTTGGGAAAAATATGTGCCTGCAGGTATCAATAACTTTAAGATTGAAGGTAGAACAGCTAACCTGTTCTCACTTATCGATACATACTGTTTCTTTATGTTAAAGCCTGAGTATGCTGGTGAAGCAAGACTTTTGCTTCTTCGCAATTTAGAGACTGCACATATTATAACAGTAAATAAACCTCGACCCGGTCAGTGGCCTTAAGGAAGAGGTGCTATTATGAGAAGGGAAGTTTATTGGCATTTGCCGGGGTTTTGTGTTCATTTCTACTTAAATCAGGTTATCATCAACCTGATGGAGGAATTTCCTGAGAAGTTTCGTGACGGATATAGGGTGGGATCCGTATACGGTACATTTCCGGGAGCTATCTGGAATGGTGGTCGTGCAGTGTTTGGCATAACTGACAAGCATCAGATGAAGACCATTATTAAAACTTATAATGATTTAAATGTTCCGGTCAGGTTTACATGGACTAATTCTTTGCTGGAAGAAAAACATCTAAACGACACATACTGTAATTTAATTATGGATGTAGCTGACAACGGAATGAATCAGGTGCTTGTTAACAAAGAGGTGCTGGAAAAGTACTTAAGAGACAAGTATCCGAATTTTAAATTTATTTCATCAACAACCAAAAGAATAACGACGCTTGAAGGTCTTCAAAAAGAACTGGATAAGGACTTTTTTATGTGTGTTCTCGACTATGATTTGAATCATGACGAAAAGACATTAAAGGCTTTAGAGCCGCAGGCTTCGAGGGTTGAAATATTAGTTGATGAAGTATGCAATGCTCATTGTCCGAGAAGAACGGCTCATTATGAAGATGAAGCCCTAAAGCAGCTTTCTTTTGAAAAAGGAAAGCCTTTCCCGTGCAATAATAGAGATTCACGTCCTACTTTCAGTGAATGCATGACCAAGGAAGCCTTTATCGGTAACGATGAGATTGATTCATACATTGATAGAGGATTTGTTAATTACAAGATTGTTGGAAGGGGATTACCCTTTGATATGGTAAAAGAATCATATTTATACTATCTTGTTAAAGATGAGGACAGAGAGTTTATTAAGGACAGACTTGAAAGAACTCTTGCCAAACTTGCTTCTATTAGGAAATAATGGTTAAAATGCTCGACTTTGTCGGGCATTTTCTATGTTTATTAAGAATTTTTTCTATTGCAAAACTTTCTTTTTCATATAAAATTAATATGGTGTGTTTTGAACTCTTATGAATGAGTTCTTTATATATAGGAATAGTGGCTAAGCCACAGATTGGAGAAACAAATGATTAGTGCTAATAACGTAACACTTCGAATCGGCAAAAAGGCATTGTTCGAAGATGTAAATATTAAGTTTACCGAGGGAAACTGCTACGGTATTATCGGTGCCAATGGTGCAGGTAAATCTACATTTTTAAAGATTTTATCCGGCCAGCTTGATACAACTAACGGTGATATAACAATTACTCCCGGTCAGAGACTTTCTTTCCTCGAGCAGGATCACTTTAAATACGATGAATTTACAGTACTTGACACTGTTATCATGGGTAATCAGCGTCTTTACGATATCATGAAAGAAAAAGATGCTATCTATGCAAAAGAAGATTTCACGGATGAAGACGGTATCCGCGCAAGTGAGCTTGAAGCAGAGTTCGCCGAAATGGATGGTTGGGAAGCAGATTCAAACGCTGCCATGGTCTTAAACGGTCTTGGTATTGAATCAGAACTTCATTATAGTTTAGTTGGTGACCTCGATGGTAACCAGAAGGTTAAGGTGTTGCTTGCAAGAGCACTCTTTGGTAATCCTGATATCCTTCTTCTTGATGAGCCTACTAACCACCTTGATCTTGATGCTATTGCATGGCTTGAAGAATTCCTTATAAACTTTGAAAACACTGTTATCGTTGTAAGCCACGACAGATATTTCCTTAATAAGGTTTGTACTCATACTGCAGATATCGATTATGGTAAGATTCAGTTATATGCCGGAAACTACGACTTCTGGTATGAATCAAGCCAGTTGCTTGTAAAGCAGATGAAAGAAGCTAACAAGAAGAAAGAAGAAAAGATTAAGGAATTACAGGAATTTATTACAAGATTCTCTGCAAATGCTTCAAAGTCCAAGCAGGCTACTTCAAGAAAGCGTGCTCTTGAAAAGATTGAACTTGATGACATTAAGCCTTCAAGCCGTAAGTATCCTTACATCGACTTCAGACCTGAACGTGAAATCGGTAACGAAGTTCTTGCTGTTGAAGGAATTTCCAAGACAATCAATGGTGAAAAGGTATTGGATAATATCTCATTCATCCTTGGAAGAAATGATAAGGTAGCATTAGTTGGTGGTAACGAACTTGCTAAAACTACACTATTTAAGATTCTTGCAGGTGAACTTGAACCTGATGAAGGAACATACAAATGGGGCGTAACAACAAGCCTTGCTTATTTCCCCAAGGATTCAACTGAAGAATTCGATAATGACTATACAATCGTTGACTGGCTTACAGGCTATTCACCCGTTAAGGATGTTACATATGTACGAGGTTTCCTTGGAAGAATGCTTTTCGCAGGCGAAGATGGTGTTAAGAAGGTTAGAGTACTTTCCGGAGGTGAAAAGGTTCGTTGCCTTTTATCCAAGATGATGATTTCCGGTGCTAACTGCCTTATCCTTGATGAGCCTACAAACCACCTTGACATGGAATCAATTACTTCATTAAACAATGGACTTATTAAGTTCCCCGGTGTTGAAATGTTCTCATGTCATGACCACCAGTTTGTTGAAACAACAGCAAACAGAATTATGGAAATCCTTCCTAACGGAACATTGATCGATAAGATTACAACATATGACGAATATCTTGCGAGCGATGAAATGGCTAGAAAGAGAACAATCTTTACAGCTGATGTTGAAGAAGGCGAAGACGAAGAATAATTTGTTCGGGCAGGTTTTTCCTGCCCGAGCTTTGTTTTAGGAGAAAATATGATAGATCTTCATGTACATTCATTACGTTCGGATGGAACAATGACTCCGACTGAACTAGTAGATTATGCAATAGAAAAAGGGTTGTCTGCGATGGCTTTAACAGACCACGATACCGTGGCGGGAATTAGCGAAGCTATAGGGTATGCAGGAAAACTTAAAGAAGAAGGAATTACTGTACCTGAAATTATTCCCGGAATCGAACTTTCGACCGATTATTACGGACAGGACGTTCATATAGTAGGCCTCTACATTGACTATACAAATCCCGATTTTGAAGATTATTTGGCAGATTTTGTCAATTCAAGAGAAATAAGAAATGTTAAAGTATGTAAGATGTTAACCGATGCAGGAATGCCGGTTGATTATGATGAACTTAGGCAAAAGAACGAGGGCGCTGTAATCACCAGAGCACATTTTGCAGCATATCTTCTTGAAAAAGGTTTCGTCAAAAGTAAAAAGGAAGCCTTTGATAGATATATCGGTGATGGAAGACCTTTTCATATTCCGAGAGAGAAGATTAATCCAATCGATGCTGTGAAAATGATACTTAAGGCCAAAGGAATTCCGGTACTTGCGCATCCCATCTTATATGGTTTTGGAAAAGATAAGCTCGATACTCTTGTGGCATCTTTGAAAGAAGAGGGCCTTATGGGTATTGAAGCCGTGTATTCAACCTATACACTTGCCGATGAGAGGCAGATAAGAAAACTTGCTAATAAATATCACTTGTTATTGTCGGGCGGAAGTGACTTTCACGGAACTAACAAAGATGGAATAGACCTTGCGGTAGGTAAAGGAAAGTTATATGTTGACGATTCGTTATTAGATGCGATTAAGGCTTCTCACAAGAAAGTTCTTTTTACTGATATGGATGGAACACTTTTATTAAATGACTCGACAGTAAGTCCGGCTATGCAAAGTGCTCTTAAGACTGCTACAGATAACGGGCACAGAGTAGTGCTTACATCGGGGCGTCCGCTTGATAGCATATTGGAAGTGAAAGATAAATTTGGATTAAACTTTAAGAATATGTGGATTATAGCCAATAACGGATCAGTAATCTACAACTGTGATAAAAAGGAGTACATATTTAAAAAGAAACTTCCGATTGACATCGTACTTAAAGTTATGGAACTTTGCGAAGAAGCAGGTATCCACGCTCATGTATATACAGATAAAGATATTGTTGGTACAGTGGAGGACGAAGAACTTGCGTTTTACCGGTCCAAGATTCACTTACCATTCATACTTACTGATGATTTAAGAAAAACAATTCCGGATGGATCTTTTAAGGTTGAGATTATTGCCTTAAACGATTATCCTGCATTGGTTGAATTAAGAAAAGTGATCGAAGCTAAACTTGGCGATGTGGTAGATGCTGTTTTTTCCAATACAATGTATCTTGAAATTTTGCCAAAGGGTATCAGTAAGGGTAATGCTTTATTAACTCTTGAAAAGTATTTGCCGGTTGCTCATTACAATACGTATGCTTCGGGAGATGCACCTAACGATCTTTCGATGATTGAAGCCGCGGGAGTAGGTGTTGCAATGGCAAATGCGCAACAGTGTGTTAAGGATATTGCCGACATAGTTACTAAAGAAGATAACGATCATAATGGTCTAATCGAGATTATCAGAAGCTTCGATTAACTATAAAGGTAGATATACTACCATATTATAATGGAAGAATAGGAATAGAAATGTTTAAAGACAGAGAAAAACTCAAAGTGGTTTTGAATATGGCCTGGCCTGCAATTGTTGAATCGTTTTTCATTGCTTTTGCGGGATTGATTGATTCATTAATGGTGAGTTCACTAGGACATACTGCGGTTGCTTCCGTTGGACTGACGACTCAGCCTAAGTTTATCGGACTTTCGCTATTCTTTGCCCTGAATGTTTCGATATCAGCTTTAGTTGCGAGAAGGCGCGGTGAGAATCGAAGAGATGAAGCCAACAGAATTGTGAAGACAGCCCTTGAATTTATAATAATAACAGCTGTTATACTCAGCACATTCTTTGTTGCCTTCGCATCTCCAATCATTAAGTTTTGTGGCTCGAGACCGGAAACCCATGATGGCGCAGTAATCTACTTTAGAATTATCATGGGTGGCATGATATTTAACTGTATTTCAATGGGCATCAACTCAGCTCAAAGAGGTTCCGGTAATACAAAGATTACAATGAAAACTAATCTGACCAGTAACACTATAAATGTTATTTTTAACTATCTTCTTATAGGCGGCCATTTAGGATTCCCGGCTCTTGGTATATACGGTGCAGCAATAGCTACTGTATTTGGAACCTTCGTTGCCTGCATAATGAGTATAGTTTCAGTGTGTAAGGGTGATACATTTGTAAGCATTCCTTATATCTTTAAAAACAGAATAAAGGCTTCTTTGGAAACCTTCATTTCAATTGTAAAAGTCGGATACAGTGTTTTCTTTGAACAGATTCTTATGCGAGTTGGTTTTGTGCTCACTGCAATGATGGCTGCAGACCAGGGAACAGAAGCGATGGCAGCTCATCAGGTCGGTATGAATATAATGGGACTTTCTTTTTCTTTTGGAGATGGTCTTCAGTCGGCGGCTGTTGCCTTAATTGGAAGAAGTCTCGGTGAAAAGAATGAAGAACTTGCCAAGGATTATGGAAAAATTTGCAGGCAGTTTGGAATGATGATTGCAGTTTGCCTGTCTGTTATTTACTTTTTTGGCGCTAAGGGACTGTTTGGTCTTTTCTTTAAAGAAGAAAATATAGTTAACATTGGCATTTCCATTATGAGAGTAATTATTCTTGTCGCTGTATTCCAGATTAGCCAGGTTATATATATGGGATGTCTGCGCGGCGCGGGCGATACTGCTTATACAGCGATGGCTGCAATTATTAGTGTTACATTTATAAGAACTATCTTTTCTTACAGCTGCGGATACATCCTTGGATGGGGCATTATAGGAATCTGGATGGGTGTTTTGGCTGACCAGGTTTCGAGGTTTATTTTCGCAACTGTGCGCTTCAAACAGGGTAAATGGACGTCTATAAAAATTTAGTTTTATAGTATTAATATACATTAGACAAAATATTGTTAGTTGCTAATATTTCTTAAAGAAAAATTAAGGATGTTTGTCCGTGGATTCACACTTTTTCGCATGCTTGTGTGTTCCCCACGGACATTTTTTATGTTATAATAGTGTCATTAAAAAGCGAGATGTAACCGTCTCGCTTCTTTGTCCACATATTATATTTGAAGGAGAGATATTATGGCAAAATGGGTTTACCGTTTTGAGGAGGGAAATGCAGAGATGCGTCCCTTACTTGGTGGAAAGGGTGCAAACCTTGCAGAGATGACCAACCTTGGTCTTCCTATTCCACAGGGATTTACTGTTACAACAGAAGCTTGTACAGATTACTACAATCAGGGAAAGAAAATTTCAGATGAAATCAAAGAACAGATTTTTGCAGAAATTGCTGTTCTTGAAGAGAAACAGAACAAGAAATTCGGTGATACCGAAAATCCTTTACTTGTTTCTGTTCGTTCAGGTGCTCGTGCATCAATGCCAGGTATGATGGATACAATCTTAAACCTTGGACTTAATGACGTAGCAGTTGAAGGATTTGCAAATAAGACAGGAAACAGAAGATTCGCTTACGACTCTTACAGACGTTTCATTCAGATGTTCTCAGACGTTGTAATGGAAGTTCCCAAGTCATTATTTGAAAGAGTTCTTGATGAAATTAAGAACAAAAAGCATGTACATTACGATACAGAGCTTACAGCAGATGATCTTAAGGATGTAATCGATAGATTCAAGAGTATCTATAAAGATAAGATGGGAGAAGAGTTCCCTCAGGATCCTAAGGTACAGTTAATGGAAGCTGTCAAAGCAGTTTTCCGTTCATGGGATAACGAACGAGCAATCGTTTATCGTCGTATGAATGATATCCCCGGTGACTGGGGAACAGCTGTAAACGTTCAGGCAATGGTATTTGGTAACATGGGAGATACATCAGGTACTGGTGTTGCCTTCACTCGTAACCCTTCAACAGGTGAAAAGGGTATCTTTGGTGAGTACCTTATCAATGCGCAGGGTGAAGACGTTGTTGCAGGTATTCGTACACCTCAGCCTATTACAAAACTTCAGGAAGATCTTCCCGAATGTTTTGACAAATTTATGGAAATTGCTAATAAACTTGAAGACCATTACCGCGATATGCAGGATATGGAATTTACTATTGAAGAAGGAAAACTTTATTTCCTTCAGACAAGAAATGGCAAAAGAACAGCTCAGGCAGCTTTACAGATTGCTTGTGATTTGGTAGATGAAGGAATGATTTCAGAGCAGGAAGCTGTTATGAGAATTGAAGCTAAGTCTCTTGATCAGTTACTTCACCCCACATTTGATACAATCGCTCTTCGTGATGGAGAAGTTATGGGCGTTGGTCTTCCTGCATCACCCGGTGCTGCAGCAGGACGCGTTTACTTTACAGCTGAAGAAGCTAAAATTGCACATGCAAGAGGAGAAAGAGTTATTCTTGTTCGTCTTGAAACATCACCTGAAGACATTGAAGGTATGCATGCTTCAGAAGGTATCCTTACAGTACGTGGTGGTATGACATCTCACGCAGCAGTAGTTGCTCGTGGTATGGGTACATGCTGTGTATCAGGATGTGGCGCAATCAATATTAATGAAGAAGAAAAGTGGTTTGAACTTGGTGGAATTAAGTTCAACGAAGGTGATTACATTTCACTTGATGGTTCAACCGGTAAGATTTATAAGGGTGACTTACGTACAAAAGATGCTGAAATTTCAGGTAATTTTGAGCGTATCATGAACTGGGCTGACAAGTATCGTAAACTTAAAGTTCGTACAAATGCTGATACACCCGCAGATGCACTTAACGCAATTAAGCTTGGTGCTGAAGGAATCGGTCTTTGCCGTACAGAGCACATGTTCTTTGATGCAGAAAGAATCCCTAAGATCCGCAAGATGATTCTTTCCAAGACATGCGAACAAAGAGAAGCAGCTTTAAATGAACTCATTCCTTTCCAGAAGTCTGACTTCAAGGGTATCTTTAAGACAATGGAAGGAAGACCGGTTACAATTCGTTTCCTCGATCCTCCTTTACATGAATTTGTTCCTACAGATGACGAAGATATCAAGGCTTTAGCCGACGATATGGGACTTACATTTGAAGAAGTTAAGAATACATGTGATTCATTACACGAATTCAACCCCATGATGGGTCACCGTGGATGCCGTCTTGCTGTTACATATCCTGAAATTGCAAGAATGCAGACACGTGCTGTAATGGAAGCTGCAATTGAAGAAAATGAAAAGTATGGATTCAATATTGAACCTGAAATCATGATTCCTCTTGTAGGTGACCGCAAGGAACTTAAATTTGTTAAGGACGTTGTAGTTGAAACAGCAGAACAGGTTAAGAAGGAGTATAAGTCAGATATTGTTTATCATATCGGTACTATGATTGAAATTCCTCGTGCAGCTTTGATGGCTGATGAAATTGCAGAAGAAGCTGAATTCTTCTCATTTGGTACAAACGATCTTACTCAGATGACATTTGGTTTCTCTCGTGATGATACAGGAAAGTTCATTGATTCATACTATAAGTCTAAGATTTATGAATCTGATCCTTTCGCAAAGCTTGACCAGAATGGTGTTGGTCAGCTTGTTCAGATGGCTGCAGAGAAGGGTCGCAAGGTTCGTCCCGGCATCAAGCTTGGAATCTGTGGCGAACACGGTGGAGATCCTTCATCAGTTGAATTCTGCCACAAGGTAGGACTTACATATGTATCATGTTCACCTTTCCGCGTGCCCATCGCCAGACTAGCTGCTGCCCAGGCAGCGATTTCAAATCAGTAGGATTTGAAATCGCATCGATCAAATGAGCGTTAGTGGCGGCTTGCGAAGCAAACGCCACGATAGCGAACTTGATCGGTTTTCCGCAGGAAAACGTACAGCTTTGTGCTATCGCTAATAAGTAATGCTATCCCTAGCATAAAAGTTGCGAAACTAATATATACAATAGAAAATGAAATTTTCTATTGTCGAGAATTATGAGAACTCTGTTTTGACCATAACGGTTGGAACAGAGTTCTTTTTTTCTCATAAAAACCTGTCACTACGTGCCAGCCGTTGCCTTGCAACTCGTGTTTTTATTTCGTATACGCTCGGGTGAAAACAAATGTCTCCTTCGGAGCCGCTTGTTTTCCTTCCTCGCTATAAATAATCTTTAGAACCCATGCAGAATATCGAAAAAGCTATCGTGGTAGTAGTACTAACTATTTTGTGTTTATTAATGATTATAATTGACGTGATATATGATTAATGATATTATTTAACCACGAGATGCGTGGGATGCGGATGGGGTTCATGCGGGCGAATGATCCAGCGATATCTGCTTTGATCTGAAAGGATTGCTATGATTGAAGAAGAAAGAAATAAAAAGCAAAAAGAATGCTTA
>JAKSRS010000002.1 GCA_024403515.1 Lachnospiraceae bacterium
ACGGTGGTACATATGATATCGGTTTCCAGTCACTTTCAGGTGCTATGGAACGTGGCCACGATATGGTTTATGTATGCTACGATAATGGAGCTTACATGAACACAGGTATTCAGCGTTCTTCTGCAACACCTATGTTTGCAGACACAACTACAACACCTGTTGGAAAGAACAGTAACGGTAAGATGCAGAACAGAAAGGACCTTGCAAGCATCATTGCAGACCATGACGTTCCTTACGTTGCTCAGACTACATTCACAAGAGATTTTAAGGACCTTCATCTTAAGGCTGAAAAGGCTATCTACACAGAAGGAGCAAGCTTTTTAAACCTCATGACTCCCTGTCCTCGTGGATGGAGATACGAAACAGCAGATATCATGAAGATTTGCCAGTTAGCAATCGACACATGTTACTGGCCTTTATTTGAAGTAGATCACGGAAAGTGGACATTAAACTACGAACCCAAGAAGAAACTTCCTATCGAAGACTTCCTCAGAGAACAGGGTAGATTTAAGCACCTTTTCAAACCCGGAAACGAGGATTTAATAGCTCAGTTCCAGGCTGAAGTTGACAGACGCTGGGAAGATTTACAGTATAAATGTGCTAAATAGAGGAGGGTATTATGGATCAGCTTTTTACAAACACTCATATTATTTCATGGCTTCAGTATTTCAGCGACAATACAGAGGTAGATTTAGAGCATGTCAAGCTTCTTGATATTACAAGAAAGAATAAAAACATTATTCCTACAGTAGAAGCTCACAGATGCGTACTTGTGTTTACCGAAGCAGGTCACCCTGACATCTTCTATCGTATGTACAACGCAGGACTTGGCGATTGTACAGTTATTTACAATGAGGGAAGTGAACCCACAGGACCTATCAAGGAAAACCTTGTATCTGAGATGATCGACAGAGGTATCAATGCTTCAGCCGGTATGCTCATCTACAACAAGAATGCCCGTTCAACAGTTAAGTTTGGTATGGACAATTCAGCATTCACACCCGGCTCGGTTCGTTATGTAGGTTCAGAAATTCGTGCCGTTATTCTTTCTAAGATGCAGATTGAAGAGGGCAAGAATATTTGTGTCATTTCAGGTGAGTCAATTGTTATTGAGTCAGCTATCTTAAATGGCGAAGGCACAATCATCGCCGTTGAATACAATAAAAACGACAGAAGCGCCCTTGAAGATAACGTAGAGCAGTTTGGTCTTAACAACGTTACAATCATCGACCATGTTGATGAGGATACCATGAAAGACCTCCCTGTTCCTGATGTTACAATGTTAGTTGCTTCAGCAAGCATGGAAAAAGAAATGAAGTACATGCTTTCAATTAATCCGAATATGGAATTTGTTATCTATACACTTGATTTTGTGACTGCAGCATCAATGCCCAAGCTTTTTGCAGAACTTGGTCTTGCAGATCCTGAAATCATCCAGATGAGCGTATCCAAGGTTACAAGCAAGCACACCTATGATGCTCAGCCTGCTCCCTGGATTATCACTAGCAGATAACAGTCCAGACACCGACAGACATATAATAAGACGCAGCCCGGGAAACGGGTTGCGTCTTTTGTTGTTAAATGAGCCAATCGTCTAATCGCCTGTTGCGGTGAGCCGCCTGCCGTCGCGTTACCTTTTGCTACGCGCGCTGCCAGCCTTCCTATAGCCCCTTTTTCTGGTTTTCGATTTCCTGCGCTAAATCTTCGAGGTAAAGGTAGCGTTCCATCTTTTCTTCGTAGAGTCTCTCGGTTTCTTCTTTTTCCTTAGTAAGTTCATTTAACTTAACGAAGTCCGAAGAAATTTTAGGATTTGAAAGTTCACTTTCGAGTTTTGAAATCTTTTCTTCCAAAGCCTCAATGTCGGCTTCGATAGTTTCGTATTCCTTCTGCTCTTTATAAGTAAACTTAAGCTTCTGGTTTTGGGCCTTTTGTTCTTTATAGGCTTGGGCACCCGAAGAGAGATCTCCTGAAAGAGGACTGTCGGAAGATACCTTTGAAGACTGCCCCTGGGCCGAATCGGTTAGCTTTCCGGGCTTTGAAGAAGCATCGCCAGCGTGCTCTTCTTTAAATTTCTGGTAGTATTCGGTGTAGCTTCCGTTAAATAAATCAATATTTCCAAAGCCGTCAAAGGTCAGCATTCTTGCTGAAACTCTGTCGAGGAAATATCTGTCATGTGATACTGCAATGAGGATTCCCTGGAAGGTATCTAAAAAGTCTTCTAAGATTCTAAGTGTTGTCAAATCAAGGTCATTTGTGGGCTCGTCAAGGATCAAGACATTGGGAGCTTCCATTAAAACCTTGGCCAGATAAAGACGCCTTCTTTCGCCTCCTGAAAGCTTTTCAATGAGTTGGTACTGAAGTGAACCTTCAAAAAGGAACTTTTCAAGCATCTGAGAGGCAGAAATATAGCCATCATCGGTCTTTATGTACTCGGCTGTATCCTTGATGTAGTCGATGACCTTTTCTTTGGGATTCATGGACTCGCATTCCTGAGAATAGTAGCCAATCTTTACGGTATCGCCGATTTCGATGCTACCTTTGTCGGGGGCTACTTCGCCGATAATCATCTTCATAAGAGTTGACTTACCGCAACCGTTAGGACCTAAAATTCCTATTCGGTCAGTTCTTAAAAAGGTATAGGTAAAGTCATTTATTAAAGTCCTATCACCATAGGATTTACTGATATTTTTAAGTTCAATGGTTTTCTTTCCGAGGCGGGAAGAGAGGGCCTCAATTGTGGCCACGTTATCAATTTGCACCTTTTCTTCATCTCTTAATGCCTCATAGCGGGCGATGTGAGCCTTCTGCTTGGTAGAGCGGGCTCTTGCACCACGCTGAATCCAGGCGATTTCCTTGCGAAGGATGTTCTCGTGCTTTTTCTGGGTAGAAAGTGCCATAGCCTCACGCTCAGCTTTTAATAAAAGAAAGCCTTCGTAGTTTTCCTTATATGAATACAGCTTGGACTTATCAAGTTCAACGATTCGGTTGCAGACAAGATCAAGGAAATATCTGTCGTGGGTAATCATGATAAGAGCACCCTTGTAGCCTTTAAGCCACTCTTCAAGCCATTCGGTCATCATGTTATCAAGGTGGTTTGTAGGCTCGTCGAGAATAAGGATTTCACTGTCCGAAAGAAGGGCTCCGGCAAGGGCAACCTTTTTCTTTTGCCCACCTGAAAGGGTACTAAGCTTTATTGAGTAGTCTTCAAAGCCGAGCTTATTTAGCATAGCCTTGGCGTCACCTTCAATATCCCAATGTGAATCGGACTTTCCGTTGGCATTTATAACGTAGTCGTAGATAGACATATCGCTATCAAATTCAGGAACCTGGGGAAGATAGTTTATGACAAGGTTGTTTTTCTTGGTGTATTCGCCTGAGTCGGCTTCCTCAATTCCTGCAATGATTTTAAGAAGAGTAGATTTGCCGGTTCCGTTAATGCCAACGACACCGACCTTTTCGCCTTCTTCGAGGCTGAAGTCTATGCCGTCAAAAAGGACCTTATCAGTATATGCTTTGGTTAAGTTCTTTATGGTAATTAAATTCATTTATGTTCTCGCTTTATATGGATTAAAGGCTCAAATAGAGCCCGGTTGATGTCCTAACTTTATTATCAGTACTTTACAACGCTTACTTCACCCGTTGAAAGAACGTCTGAGCTTCCGTCGTCGTAGCGTATAAGAAGGTGGCAGGAATCATCAATTCCCGTAACGTATGCATAGCCTTTGGATGCCGATGGGGCCTCGCTATAGGAGATGATTTTAACATAGTTTCCGATAAGCATGGACCGTTCTTTATACTCTTCAACATAAGGATATTCATCGGGGAAATAGTAGCTTAAGTAAAACTGGACCATGATCTCCGAAATCAGCTTGGTTTTTACCTCGCGGGAAATCTGCCCGTTTAGAATTCCTCCGGCAATTTTCTTTAGCTCCTGCGGAAATCCTTCGTAGGGCTCGTAGAGGTTTATCCCGATACCGATTATGACATGGCTAAGCATTCCGTCTTCTAAGGATGTGATGGCCTCAGTTAAGATTCCACCGACCTTTTTCCCCTTGTAGAAAATATCGTTTACCCACTTGATATCAACGTCAATTCCCGTGACATTTTTTATGGCCCTACAGATGGCTACAGCTGTAAGACAGGTTAATTTGGAAGCTTCCTTAAAGTCACTTTGGGGGAAAAGAAGGAAACTTAAATATAAGCCTGTGTTATCGGGTGAGTAAAAAGATCTGCCTCTTCGTCCGCGTCCACCGGTCTGATTTCCGGCAAGAATGAGACCTTCTTCTAAAGGCTTTATTTCAGCCCTGTTTCTTGCAAATATATTAGTTGAGTCAACACTATCAAGGGAAATTACAAAATCAGGCTCCTTTACGGAAGCAATTTTTTCAAAAGAAGGATGAGCTTTAAATGAAGCCCAAATCTCATTTGAAGCCGGAACATACTTATCAACAAGAAGTCTGTAACCTCTGTTTGTGACGGCTTCAATTTCAAGCCCTTCCTTTTGAAGAGCCTTTATGGCCTTCCAGACAGCAGCCCTTGTAATATAGAGTTTATCAGCAATCTCCTGGCCTGATAAAAAAGCACTTCCATTATTCTTAAGTAAATCAAGTACCTGCTCTTTGGTAGTCATTGAAAGCTTCCTTTCTGCGAATCGGCTATAAGAAAGTATCCTTTAACGCAATGATTATTCGTTAACGGATTGTAAACCTTTATGATAAATTTGTTGACTTGTATGCAGCATCATTGTAAACTCCTCAATGCAAAATGTAAACAATAGGAAAAAAGAGGTTTGAAAAATGGAATCAAAAAGCAGATTATCAGTCAAAAGAATAACTAAAATAGCCCTTTGTACAGCGGTTTTATGTATTTTAGGACCACTTTCACTTCCTATTCCTATTAGTGAAGTACCTGTAGCATTATCAATTCTTGGTATTTATCTTACAATCATCATCCTTGGAATGAAGGATGGCACAATAAGTATTGCTATATATCTTTTACTCGGTCTTGTCGGACTTCCCGTATTTGCCGGATTTACAGGCGGACTTGCCAAACTTGCAGGCCCTACAGGCGGATACTTAATTGCTTATATTCCCATGGCACTTATCGCAGGATTTTTCGTAAGTAAGTTCCAAAGAAAGATTCCTGCAGTAGTTATCGGCCTTGCACTTGGTACTATTGTATGCTATCTCTTTGGTACAGTATGGCTCATGATTGCCCTTAACCTTTCGTTTAAGGCAGCTTTAATGGCAGGAGTAATTCCATTTATACCTTTTGATGCTGCCAAAATGGTGATTTCAATCCTCATCGGACTTCCCGTTTACAAGGCAGTTTCCAAAATAGGATAAGTTTTTGACACTTTTTTCCTTGTATTTTTATTCACCTTTTCATAGAATAGCCCTATGAAAAATAAAAAAATGCAGGGAATAATATATATCATATTTGCAGGGTTTTTCTTTTCACTGATGACTTTCTTTGTGAAGATATCAGGAGATTTACCCACAATGCAGAAGGCGTTCTTTAGAAATGCTGTGGCCGCAGTTGCAGCAGTAATAATGCTTGCAAGAAGTGAGGAAGGCTTCAAGATTAAGAAAACAAGCTGGCCCGGACTTTTCATGAGAAGCTTCTGCGGATCTTTAGGTCTTATTTGCAATTTCTATGCCATCGATAAGCTTGGACTTGCAGATTCTAATATACTAAACAAGCTCTCACCCTTTTTTGCCATTATCTTTTCAGTTTTCATACTTAAAGAAAAGGCCAATAAGGTTGAGTGGCTTAGTGTAATCGTAGCCTTTATAGGTGCCGCGTTCGTAATCAAACCATCAATGCAGATAACTTCATTTTACGGCTTTATAGGAATGCTTGGAGGATTAGGCGCCGGAATTGCCTACACTTTTGTAAGGCTTCTTGGTAAGAAGGGCGAGAGAGGACCTGTTATCGTTATGTGCTTTTCGATTTTCTCGTGCATGATTACCCTTCCCTTTATGATAATTAACTTTAAGCCAATGAGCCCAAGAGAGCTTATATGCCTTCTTTTGGCAGGATGCGCAGCAACAGGTGGACAGTTATGCATAACGACCGCATACACCAAAGCACCCGCAAGGGAAATATCGGTATTTGACTACACGCAGATACTTTTCGCCGCACTTCTAGGGATATTCTTCTTAAACGAGATACCCGATAAATACAGTCTCATAGGATATACTATCATCATTGGAATTGCTATATTCAAATGGTGGTATACAGTCAAAAGAAAGCCTGCGGCTTAAAAAAATAGCGACAAAGCCCACGGCTTAGATTTATTTTTGAATTAAGAATGTACGCCGTTAAGGCGGCTTAGTTTAGGAGGATAAAATGGCAGACGAATTTCAGGAATACGTAACCTTCACTGTGACAAATAAGGACGGTGAAGAAATAGAAATGGCAGTAGTAGATGAATTTGAATTTGAAAAGAAAAGCTACGTTGTAGGTGCCTTAATCGAAGGCGATACAATTAATGAAGACGGATTATATATCTACAGAGCCAAAGAAACAGAAGACGGTTTTGAAGCCGAGAAGATTACAAATGCAATAGACTATGAAAAGGTAGTTAAAGCATATATGGAGATGGACGGCGAAGAATAGGTCCTGTTTTTCTTTTGCTATTTGTTAATAAGCGCATGTTATACTTCGAGACACTATACACTATACTTGAGAATGACTCGTTTCGAGAGGAATTTATATGACGCTTTCTGTATTTTTTGCAGTGATTTTAATATGTTTCGCAACTTGCGCTATGCTTCTTGGCATTGGGCAGATGATATTTAATAAACACAGTCGTCACAGCAGCCTTTTAATTGCTATGGTATGCTTTGCCAGTGCAGTATGGAGCCTTGGTTTTGGAGTGGTTTTCGTCACAGACAACGTAGAAGTAGCCTTCTATGGACGAGCCGTTGGTATGGTTGGAACCATAGCATTTATTGTACTTGGAGAGTTCTATCTGGTTTCTTTAAAGCCAATAGGGTTAGTCTTCAGGCGTATCCTTGATGGCCTGGCAGCGTTGGGCTTTATCGTATATTTCTTTACTGTAGCCAGAGGTTCAGCGATATTTACATACACTGAAACAGGAATGACTTATACCTTTTCTAAGGGTTTTGCCAACAATTTATACACAGCATATTACATAGTATATGCTTTTCTTATGGGTTCAGCGATTGTATATCTGGCAGTCAAAGCTGAAAACCGTCGAGAAAAGATTACAGCTTATAAACTCTTATCAGCACTTATTGTTATTTTGGCAGGTGTAGTCTTAGATACAGTATTTCCTTCAATCGGACTTCCGGCAATTCCCGGAAGCTCCATAACTCAGTTCTTTGGAGTCGTAATGCTTCTTTTGGCTGAGTATGACAGATACTTAACTGAAATCAACGTGCCAAATATGGCCCAGTATACCTACGCAGTTTCTACGCAGCCTATGCTTTTATTTGATAAGAATAAGGTCTTGAAGATTGCAAACGTTGCAGCCTACGAGGTATTTCAGGGAATCGACAAGCTAATCGACCAGCCGGTTGAAGTCTTCTTACGAGAGTTTAACCTTTCAGATGATTACTTTGAATACGAAGGAAAGACCAGAGCCGACAACAGCGTTTACAGTGAAGATAAGGTTTATGTAAGACTTATTACTAACAGAATCGTTGATAAATATAACGATCTTATAGGTTACATTGCAGCTATTGAAGATACAACAGAAATCACAAATATGATGAAGAGCCTGATTGAGTCCAAAAAGCAGGCTGAAGTCAGCAACGTAGCCAAAAGTGCCTTCCTGGCAAATATGTCCCATGAAATCAGAACGCCCCTTAATGCCATCATTGGTTTTTCGGAGGTTTTACTTAAAAATGATAACCTTGGCGACAGCAGAGAGCAGATTGAAGATATCAGAAATTCTTCAAACAGCCTTCTTGCTATCATCAACGATATCCTTGATATCTCACGTATCGAGTCAGGTCAGTTTGAACTTGTTGAAGAAAATTACAAGATTGGCCATGTAATTAAGGATGCCTACTTAATCATTGAAACGCTTGCCAAGAAAAAGGGCCTTGAATTTCATATGGAAATGGATGAAAACATCCCTAAGGTTTTGTATGGTGATGCCGTAAGACTTCGCGGTATTTTGGTCAACGTCTTAAACAATGCCGTAAAGTATACACCCAAAGGTTCGGTTACATTTAAAGGCTTTTTAGATGAAATCAGAGAAGGCAAGGCATGGCTTAGATTTGAAGTTAGTGATACCGGTATAGGAATTAAGGAAGAAAACATCGATAAGATCTTCAGAAATTTCTCACGTGTTGATAAAAACGTAAATGTTAACATCGAAGGTACAGGTCTTGGACTTGCAATTGTAAAAGGCTATCTTGAACTGATGGGCGGTAAGATTACCGTAGAAAGTACCTACGGAGTCGGAACCAAGTTTGTTATTAGACTTCCTCAGGTTATCGAGGATTCAACACCTATCGGAAAGATTATGCTTGAAAAGGGCAACTCCGAGAATAATCCTTCAAACATCGGAGATGTTAAGTTTGAAAACGTAAGAGCTTTAGCAGTCGACGATAACCGCGTAAACCTCAAGGTTATTTCAAAAAGCCTTCAGATATACGGCGTAGCGGTAGATGTAGCTGCAAGCGGAGCCGAATCTATTGAACTTTGTAAGAAGAACGAGTACGACATTATTCTTATGGACCAGATGATGCCTGAGATGGATGGTATCGAAGCCATGAGACGAATCCGAGAGTTATCACCTTCTTTTGCCAAGGGAGGAAACTGCAAGATAGTTGCACTCACCGCCAACGCCATAGCAGGTGTGCGTGAGGAACTCATCGAAGAGGGCTTTGACGAGTACTTATCCAAGCCCGTCAACTTCAAAAAGCTTGAGGAACTTTTAAAGAATTATTGCACCAATAAAGAGGTTTTAGTTGACAACTAGTTATCTACGTGATAATCTTTCACTAAGTCAACAGACTATCAAATTAATACTTTAAACCGTTGAAGTGGAGATAAAGGCATTAAAGACTGCACAGAGAGTCCGGGAAGGTGAGAGCCGGGTAAGAAACTGAGTGTCAAATGGACCACGGAGGGTGCAGGGAAATGTTTTTAAACAGAGTATTCTGCAACGTGAGGCATACGTCAGTTGCCAGGGATATGTTGGTATCCTGCTAAGCGCACAGTTTTGTGAATTCAAGGTGGCACCGCGGATTGTATATTGTACATTATTCGTCCTTGACAGAAGAGATTCTGTCAAGGACTTTCTTGTTTCTGAGGAAGGAAAACAAGCGGCTGCGAAGCAGACATTTGTTTTCACCCGAGGAGACACGAAATAAATCCATAAGTCGCAAAGCGACGGCGCTGCGAAGCGGCGGGGATTTATGAGTGCAATGCAAACAAGCGGCCAGGCCCCCAAGGAGGATTAGATGAAAATTATACCCAGTCTTGAAGAAGTTAAAAGCCTTTCAGCTAAGGGCGACTATAAGGTATTGCCAGTTAGCGCTGAAATTCTTTCAGACTTTACAACACCAATTGAGACAATAAGAATACTAAAAAACGTCTCCAATCACTGTTACCTTTTGGAGTCGGCAGCAGCCAATGAAAAGTGGGGCCGTTATTCATTTTTAGGCTACGATCCCAAACTTCAGATAACCTGCATAGACGGCGAACTTCAGATAGGAGATTTAAAGGTAAAAACCAAGAATCCTTCCGATGAAATCAGACAGATACTTTCAGGATATACATCACCTAAGTTTGATTATCTTCCTCCCTTTACAGGCGGACTTGTCGGATACTTTTCTTATGACTACTTAAACTACAGTGAGCCGACAGTAAGAAGAAACGTAAACGACACAGAAGCCTTCAAGGATGTGGATTTGATGCTTTTTGATAAGGTTATCGCTTTTGACCACGTTAAACAGAAGATAATCTTAATCGCAAACATCTCACTTGAAGATCCTGAAACTTCATATAACAAAGCAGAGCTTGAACTTAAAGCCTTATACACTCTTTTAAAAGAAGGCAAGAAAAAGGACGAGCCCAAGGGGCAGCTACTTAGCGAAGTAACACCCTTGTTTAGTAAAGATGAGTACTGCGACATGGTAAACAAGGCCAAGAACCACATCAAGGAAGGCGACATCTTCCAAATTGTTCTTTCAAACCGCTTAAGCGCAGACTTTAAGGGAAGCCTTTTTGATACCTACAGAATGCTTAGAACAATTAACCCCTCACCTTACATGTTCTATTTTTCAGGAACCGACGTCGAGGTAGCAGGTGCTTCACCCGAAACATTGGTAAAGCTTGAAAACAAGATTTTACACACCTTCCCTCTTGCAGGAACAAGACCCCGAGGAAAGACCGAGGAAGAAGATTTAGCTTTGGAAAAAGAACTTCTTGCGGATAAAAAGGAACTTGCCGAGCACAACATGCTCGTTGACCTTGGAAGAAACGACCTTGGTAAGATTAGTAAATTTGGAAGCGTAGAAGTTGAAAAACTTCATTCAATAGAAAGATACTCACACGTAATGCACATCGGTTCAACAGTGCGCGGTGAGATAAAAGATGATAAGGATGCTCTTGATGCAATCGAGGCAGTACTTCCTGCCGGAACACTCTCCGGAGCACCTAAAATCAGAGCCTGCCAGCTTATCGGTGACCTTGAAAACAATAAGCGAGGAATCTACGGCGGTGCAATCGGATACATTGATTTTACAGGAAACATGGATACCTGCATCGCGATAAGAATCGCTTACAAGAAAAACGATAAGGTCTTCGTAAGAAGCGGCGCCGGAATTGTATATGATTCCAATCCTGAAAAGGAATACGAAGAATGTATCAATAAGGCCAAGGCAGTAATAAACGCACTTAAAATGGCACAGGAGGATGAACAATGATTTTACTGATTGACAATTACGACAGCTTCTCCTACAACCTGTACCAGTTTATCGGAGAAATCAACAGCGACATTAAAGTAATAAGAAACGATGAGATGACACTTGAAGAAATCGAGGCGATAAAGCCCGATAGAATCATCATTTCCCCCGGTCCCGGAAGACCCGAGGATGCAGGAATAATCGTTGACGCTGCTAAATATTTTGGCAAAAGAAATATCCCGGTATTGGGAGTTTGCCTTGGACACCAGGCAATATGCGCATCTTTTGGTGCAACAATAACCTATGCCAAGGAACTGATGCATGGAAAACAGTCAGAGGTTGAATTTGACACGGATGACCTTCTTTTTACTAACATACCTAAGAAGGCAATGGTTGCCAGATATCACTCACTTGCAGCCGATGAAGCTACAATGCCTGACTGCTTAAAGGTTACCGCAAGAACCTCAGATGGCGAGATAATGGCGGTTTCCCATAAGGAATACCCCGTATACGGTGTTCAGTTCCATCCTGAATCAATAATGACACCCGATGGAAAGCAGATGCTTAGAAACTTTATTAATAATTAAAACTATAGAAGAAGGGTTATTAAGACCCACAAACATTGGAGGAAAAGGACATGATTAAGGAAGCAATTGTAAAAGTAGTAAACAAGGAAGATTTAACATACGATGAAGCATACGCAGTAATGAACGAGATTATGAGTGGTGAGACAACACCTACTCAGAACGCTGCCTTTCTTTCGGCTTTATCAACAAAGAGTACAAAGGCCGAAACAACCGAAGAAATCGCAGGTTGTGCAGCGGCAATGAGAGACCACGCTACAAAGGTTGAAACAGATTTAGATGTATTTGAAATCGTAGGTACAGGTGGAGATAACGCTCAAAGCTTCAACATTTCAACAACATCAGCTTTGGTAGCTGCAGCAGCAGGCATGAAGGTTGCCAAGCACGGTAACCGCGCAGCATCATCTTTATGCGGTACAGCTGACTGTCTTGAAGCGTTGGGCGTGAATATTTCACAGGAACCTGAAAAGTGTATTGAACTTTTAAATGAAGTTGGTATGTGCTTCTTCTTCGCACAGAAGTACCACTCATCAATGAAGTATGTAGGACCTATCAGAAAGGAACTTGGTTTTAGAACTGTATTTAATATCTTAGGACCTCTTACAAACCCCGCATCACCCAAGATGCAGCTTTTAGGTGTTTATGATGAATATCTTGTAGAGCCTTTAGCACAGGTTCTTATCGAACTTGGAGTTAAAAGAGGTATGGTCGTATACGGAATGGATAAGCTTGATGAAATCTCACTTAGCGCACCTACAAAGATTTGTGAGTTCAAGGACGGATGGTTTAAATCATACACAATTACTCCCGAAGATTTTGGTATGACACGTTGTACCAAAGACGACCTTAAGGGTGGCACACCTGAAGAAAACGCAGCTATTACACGTGCAATCCTTGCAGGTACAGAAAAGGGTCACAAGAGAAACGCTGTATTACTTAATGCAGGTGCTGCTTTATACATCGGTGGTAAAGCTGAAAGTTTCAAAGAAGGTGTAGCTCTTGCCGAAAAGCTTATCGACAGCGGTGAAGTTACCAAGACACTTGAAAAATTCATTGAAGTAAGTAACAGATAGTGATTAGTTAAACGGAGATAAAGATGACTATACTTGATGAGATCGCAGAATACACCAGACTTAGAATCCATGAGGCCAAAAAGATAATTAGCCCCAGGGATATGATGGATATGGCCTTTAGCTGTGACAAGGGCAGATTCGAGTTTGAAAAGGCTCTTAAAAAAGATGATTTAGCTTTTATATGTGAATGTAAAAAGGCATCACCTTCCAAGGGACTTATTGCTCCTGAGTTTGAATATTTAAAGATTGCCAAAGAGTACGAAGCGGCAGGGGCCGACTGTATATCAGTTTTAACTGAGCCTAAGTGGTTTCTTGGTAAGGATGAATACTTAAAAGAAATCACAGCAACCGTTAAAATTCCCTGTATTCGAAAGGATTTTACGGTAGACGAATACATGATTTATGAGGCCAAGACACTTGGTGCCAAGGCAGTACTTCTTATCTGCTCCATTCTTTCCAAAGAACAGTTAAAAGAATACCTTGAAATCTGCGATATCCTTGGTATTTCGGCCTTAGTAGAGGCCCATGACGAAAAAGAAGTCGAGACGGCTATAGATATAAAGGCCCGAATTATCGGTGTAAACAACAGAAACCTTAAAGACTTTACTGTTGATACCAATAACAGTGCAAGACTTAGAAGTATGATTCCAAGCGATGTAATCTTTGTATCTGAAAGTGGCGTTAAGGGTCCTGAGGATATTGAAAACATTCGAAAGTCAGGGGCTAATGCAGTTTTAGTCGGAGAGGCACTTATGAGAGCATCAGACAAGACTAAGGCACTTAAAGAACTTAAAGGACTTTAAAAGGATGGCCTGCTAAAAGGCGGCCGGGACAGGCTAAGCTTTTGCAACTATGAAAGGTACTTTCAAATGACTCAGATAAAAATATGCGGATTAAAGACGATTGAGGATGTAGATGCCGTAAATGAATTTAATCCTGATTACATAGGCTTTATCTTTGTATCCGATAGGAAAAGATACATTGAACCTGATAAGGCATATGAACTAAAGAAAGCTCTAAACCCTTCAATTAAGGCGGTAGGAGTTTTCATAAATGAAGAAATTGACAAGGTGGTTGAAATCTCAGAGCGTGGAATAATGGATGTGATTCAGCTTCACGGAACTGAAGATAACGACTATATAAGTGAACTTAGAAGAAGGGTCAATAAGCCGATATTTAAGGCAATAAGAGTTGACAGTAGCGAGGACATTAAGAAAGCTTCAGCGAGCCTTGCTGATACAGTCTTATTCGATTGCGGAATCGGTGGAACCGGAAAGACTTTTGACTGGAGTTTACTAAGTGAGTTTAATAAGCCATTCTTTCTTGCAGGCGGATTAAACTGTGACAATGTATCTGAGGCACTAAAACTATCACCCATGGGTCTTGATGTAAGTTCAGGAGTCGAGACTGACGGTAAAAAAGATAAAGAAAAGATAAAAAGATTTATTAGTTTAGTACGAAAGGAAGATTTGAAAAATGACTAATCCCAACGGACGTTTCGGAATTCACGGTGGACAGTATATTCCCGAAACACTTATGAATGCGGTCAATGAGCTTGAAAAGGCCTATGAATTTTACAAAAATGATCCACAGTTTAATGCAGAACTTGAAGAACTTTTAACAGAGTATGCTTCACGTCCCTCAAGATTATACTATGCTGAGAAGATGACTAAGGACTTAGGAGGAGCCAAGATTTATCTTAAGAGAGAAGATTTAAATCACACAGGTTCTCACAAGATTAATAACGTACTTGGTCAGGCTTTACTTGCCAAGAAGATGGGTAAAACAAGACTTATCGCTGAAACCGGTGCAGGACAGCACGGTGTTGCAACAGCTACGGCAGCAGCATTAATGGGTATGGAATGTGTCGTTTTCATGGGCGAGGAAGATACCAAAAGACAGGCCTTAAACGTATACAGAATGAGACTTCTTGGCGCAACAGTAATTCCCGTAACTTCAGGAACAGCAACCTTAAAGGACGCCGTATCCGAAGCTATGCGTGAATGGACAACAAGAATTGACGATACACATTACTGCCTTGGTTCTGTAATGGGACCTCATCCCTTCCCTACAATTGTAAGAGACTTCCAGGCAGTTATTTCCAAAGAAACCAAAGCACAGATTCTTGCCAAGGAAGGAAGACTTCCTGATGCAGTAGTTGCCTGTGTAGGTGGTGGCTCCAACGCAATCGGAAGCTTTTATAACTTTATTGAAGACAAAGAAGTTCGCTTAATCGGCTGTGAAGCTGCAGGACGCGGTATCGATACCTTTGAAACAGCAGCAACAGTAAACACAGGACGAGTAGGAATCTTCCATGGTATGAAGTCATACTTTTGCCAGGATAAATATGGTCAGATTGCTCCTGTATATTCAATTTCAGCAGGACTTGACTATCCCGGCGTTGGCCCTGAACATGCTTACCTTCACGACATTAAGCGTGCAGAGTATGTACCTGTAACAGATGATGAAGCAGTAGATGCTTTTGAATACCTTTCTAAGATGGAAGGGATTATCCCTGCAATCGAATCAGCTCATGCAGTAGCATATGCCAAGAAACTGGCACCTACAATGAGCAAGGACCAGATAATCGTTGTAACAATCTCCGGACGTGGAGACAAGGACTGTGCAGCTATCGCAAGATACAGAGGGGAGGATATCAATGAGTAATATCAGCAAAGCATTTGAAAACGGTAAGGCGTTCATCCCTTTTATAACCTGCGGTGACCCTGACCTTGAAACAACAGGAAAAGTAGTTCGCGAAATGGTTAAAAACGGCGCGGACCTTATTGAACTTGGAATCCCTTTTTCAGATCCTACGGCCGAAGGCCCCGTAATCCAGGGAGCCAATATTCGTGCTTTAAAGGGAAATGTAACAACTGATAAGATTTTTGACTTTGTAAGAGACTTAAGAAAAGATGTAACCGTACCCATGGTATTTATGACCTACGCAAACGTTGTCTTTTCTTATGACGCTGAAAAGTTTATTTCAACCTGTAAGGAAATCGGCATTGACGGAATTATCCTTCCCGATCTTCCTTTTGAGGAAAAAGAAGAATTCCAGCCAATCTGTGAAAAGTACGATGTGGATTTGATTTCATTAATTGCACCGACATCAGAAAGCCGTATTTCTATGATAGCCAAGGAAGCTAAGGGCTTTATTTACCTTGTTTCAAGCCTTGGAGTTACAGGAACAAGAAGTGAAATTAAAACTGACCTTGCTTCAATTAGTGAAGTGATTAGAGCCAACACAGATGTTCCCTGTGCAATCGGATTCGGTATTTCAAATCCTGAGCAGGCAGCCAAGATGGCAACCATAAGTGATGGTGCAATCGTTGGTTCTGCAATCATTAAGATTTTAGAAGCAAACGGCCGCGATTCAGCCGGCCCTGTAGGCGAGTTTGTAAAAGCCATGAAGGACGCCATCAGATAAATTTTCAAAAAGTGCTTGACTTTATTGCTTTAAAGCGTTACGCTTTAAAGCGGACTGACAAAAGAACCCAAAGGGGTCACACATAACAGTTCGCTGAGGGGCTTATTACTAATATGCTTTTGGCATAAATATTTGATATAAAAGGACGAGATAAAATGAAAGAAATATCCAAGTTGATGGCTTACAGACCCGGCGTCAAGGTTATTGATGCAACATTAAGAGATGGCGGTCTTGTAAATAACTTTTATTTTTCAGATGAGTTTGTAAAGGCTTTATATCTTACAAACATCAAGGCAGGCGTTGACTATATGGAATTTGGTTACAAGGCATCTAAAGAGATGTTTGACGTAAACAAGTTCGGTAAGTGGAAATTCTGTAATGATGAAGATATCAGAGCCGTAGTTGGAGACAATGAAACAGATTTAAAGATTGCAGTTATGGCAGATATCGGTAGATGTGAAAAGAGCGACTTCATAAAGAAGAGCGAAAGCCCCATCGACCTTGTCAGAGTTGCAACATACTTAAATACAATGCCTGCAGCAATCGACATGATTGAAGATGCTCACAATAAAGGCTACGAGACAAGCTGTAACATTATGGCTATCTCAAATGCTCAGGAAGGAAACGTAAAGGTAGCGCTTGACCTTCTTTGCGATTCACCGGTTGACTGTATCTACATCGTAGACAGTTACGGTTCAATCTTCCCTGAACAGATGGCAAGACTTTGTGATCTTTACTGCGAGGCAGCTGCCAAGGCAGGTAAGAAGGTTGGTATTCATGCTCATAATAACCAGCAGCTTGCTTTTGCAAACACTATTGAAGCAGTAGGTGACGGTGTTGACTGGCTCGATGCAACATACGCATCACTTGGCCGCGGCGCAGGTAACTGTGCAATGGAACTTTTACTTGGTTTCTTAAAGAACCCCAAGTACAACGTATATCCTACAATTCAGTTTATCGATCAGCACATCAACAAGCTTCGTAAGGACGGAGTTGTCTGGGGCTATGACATTCAGTACATGCTTACCGGTCTTCTCAATCAGCATCCCAGAAGTGCTATCGCATTCACTCAGGAAGGACGTAGCGACTACACCAACTTCTACCAGGAAGTTGTTGCACTCGATTAATAATATTGCAACCCCTTTTAGTAATAATGTCCCTTTTGCCGGAAACGGTGAAAGGGACATTGTTTTTTGTGGGGCAAAAGAAAGACCATGGCTTGGGGGCGCGGCGTAAGAACGCTAATTTTCCTACCTTTAGAAAAGCGCCAACATGTGATAGAATGGGTTGATAGTTTGAAAGTTGAGGGAAGTTATGGAAAAGTATTATGTTTTAGAAGAAACACTTAAAGACAGTAAACTTGAAAACTGCCTTTCAGGTAAAAACGGTTATATTGCAGTTATGGACCACGAAGCCTTCTCCAAGCGCTGTGAAAAGCTGGGCTTTGGTATTGATATAGATTTTACTTCAATGGATGAAAACAGTCAGGTATTTCTTACAAAGGCTGAGGTGAACTATGATTCCCTCACAGGAACCTTCGCGATACCCAATAGAGAGAATCTTTTTGGCGATGACTTTGGTTTTCATTTTGTACTTGATGAAAAGGGTATTGTGTTTGTAGATACCACAGGATACGTTCTTGGGGCTGTAGAACAGATTAAAAGCAGCAAGAAATGGAAGTATCCAAGTATAGAGCGATTTATCTTTGACTTTCTTGAAAACTCGACAAAGGGCGATTTAGCCTTACTGGAAAATCTTGAAAACGAAATGGATAGAATGGAAGAAAATATCCTGTGTGGTGTTCGTGAGGACGTGGTAGGAAAGAGCACTGACATTCGCGGGGTATTACAGGTACTTCGTATCCATTATGAGCAGCTTCAGGATTTATGCCAGGAACTTTTGGAAAACGAGAATCATTTTTTTGCCGAAGATAATTTAAGATATTTTAGAAACTTCCTCGACAGGGTCAACAGACTAATGGATATTGTAGGATCCCTTCGAGAGCAGTCAATCCAGCTTAGAGACCTTTATAACTACAAGGTTGAAGAAAAGCAGAACCGTCTTATGACGATTCTTACCGTGATTGCGACCATTTTCATGCCAATAACCCTTATGACCGGCTGGTATGGCATGAACTTTAAATATATGCCGGAACTTGAATACAGATATGCTTACATTATTTTTGCAGGGGCGGCACTTTTAATCAGCCTGACAAGTATACTGATTATGAAGATTAAGAAGTGGCTGTAAGCGGGCTTTTGGGGGCTGGCACTTAAATAGCCACGTGTGAAACCACCGCCACCTTAAAAGTGGCCTAAGAAGGAGAAAAAGGTGTTTAAAGTATTACTTTGGGATATTGATGGAACCATATTGGATTTTAAGGCGGCCGAGAAGGTTGCCATTAAAAACTGCTTTAAGATAATCGGCGGGCTTGGCGAGTGCACCGATGAGATGATTGAAAAGTACTCGGTAATTAACCACAAGTATTGGGAAGCACTAGAGCGTGGAGAAATGTTAAAAAAAGACATTCTTGTATACAGGTTTAGAGACTTCTTTAATCTTTATGGATTGGACAGTTCTAAGGCTGAAGCCTTTAATAACGAATACCAGATAAGGCTTGGAGATACTGTAGTATTTAGAGATGACTGCAAGCCTCTGATTGTGGGTCTTAAAGGCAAGGTTTTACAGTGCGCCGTAACAAACGGCACTAAAGAAGCTCAGACAAGAAAACTTAAAAACTCAGGGCTTGATGTGGTTTTTGATGACGTTTTTATTTCAGACGTTGTTGGAGTTGAAAAGCCCGGAGCGGAGTTTTTTGATAAGGTCTTTGAAACAATCGACATAGAGGGTAAGGGTATTTCCAAGGATGAAATCCTCATTATCGGAGACTCTCTCACAAGTGATATAAAGGGCGGAAACAACGCAGGAATCAAGACCTGCTGGTACAACCCTTTTAATGCAGTAAATGATAAAGGCGTAGCAGTAGACTACGATATTAAGAACCTTGAAGAAGTATTAAAGTTAGTGGCTAAGTAGCTAAGGCGCGGGGCACTGCCGACATTATGTAGGGGAAAATGTATGTGCGCCGACGGCGCAGCACGATAGGTAGAATGATGGAAAAACTTGTAGTTGTATGTGGAACAAATGCATCAGGAAAGAGCGGACTTGGAATTGAGCTTGCCCTTAAATATGATGCCGAGATTGTATCGGCGGATTCAAGGCAGGTATTTACAGGCCTTGATCTTGGTTCGGGAAAGGTGACCAAAGAGGAGATGAAGGGAATAAGGCACCATCTTATTGATGTTGCAACCCCCAATGATTTCTTTTCTATGTCGAATTTCCAGAAACTTTCTTATGCCGCAATTGATGATATAAATAGTCGCGGAAAGAAGGCTTTTATGGTAGGCGGAACCGGATTATACGTAAATTCCGTAGTTGATGGTTATAACCTTACGACTAAAGATCCTGACCCTGAAACTCGTAAACGTGTTTTGGAAGCAAGCAGGGAAGAACTTATAGATATTATTAAAAGCAGTCAACCAAAGGCTTTAGAAAGCCTTGATTTAAACAATAAAAGAAGACTTGAAAGAGCAGCCGAGAAGGCTCTTTCAGGTGAACCTATTATAAGCACCAATAAGCCCTTATATGAAACCCTTCTAATAGGCGTAACATGGCCCAGAGAAGTTTTGTATGAACGCATTAAAGAGCGTCTTGACCGAAGACTAGACGAGGGCATGATTGACGAGGTTAAAAATCTTCGTGCAAATGGTGCCACCGACGACTTTCTTTACAAATTAGGACTTGAATACAGATATATTCTTATGTATCTTCGCGGAGAATTTAAATCCTTTGATGACTTTTACGAAACACTCTTTACTGAAATCAGACACCTGGCCAAGGAGCAGATGACCTGGTTTAGAAAAAGAACCGATATCAACTGGATTGACATGCGAAAAGACCCCTTTGGTGAGGCTTCTTCGCTTATTGACAGGTTTTACCAGTAGGCAGAAAGGAACAAATTAATGGACGATTACAGTATTAAAAATACAACCAAACAGCAGAGAATTGAGCTTATCCGCTCATGGACACCCGTTGATGAAGTGATGGATGAAAACGATGTGGATATGTGGGAGATGTATCGAGACTACATCGATGGTAAAAAGGAGATTGCCGAGTGCAATCAGGCTTTTCAGGCCCAATATATATTGGAAGAAGATGACAGTGTCGAAGAAGTGGCTGAAACTAATGATGATGAGAAATTAGTAGAAGTTAAGGTTGATTCCAAAACCGTATTCGATGGTGTTATTTTACATGTTGAACTTGATAACATTAAGCTTCCAAACGGAGCAGACGCAACCAGAGAAGTAATAAGACATGTAGGTGCCGCATGCGTTATTCCTGTAACCGATGATGGAAAGGTAATAATGGAAAAGCAGTTCAGATACCCTGTTTCCAAGGTCATGCTTGAAATCCCTGCAGGAAAGTTAAACAGTAAGGAAGAAGATCGTCTTGAAGCAGCTAAGCGCGAGCTTAAGGAAGAAACCGGCTATAGCGCTGATGAATGGATTGATCTTGGAATTTATTATCCGGCAGCAGCATATAGCGATGAAAAGATTTCAATGTATCTTGCCAAAGGACTTCATAAGGGAAATCAGAAACTTGACGAGGATGAGTTTCTCGATGTTTATGAAATTCCCCTTTCAGACCTTGTAGAAGATGTTATGAGCGGTAAAATTACCGACGGAAAGACTCAGGTTGCTATATTAAAAGCAACAAGAGCCTTAAATCGATAAGTTATCCGTAAGTCTTTTAATCAGCAAAAGAAAGGTTTCCTTTTCTTCTTTAGTAAAATCTTTAAATGCAAGTATCTCGGCTTCATCCATAATCTTGTTTGAAGCAAGAGCATATTCACGTCCTTTATCAGTAAGATAGATGCAGTTGGCACGTTTTCCACCGGAAACTGAGCGCTGGCGTTTTTCAATAAAGCCATCCTGCTGCATCTTCTGAAGTAAGGATGTCATGGTTGCGGGTTCTACGCAGCAAACGGTAGCAAGTTCCTTTTGAACAATTCCTTCGTTATCAAGAAGGCTGGCAAGGACCTTGGGCTGTCCGTCTGATAAGTCTAATTCCTGAAAATGTTGTCTTACGTTTTTTCTATGCATCAAGGATGCGTTCGCAAGAATCATATGTAATGGTTCACTCATTTATTATCCCTCCGGATACTAGTATATCATCATATAGGCAACGGATTAATCATTACCGCTAAAAGACCTGATTAGGATTGACACATAAGCTTTTGGATATGTATACTTATATCTAATTAGAAATCTAATTAATGACATAGATAATATTAAATAGCGACATTATTTTTGTCAAGTTATGGGAGGTTTTTATGGCTTTAAATCAGGCAGTAACAATGCATCCATTAATGTTTGATCCGGTTGGAAAAGTAGCCAAGTTTGAAGAGCGCGACGGTTTTCCCTACATCCACTATGTAGATGACGAACCTGCAGCGAGACTTGAAGAAAACGGTGATGTTTCTTTTGCCATGTATGCACCAACAGCTAATGAGGTTACAGTGTGCGGCTTTGGCGGAACAATGGGTAACGAACCTATAAGTCTTGATAAGTGCGATGACGGATACTTTAGAAAACGTGTATCGGGGCTTAAGAGCGGATTTTTATACCACAGATGGTTTGTTGACGGCGTGCAGGTGATGAATCCTACAGGCGGATTTGTTTATGGTTGTTTTGGAGTCACAAACTTTATTGAAATTCCTAACGAAAAGTCAGACTTTTGGTACTTAAAAGATGTTGACCATGGAGACGTATCGATTCATACTTACGTATCCTGTGAAAACAACCATTTCAAGCAGTGCTATGTTTATACTCCCCCTAAATATAATGAAAATTCTGATAAAAAATATCCCGTATGCTATATCCTTCACGGAGTAGGTGAGGCCGAGACTGGCTGGGTATGGAACGGAAAGATTAACTTTATTATGGACAACCTTCTTTCGGAAGAAAAATGCAGCGAAATGATTATTGTCGTATGCTGCGGATATTCTTTTAAAGATGGCGAGAATACAGTATTTTTCCCTGGTGACTTTGGTGCTGAACTTACTAACTCTGTTATTCCGTATATTGAAAGTAACTTCAGAGTTAAAAAGGGTAGAAACAACCGTGCCCTTGCAGGTCTTTCGCTGGGTTCTGCGCAGGCAATCCAGATTGTTTCAAGATTTCAGAATCTTTTCGCACACCTTGGTGTATTTTCCGGTATGCGCGATATCGAGGCTGATGTGATTTTAAAGCAGAACGATAGTTTGCCGATGAAAACCGTTCTTATGACTGCAGGAGCTGCTGAAACAGGGCTTGATGAGGTACAAAAGCCTTATACGGATAAGTTTTTAAAGCTTGGCGTCAATAGTGACCAGCGATGTTATGAAGGTCATCATGAATGGCATGTATGGCGCGAATCATTCAGAGATTTTGCAAGCATGATTTTTAAAGCTGACTCGGTCTCAGAGGCGAAAGTGGAAAGTCTTTTAGGCACCTATGAAGACGATGAGCCTTCATGGGAATACAAGGAGCCTGTGCTTAGTAAAGAGAAGATGGATTATCAGACCTTTAACCAGCATATAAGCATGTTTGATCCTATCTATAAGGGCCTTATCTTTGACTTTGACGAAGCCGGTCGCCCCGCAGGAAGGTACTTTGATGACCACCACGGAGTTGAAATTATCGACAGTAAGGAAGGAAAAGCCCGCTTTTATATTAAGGCAGGTAACGCCAAGACTGTTGAAGTCGATATCTGGGGAATGGATAAGTTTTCTCTTGCAAAAGAAGCTGATTCGGACTGGTGGACTGCCGAGGTTAGCGGTATTGAAAAGGGATTTCACTACTACTGGAGCGTGATAAATGGCGTTAATACAGTAGATGCCAATGCACCCGTAGGTTATGGCGGATTCAGATGTGTAAATTATCTTGAAATGCCCGAAGATGACTTTGAAGAATATAAGCTTCGTCAGGTGCCTCATGGAAATGTTCACTTAAATTACTATAAGTCACAAGAGACGGGTAGAATTAAGCTTTGCTACGTGTATACTCCTAACGGATATGATCCTAATTCGGATAAAAGATACCCGGTACTCTACTTACAGCATGGCGGTGGAGAAGATGAAACAGGATGGATCTGGCAGGGTAAACTTTGCAACATAGCTGATAATCTTATCGCAAGCGGAAAGATGAAAGAAATGATCGTCGTAATGAATGCAGGATATGCATTCCCCGAAGGCGGAAACTGGCACCACTCGATGAGCGATTTTATTAAAGAAATCCCCTCATCTACAGTTGCGTTCATTGACAGTCACTACAAGACAATACCGGATAAAGACCACCGCGCTATGGCAGGGCTTTCTATGGGAGCAATGCAGAGTCAGAAGATAACAATGGATAATCCCGATGTATTTTCTTTTGCCGGATTATTCTCTGGAAGCTTAACTATAAAGGACGATGAAGTTGACTACAGCGATGTATTACTAAATCCTGAAGTTTTCAATGAAAGATACAAGTTACTCTTCGTTGCGGTAGGACAGCAGGAAGGCATGTACGAAGTGACTGTAAAGAACGAGCAGCAGGTGCTTGCGGCAGGCTGCAAGATTGAAACCTTTGAAGGCTACGGCTATCACGACTGGACCTTCTGGAGACACTGCCTTGTCAACTTTTTGCCAAAACTGTTTTAATACTAGTAAAAATCTTTTTAAGTGAAGGATTTTTGTTTATTAAAATCAGGCCTATATTGTATAATTGTCTCGAAATCGGGTAATACTGCCCGGTTTCGGGATTTTTATTATGTAAGGAGAAAACGATGAATAAGAAACTTGGATTTGGTTTAATGAGACTTCCTATGCTCGATAACGGCAAGGTTAACTTTGATGAATTCAATAAAATGGTTGATGAGTACCTTGAAAGAGGATTTACATACTTTGATACAGCTTTAATGTACTGCGATGGACAGAGTGAGGCTGCAGTTAAAAAGGGTATTGTTGAACGTCATCCTAGAGAGAGTTTTACAATTACCACAAAGATGCACAGCGGATACTTTAAAAATCCTGAGGAGATGGAGAAGGTTTTTGAAGGTCAGCTCGAAAGAACGGGAGCAGGATATTTTGATTACTATCTTGTTCATGATGTTAACTCTCACAGTTACCCTCACTACACTAAGTGTGGAACCTTTGAATGGCTTAAGGATAAAAAGGACAAAGGACTTGTTAAGTGCATGGGATTTTCTTTCCATGATGGTCCCGAACTTTTAGACCAGGTATTAACAGAGCATCCTGAAGCTGAATTTGTACAGCTTCAGATTAACTATCTAGACTGGAACAGTGTATCTGTTCGTTCAAGAGAGTGTTACGAAGTTGCCGTTAAGCACGGCAAGAAGGTTATTGTAATGGAACCTGTAAAGGGTGGAACACTTGCAAATGTTCCCGCTGAAGTATCCAAGTTGTTTAAGGATAAAGATCCTAACGCATCAATTCCTTCATGGGCAATTAGATTTGCGGCTACTCCTGAAAATGTAATGCTTGTACTTAGCGGAATGAGTAATCTTGAACAGTTAAGAGACAACACAGGTTACATGCAGGACTTCAAGCCTCTAACTGATGAAGAATTTGCTATGGCACTTGAAGCTGCCAAGATTATAAATAAAGAAATTGCAATCCCTTGTACCGGATGTTCTTACTGTACAGGTGGCTGTCCTGTTGGAATGCCTATACCTACTTTCTTTTCACTTTACAATACTGATAAGAAGGACATTAATGCCAAGAACTGGACACCTCAGCAGGAATTGTACTTTAACGTAGCCAAGACAAGCTGCAAGGCGTCTGACTGTATCAAGTGCGGTATGTGTGAAGGTATCTGCCCTCAGAGCCTTAAAATCCGAGACTTACTTGATGAAGTTGCCAACTACTTTGAAGTAGAAAACGCATAATAGGAAAGATTAATTTACTACCTAAAAATGATAAATTTTAGGTAGTAAATTTTTTTATTTTCACTATTTTTTAATTTTAGCTGTATCTTCTTCAACGGTAAACTTAATCCTTTTCTTAATGTCGTCGCTGAATTTTCTAAGCAGAAAGCTTATGCATATAGCTATAATTGATACTGTAAGAGCTGTATAGAATTTAGGCCTGAAGATTGCGGCAAACTCATGAACATCAAATATTTCCATAGAGTAGAGGTGGAAATTCCAATAAATCCAATATATAGTAGCGGCCAATGCAATAATCCACATGCAGATTCGGGCCATAAATAATTTCTTTACTTTCTTTAATAAAGCTACCTTATCCATAAAAAATCCTTTCAGTAATATATGAAAATGAATATATATATACAACTTCGTATTAATATTATATGCTAGAATCAAAAGAAAATAAATGAAGATGTGAGGCATCGGTATGAATTTCACTAAAATTTCACAGTATCTTGATTCACTCGAGGAAATGGGTATTCCTTCAGTTGACTGTATTATTTATAAGGACCACGAACAGGTCTATAGGCATATGAATGGAACTGTAGATGAAAAAAGAACAGTTCCTGTAACTGAGAAGCAGCAGTATCTTATGTTTTCCATGACTAAAATTCAGACAATGACAGCTATCATGCAGCTTGTGGAGAAAGGCCTTATTTCTTTGGAAGACGAAGTTGGGGATTATCTTCCTGCATACAAAAATCTGATGGTTAAAGAAACCATTGATGGTAAAGAAGTGGTAAGACCTGCGAAGACTCCGCTTAAACTTAAATACCTTCTTTCGATGCAGTCAGGTCTTGATTATGATCTTGAGCGTCCGGGGATTAAGCGAGTTTTACAGGAAAAGGGAATGAAGGCAACTACAAGAGAACTTGTTGATGCTTTTGTTGAATCACCTTTACTTTTTGATCCCGGCACACGTTTTAATTATAGTTTAAGCCACGATGTTGCTGCTGCGATTATTGAAGTAGTAGCAGGAATGTCATTTTCAGAATACTTAAAGAAGAATATCTGGGAACCTTTAAAGATGACCAGAACCTTCTTTGCCAAGCCTATGAATGACAATGTTGAAAATCTTGCCAAGCAGTTTATCTATAATGACCCTGATGGTTCAATTACACCTATGGAATCATCCTGCTGCTATCAGCTTTCAGACTGCTATGAAAGTGGCGGCGCAGGACTTATAAGCTGTACAGAAGATTATTCACTTTTAGGAGAGGCCCTTGCAAACGGCGGAATCTCCAAGGATGGAGTTAGAATATTAAAGCCTGAGACGATTGAGATAATAAAAGAAAATCTTCTTGGCGAAGAGTCTTTAAAAGATATTGCCAACAACATGGGACGTCCACAGTACGGATATGGCTGCGGTATGCAGGTATTTATGAAACCTGAACTTAGTAATTCGCCTGCACCGGTTGGTGTATTTGGCTGGGACGGAGCAGCCGGAAGCTGCCTTATAATGGACACCAAGAACAAGGTTTCACTTACATTTACAATGCACGTAAGAGGTTGCGGCCCTGCTTACGGGGTTATCCATCCCAAGTTACGCGATATGCTTTTTGAGGACTAATGACTATGATATAAAAACAACCAAAGCCTGATGACCTTGGTTGTTTTTATTACAGTTTTGAAATTTTAAGTGGTTTGGTCTTAAAGTAGTAAATCGTAAAGATTGTAGATGACATAGTCCATGTGATGGGGTAAGCCCAGTAGATAGTTCTAATCGTATGGAAAATGTTAACTGCAATCGTGATATATGTGATTCTAAATAAGCACCAACAGCCGAGCATTACAAACATTGGAACACTTGTCTTGCCGGCACCTCGGATAATTGATGCCATACAGTGCGAGTAGGCAAGCATGAAATAAAATAAACTTTCAGTTGCTACCTGAAGCTTACCGAAGGCAAGAACCTCAGGATCTTTACTAAACATCATTAAAAATACCGGTGCTCCGATAAAAAGAATGACACCTATAAGTTCTGAGCAGGTTGCTCCAAACAAAACACCGAAGCGGGCACCTTTTTGGGCACGCTTGGGATTACCGGCACCGAGGTTCTGGCTGGTGAAAGTAGTAAGAGCACTACAAAAACTGTTGATAGGAAGGAAAGCAAAGCCTTCAAGCTTGGCATAGCTTCCTGAACCCGCCATGGCAATTGAACCAAAGGCGTTAATGTTGGACTGAACGATTACATTGGCAATAGCAATAACTGAGTTTTGGATTCCTGAAGGAATACCAATTTTAAGTTCCTGTTTGAGAACTTCCCAGTCGATTTTAATCTTTTTAAGTTCAACGCGATGATAGCCATCAATTCTTGTAAGCTTAAAGAAAGCAAGCGAGGCTGAAAGATACTGTGCAATAACAGTTGCAGCAGCAGCGCCACCGATACCAAGACCAAGAACGATAACAAACAAAATATCAAGGATGGTATTTATAATCGTACTTGCGATCAGGTAGTAAAGTGGATGCTTACTATCGCCTACAGCCTGGTATATACCGCAACAGGTATTGTACATAACATTTCCAAGTCCGCCCATAAAGAAAATTCTTAAATAAAGGACTGAATTGGGATAAACGTCCAGTGGAGTACCCATCCATCTTAAGATTACAGGGGCTCCGAAGACACCAACAAATGTCATGAAGATACCTGATAGTAATCCAAAGCCAATAGCAGTGTGAACAGCAGTATGTACCCTATTATAATCTTTGGCACCGAAACGGTTACTAATAATAACACCGGCTCCCATAAAGAGACCGTTAATAAAACCTACAACTAAGAAGATAAGACTACCGGATGAACTTACGGCAGCTAAGGCTTCTTTACCTAATGTATTACCAACAACTATAGAATCGACTACATTATATAATTGCTGCAAAAGCTGTCCTAAGAAGACCGGAAGTGCAAAAAGTAGGATTTTTTTGGAGATTGAACCCTCTGTCATACCTATTACCTCCGCCTAGTGGCACAGTTTATCATAAGAATATTAAAAATTCAATGTTAATTATCGTTTTATCACTTGTTAATACTGCGTTACATGGTGTATTGTATTATACAGATACGAAATGAAGGAGGAGCGAAAATGGCAGTATCTTATAACAAATTGTGGAAATTACTTATCGACAGGAAAATGTCTAAGGCAGATTTGAGACATGAGGCTGATATCGCACCTAATACTATGACAAAACTGAATAAGGAGCAGTCTGTATCTTTGGATGTCCTTTGTAGAGTTTGTGAAGTATTAGATGCAGATTTTGCTGATATTATCGAATACATTCCTGACAAAAGAAGATAATTAAAAAGAATCATAGTTCACCACAGGTGTACTATGCCCAAAACTGAATTATCGATCAAAACACCGTGAGCAATCACGGTGTTTTTTTGTGGCATCGTATCGAGAATTATTCATAAAGGAATAAGTGCGCATAGTGTATTTGGAAAAACACATACTGTTGTCGCATTGTTACTTGGAGAAACAAGATCCGTTCGTATATCCATTCTCATCTGCAGTTGATATAAATTAGAGCCGTATTTTATCTTGAGTTGAAATATAAATATTAGATGATGATTGGCCGATAAAGATAATAAGGGTATTTTTATTTTTTAATTTGCCTATTGAAGTTAATTAAATAGAAATAAGCAATGAATATTTTGACTTAGAAATCTGTTGCGTGGATATGTAATGTCGAGTGCTAGTGGAACTGAATAGTGCTTGAAGATTAGAGGATAAGAAATTTGTGAACCGTAATCAGTAAACTATCAAAAGGGAAGGGACAGAAACAATAACAATACATGGAGAGTAAATATAACATAATAAAGGAAGGACGAGGCATATTTGTTGATATCAAAAATAAGTATTGCCTGAATGAAAACGATTATATCATTCTATTTCCGGATGACATGGATGAACTGAGTAATATGGTTATTGACAATATTGAAGTGTTAAAGAGAAAAAAATATGTAAAGAGGTTCTTTTTTGTATGTTGCGATCAGACTAATCTTCATGTTGAGAAAAGAAACGACACAATTTGGATATGTTGCTCTCAAAAAGAACTGGATGCGTTGATGGCATATTATACGCTTGTCGATTTTTTTTCAAATATTATAGTCGCTTCTTATGACATGCCTTTTGGATCAAAAGGTATCATAGGGAAGAATGGGATTTCATTGAGAGATTACGTTGTAGACGTTTTGTTTGTGTAGGTAGGATATGTTAGTAAATGAAAAGGACAAAGAAACTATAAATTCATTAATCCATAATAGAAGAAAGTTTTTTTTAGATAAAAAAACTATTATTTTTGGATGTACACCATATGCGAGAGATATTTATCAGGCACTAGATGAGCATGACATAGGTCTTTCGTTGATAATAGATAACAATCCTAAAAAAGCGGGAAGTGGAAAACTCTGCATGGGGATTCCTACAAAAAATCCGAATGATTTAAACGATGATGAAATAAGGAACGGGATATATATTATTTGTTCAAAGTATCACTTAGAAATGACATCTCAACTAATAGAGTTGGGAGTCAATGAGAACAATATTTTATGTATTCATGTGGGTGAAAGTAAAAAACTGTTTGAAGATGATATAGAAAAAATGGAGTCGGCATGGGAGGAAGTTTGCTTAGGTAGGAATCTTGTTGATAAATGGAAAAGAGAATATGGTAGAGATTTTTTTTTCTTTTTGTTGCCTTATCCTGGAACCGGAGATGCATATATGGCATGCAGATATTTGCCATACTTTCTAGAACAGAACAAAATTGAAAACATCATGCTAGTAGCGACTAGTAACAATAGTTTGAAGGTTGTCAAACTATTTGGATATGATACCTTGCTTGTTTCACATGAAGAAATGTCGATAGTATTACGTTCGTGGGAAGTTTTTGAAGACTTGAGGGCGTTCGTTAAACCACTTCTCCACTGGGGATGGAGAACGAAACGCTTTATAAGTTCAGATAATCATCCACAAATTACATTTAACGAAATGTTTTTGTATGATACCTATGCTTTTGACAGGCCACATGAAGGGTATCTGCCCAAACAGGCTAAGACAGGTAGTTGGGTTGGTTGTTTTGCCAGTCATGGCTTGAAGCAGGGAAAGACAGTTATTTTCGCACCATATGCGGGGTCTTTTACTTACAATATCTCTGCACAAGATATGGAAAATGTGGTTATTTTCTTAAAAAACAAGGGATACGATGTATGTACTAACTGTTTTGGAAAAGAAAAGCCTATTAGAGGAACTGTGCCTATTTGTTTTCCGTATGAGGAGGCAATAGGATATGTGGAATATGCAGGTGTGTTCGTGGGTGTACGCAGTGGATTGTGTGACATAATAAGCTCCGCAAGGGCAAAAAAGATAATTATTTATGAGAGCGGATTTAATGCGACGAGCATCGATTACTTTGGGTTAGTAAATATGGGATTATGCGAGGATGCAATCGAGATAGTGTATGACAATTTCGACAAATTTGTAAGTGATATTGAAAATGAGGTGTGAGATGACTTTTGATATCGAGCAAGCTAATAGAGGTCTTATGACTCTGAGTTTCATATTTGCAAAATGCAATTATGGAGCAACTGACATGATATGGATATACAAAAAAGGTGAAAGTGACGTTTTGGAAAAATGCATTGCTTTCGCTGATGAAAAAATGAAGAAGGAAAGAGCAGAAAGAATAATATTGCTTACAGATGACGATGAAGTAGATGTCTTTCAAGAATTCATATGCAAGGTTATGTGCAGCGAGCAAGATATCGAAGATTTGATAGCCTGGTATATGGTTGGACATCCATATAACAACATAATGATTATTTCGTTAATCTACCCTGAGGGAAGAAATGGAAGAAAATGGATTGGCAAAGGGTATTCGTTCGAATCAATATGTAAACATGGGCTATTGAGGATATAGAAATGAATGTAGACGACGTTTTACGAGCTGTACTAAAAAAAATTAAAAAAAGCGAGTTACTTGAGGGAAAAAGTATTGTTATATTTGGCGTAAATAATTACTTGCCGATAATACTTAATGATCTTTATAAATACAGTATTATTGGAATATTTGATAACTCAGTTAGCAAGCAAGGCAAATATTGGGATTATAAAGTAATAGCGCCTACTGCAGAAAATATAGATGTTGATAATACAGTTGTTTTGATTGCAAGCAAATATTATGAACAGATGAAAGAACAGCTTTTGTCCCTTGGGTACAAAATGAAAAACATCATCCAATTGCTGAATTTTATATATGTTAACTGGTTGGTATACGACTTCAATACGTCAACAACTAGATATTATTTAGGGAAAAGTATTTATGACAAATACAAAGACGAGAACAAAATCCTATTGTTTCCAAGTAAGTCTTTGGGTGATGCGTATTTGCCACTAAGATACATGAATATTGATAACTATGTAGATTACAAAGTTTTAGTGTGTTCAGGTGTCATTAAAAGAATGCTATCCGCTGTTGGATTTTACAATGTAGATGTTTTGGCGGAGGATGAAATACTATGTCTGCAAAGATATTATGCTTTGCATAGAGCGGAAATTGAGAATATATGCTATGTTCACCCTGTTTTGAGAGATGGAAGACTAATTGATATTGACTTAGAAGTCATGGTTTCTAAAGAACATGCATTCTGGGAGTATTATGGAGATGTTGTCTTAAACAATCATATATTTCTTCCTTCGAAAGAAGAAATCAGTTTTAATGCAGATAAGAAGCGTGTAGAGAAACTATTTTCAGATCTTTCGTTGATACCAAATAAGACTGTAGTATTAGCTCCCTATGCAAAATCTTTAAGAGAATTTCCTATTTGTTTTTGGGTTAAACTCAGTGAGGAGCTAAAAAAGAGAGGTTATTCTGTATGCACAAATATTTCGGGGGATGAGGCGCCAATAGAGGGAACGATACCTTTGAACTGCAAAATCGAGGATTTTAAAGAAATAATGAAAATGGCTGGAAATGCGGTTTTCATTAGATGCGGCTTGTGTGACATTATATCGGATATAAATGTAAAGAAAGTAGCAATTTATAGAGAACGGCCTTTTCCATATGGCCTTTGCAGCTTCTTCGAAATAAACGATATGCGGAAAGGCCATGTTGATGATGATGTGGTTCAACTATTGTTTGACGAAGAATGTTATGAGAACACTATAAATGAAATATTGACAAATTTTTGATTTTTGGAGGAATAAAGAAAATGATTAGTGTGATTATTCCGGTTTACAACGGTGAATTAACCTTGAAAAGAGCAATCGACTCAATTCTTAGGCAAACATATGAAGATTTTGAATTGATTATAGTTAATGATTGTTCGACTGATAATACTGAAAGTGTATGCCAGGAGGCCGCAGAAAACGACAGCCGCATTATCGTAATAAACAATACTTCAAATGTGGGTCAAGGAGAATCGCGAAATATCGGACTAAGAAAAGCAAAAGGAGAATATATCTATTTTTGTGACTCAGATGATTACGCTGAAGATAAGATATTAGAGGTGTTGTTGGATAAAATGATGAGTGCAGATGTCGATATAACATGCTGTGACTACTGGCAATATAACTGGAGAGCAGACATTAGACAGTATGAAAAAATACTAATCTGTAGCGAGTGTATTGATGATGACGAAATACTGACAATTGATAAACGACCGGATATGCCAGACTTTTTTCCTTGCATTATGTGGAATAAACTTTATAAGAAGGAAGTGTTCCAAGAGATAGAATTTCCTAGAGAAAAATTATTCTTTGAGGATTTTTATGTGAATTGTATGGCTATGCTAAAAAAGTATAGATTCTTATATTCGCATCATGTTTTATACCACTATTTTGCTTCTAATGAAAATAGCAGTAATAGCAATGCTAATGTTAAAAAGATGACTGATGACTTGAAAATAATATTTAAGCAATTAGATGAACATTTCCGAACATCAGAAAACTACGAAAGTATAGCATGCGCATTTATGAATCATGCTAGAAGGTCTTTGAAATACCATCTGTCGAAGACAGATAATACTGATAGATTGTTGAATGAGCAAGCAATTAATCGAAGTATAGAAGAGTATTTTGGACAAACATACACCATATACAACACTGATACAAATATCTATGCATTTGGAAGTTTTAATGTTCGTCGAGTTTTACAGTTATTGCCATATAAAGCTCAGCACATTTCCTATTCAAAAATCGATAGTATGATAAAAGATACTAGCATGCTTGAGGAAGTAAAAGTAATAGGACGAAATCCTTTCCGTACGAGACTTTTAGATATAGATATCAATCATAATATTGTGGATATATGGGGCGCAGAGAAAAAAGATGAATATTTGATTTTGGATCTTTTAGACGAGAGAATGAAAACAATTGTTTTCAATAATCGTGTTATAACGGAGAATGAGTTTTTTGACGAATATTCTTATAGAAATTGTGTCCATTATGAGGAAATAGAGAGTGGACCCGAAGAATGGAAAGAATCTGTTCATAAATTTGCAGAATGTCTACGAACTATGTTCGACGAAAAAAAGATTATTTTGATTAAAAATAGGATGTCAAGGGGATATGGTTTCTTTAAGCAGGAATGCACATTTAACGAAATTGATATCATCGATAGTACAAATGAGATGATAGCGGAAAAAGAACAGTTTTTGCTAGAAGAGTTGAAGGATATTCAGGTAATAGAAATCCCGGAGAAATTGAACTATACGTACTGCAGACACAGTTTTGGAACGAGACCGTTTTACCATAATTATCGATGGTACTATTATGTTGCAGAGGAAATAAGGAAGAGGATTAATTAATATGAACGTTTTGGTGTTAACTCATTTAGATGCAACTAATTATTCAATAGCTCAGATTGTTCGTGAGATGATTGCACGTGGGCATCGGGTAGAAGCATACGGGAGATTTACTGATGAACATAATATAAAGATGTTTGAAGATCTCATTGAAGTTCATCAGTTATCTGAATTGACAGATGATCATATAAATGAATTTGATTTCATTTTTTCTGCTATAGATGTTATTGACAGAGTACGCAACATAAAGAAGTATATTTTTTGCTATAATTTTCTGTTTTGTGGCAATTTAATTGCCGATTGCGGTGATTTTATGTTTACGCAATGCGACAACAGAATGCTGGAGTACTCAGAAGAATGCGCTACTATGGCGATAGGAAATCCGAAGTTTACAGAGATGGTGACAGACAAAAAGTCGAGCCATAAGCAATTTTTGTTCATCGATAGTGGTCATTACCCATTCGGAATCGAAGGAAGGGTAATCATTGCAAATATTCTGTTGAATATTGCGAGAACATATACAGATTATAGATTGGTTATAAAGCCTCGTTTTCTCGTAGGAGATAAAAATGTAACTCATAGAAACGATGACCACATATATAATGTGATTGAGCGTGAGGCGAATGGAAATATACCAGAAAATCTTATAATGCTCCAAGAACATTTGGATATGAACCAATTAATTGATGCCAGCGATTTAGTACTTTGTTTATATACTACAGCTTATATTGATGTCATTTTGCGAAACAAAAAGCTGATAATAATCGACGGGCTACCCAGCGAAGAAACTTTCGATCAAAGATATGAAACTATATGGAAAAAGCAGAGAAGTGTGTTGGCTGATAGCGGGTGTATGTGTCACTATTCACAGGTGATGAATCATATGCCTAATGGCTTTTGTGCTACCGATGAAAGTATTAATCGTGTGGTGAAATATAAAGGGGATGCCGCAAGACGAGGGGTAAGCGCAATGGAATATGTGTGGGACGAGTATTTGCGGAAAGGTCTATTCCCTTCAATTAAGAACCATATTTTCGAGAATGTAAATGTTAAACTTGAAGTCGATCCCGAACTGAATTGGGAACGAATAATAACAAAAAGATATAAGAACAAACTCAGGTACAGAAGCAGATATATAGATTATGTGTCTGCAGATGTAGCCAAAAAGCCATTCATGAAAATGATAGATGAATTGGAAGACAGGGGGTTGATTTCTCCGTATACAATAAACGAGACTATCCGATTAGTTGATTATTACAAAAATGAACTTTGGATAAAGAACAAAGAAGCGCTATGGGATGACGCTATTAATCAGTCTTCTGTAGTACAGGCATTATTCGAAAACCATAAATATGATGAACTGAAGCAAATAGAGGAAAAAGACATAGAATGCCAAAGTCAGTTTTACTACTTTATGGGAAGAGTCATGTGTGATGAAAAGAAATATGATAAAGCTATTTCCTTTTTTAAAGACTTTTTGAAAGCGTCTCGGGAGAAACCCTATGCTCAATTTTGGGTAGATCAAACAAGCAAGCAGGTCTCTGGTGAATATTTTATGGGATATGCTTATTATATGCTGAAAGAGTACGAAGAGGCATATAGAAGGTTTGAAATATGTGAAGAACTTACTGATAATTGTCACAATATGGCTGCAAAACATATGAAAGAAATTGAACAAATATGGAGTAGCACGGGCCATACAGCTGGTTAGAAAATATGATGAAGAAGTTACCGTTTTCGTTCTTTGATATTTTGGTTGATGGTGTAGACGTGTGGTTTGTTCACAACACGTTGCCTGTACTTATTCATGGCAATATTACCTCGGATGTGTATCATATAGAAACTGTTCTTCCATTGGCTTGGGGGAATGGCTTTGCTGCATATGGTTGTGTAAAAAGATATTTAAATACTATTATTATCGCGCCTAAATCCACACCATGGTTATTGTTGTATGATATTGAAACTAAAAATATAGAAAAAATAGAAGTAGACTACAAATGTATGGTGGGGTTAGGAACCTATAACTTGTTTGATAAGATGTATATTGTAGATAAACATGCTTATCTGATACCGGGAAGGTATCCATCAATTGTAAAATTGGACTTAGAAACAAGACAACTTGAATACATTGAAGTTTGTAGTTCAAGTTGGCTTGAATCATTGAATCGAAATAAATTCCTTTTTTACAATTCAATCCTATTAGATCGGCATATATATGCTCCGTGTTATCAAACGGGAGATATGATGAAGTTCTCCATTGATAGTGAAGACTATGAGTTGATGCCATATATAAATGGCGCATCATTAATTGCTGTAGCAGAATCAAAACGAGGACTAATTTGTGCGTGCAAAAATAAAACATTAATGGTTGGGAAAGATACTATTAAACTTCCAAGTGATTTTGATTCGAATATTAATTTTTTGGTGGTTTATGGTGACAATGTTTATGTTATACCAATTAATGGGAAAGCTATTTTTTATTACAATATGGTTCAGTGCAAGTGGACTGAACTAGTAAAACTTCATAAAGAATATAACGCTCTATCAAGGAAAAACAGAGAATATGGAGCTGATTTTTGGAGTGTTCATTGTGCGAATAATAGTATTTTTTTGTCATCAAATCATGAAGGAACATTAATGGTTATTGATATGATTTCTAATGAAGTAATATCAAAAACTTTGGAATTACCCCTTGATGATTTAAACATGTTGTTTCAGTCAGAACCTGCAGATATAGTAAATGAGACTCGACAGAACAGTTTACAGAATTATATAAAAAAAATTGCTTATTTTGCAGAACTAAGAAGATATGTGTTTGAGGGAGAAGACTAATGAAATATGGATTATACTACTTTAAAGAAACACATAATATAGGGGATGACATATGGGCGTTTGCGCAGAGTTTGTTTTATCCGCACATTGATTACTTGATTGATAATCAGTCGGTTTACAAATTTCAGACAGATCAAGACGAGATAGTAGCCACAATTATAAGCGCATTTGTAGAATCATGGAACAATGAAATACACTTCCTACTTCCAGAATCGATATTACCGTTTTTTATTGGGTCATATTTCAAGCCAACAATGTGGGACTATCTGAAAAATGAAGCAATGGTAAGATATTTGAGACAATTTCAGCCCATTGGTGTAAGAAGTACAAGTAATGTAGAGCGATTAAGTGCAATGGGGGTGAATTCTTACTTTTCGGGATGCATTTCGTTAACATTACCAAGTTTTAAAAATGATTGTACAAAGAATAAGTATATATGTTGTGTTGACGTTAATGATGAAGTGGTCCAGTACGTTAAAGATAAAACCAGAGGGGAAAACATAGAAATAAAAAGGTTTTCGCACGATGTTTTACGGTGGAACGAGACAGAAAAAGAAAAATATTTTTCGATGAACCAGATAGAGAGATTTGAACTGGTGAAAGAATATATTGATTTATATGCTAACGCCCATTGCGTAGTTACGTCAAGATTACATTGCGCATTACCTTGCCTTTCGCAAAAAACACCCGTCCTACTAGTGTTGCCCAGAGATGGGAGGGGCGTATCTGACATGGAAGATCGAATGAGCAGTTACTATTCGATGCTTCACGTATGTTATGACGATAACTTCGCTAATCATACAGTAGAATATGACTTTAAACAGCCTCCGTTAAACAGTGATGATTATGTAAAATATAGAGACTTGCTAAATAACAATATACAGCAGTTTATTAATCAATGTGAGAATGGAGAAATAAATAAAACATACGATAGTCGAATTCAGGATACAAGAAAGAATGAATATATAGATTTTCTATTGCAGATGATAGATGATTTGAAGAAAGAAAAAATAACAAAATAAAAAGATATTAGACAAAAATGAAAGGATGAAGGAACTATGAAAGTATTAGGAGTGATAGCTTCGAGATATGGATCATCAAGATTGCCGGGAAAGGCGTTAAAGGATATATGTGGAAGGCCTATGATTTGGTGGGTGTATCATAGCATAGAGGGTGCTGAGGGACTGGATAAATTGATTGTAGCAACTGATGACCAAAGAATTGTTGATGCTTGTAACGAGTATGGAATTGAAACAGTCATGACTCGGTCTGATCATAGAGAGGCCGCTAATCGTTTGCAAGAAGTTTCGCAAACTATTGAGGCGGATTATTATATCCAAATTAATGGGGATGAACCTCTTTTATCGCAAGACTATATAAAAGCTATTATTCCAAGAACAATTGACCCAAGCATAGAATGTGGTGCAAATCTGATTACTAAAATGACTAATCCGGTTGAAGTAATGGATCCATCCAATATAAAAGTAGTTTTTGACGATAATTACAACACTTGTTATATGTCGAGAACGCCTATTCCTTATCCATATAGAAGTATAGAATTCGATTACTATAAACACATAGGTATTATAGGGTATACCAAGAAAATGCTTGATTTCTATGCAACACATGCACCAGGTAAGTTTGAAAGAATTGAGGGAATAGCTACTTTACGATTTACAGACTACAGAAAAGAACTGAAATGTATCGAAGTTAAGGATATAGACTCTTTGTCTGTTGATACCCAGATGGATTTAGACCGCATACGTGAAGTTATACGTGTGAAATTAGACGCAGGGGAATTGCAAAAGCATTTAGAGTTAATGAATAAAGGAAAGTAGTATATGATTAGTTTGCTGGATTGTACTTTGAGAGAGGCTCCAATTGAAAATATGTGTATGGGTGAACATACAAGTGGCAGATTATTATCAGGGCTGTCTAAGGCGGATGTTGATATTATTGAATGCGGATACTTGAAAAACGCGTCGCACATAAGTGGAAGCACAATCTTTAACACTGTGGAAGAAATCAGTTCGTTTATAGGTTCCAAAAAGAGTAATGTATCGTATGTTGCACTAGTGGATTATGGGCGTTACGACTTGAAGTATCTTTCAGATAATCCAGGCAATAGTATAGATGGGATTAGAATCTGTTTCAAAAAAGGCGAACAAAAAGATGTTATTTCATACGCAGAAGAAATAATCAAGCGAGGTTATAAAGTATTCATTCAGCATGTAGACACTGCTGATTATTCAGACCAGGAAATATTGGAATTTATCGGTTGGATAAATACTATAAAGCCATATGCGTATTCGATTGTTGATACTTTTGGTGCAATGTATACTGATGATGTGAGGAGAATTGCACATTTAGTGGATTATAATCTTGATAGGAGCATTAAATTAGGATTTCATGGACACAATAACCTTTTGATGGCCAATGCTAATGCTCAAGCCTTGGTTAGTGAATTGTTTCATAAAAGAGATGTTATTATAGATGCCTCTCTTCTTGGATGCGGTAGGGGCGCGGGAAATGCGAATACCGAACTAATAGCATCTTTTTTGAATTCACGATATCAAACAAACTACGATTTGAATGTACTTTTGGATATTATTGATGATGATATGCCTTCGTTATCAAAACTTTGTTCGTGGGGATATAGCATGCCTTATGTTATTTCCGGACTGCATTCTACACATGTGTTTAACGTGAATTACTTGTTAAAAAAGCATAATATTAAATTGAACGATTTACGTAGTATTATTGAAAGTCTGGATGGCATTCAAAGGAAAAAATATGATTATGAACTGTTAGATGAGTTGTACATGAACTATTTTGGAGAGCGTGTTGACGATTCAGAAGCCAGATTTTATATGCAGGGCATATCGAATAGATCAATTTTATTGCTTGCACCGGGAAAAACATTGGTAAAAGAAAGAGACAAAATAGAATCATTTATTGAAAAAAAGAAGCCATTTGTCATAGCTATAAATGGTAAAATGGATAATTTTAATGAAGATGCTGTCTTTTTTGGGAGTTGCAAACGATATGACTACTACACCGAGACATACAAGAATGCTACAGCAAAATGTATTGTTAGCTCGAACATAAAGAGGGAGAGTGGAGAAGAAGAACTAATTGTTGATTTTCAAACGATAGCGAAAAAGGGATGGGTTAATTATGACTCGTCAGCTGTTCTTCTAATTAGATTTTTGCTGCAGAATAAATGTAAAGATATATATATTGCGGGAATGGATGGTTTTTCGAGAAATAAAAGTGAAAACTATTTTTCGGAAACATTTGTAAATGATGTTTTACCGGATAACCTGATTTTGTTGGATAAGGAATTAAGAGAAATGTTAACAGAATTAAGAGAAGAATCGCATATGTGTGGTGGTAAAATTAGACTAGTCACACATAGCCATTATGAAGGCGTGTTCGACATATTTGATGGAGACGAGGATATGTGAAATGGCAAAACTTAAATATGAAGGAATTCTATTTGATTTAGACGGAACATTACTTGATACTAGAGAAGGTGTAAAAGACGCAGTTGCTTTGACACACAAAGAATTGGGTATGGAGATTCCTAATGAAGAAACTCTGCAACGCTTTGTAGGACCTCCGATGCAAGATTCATTTGTAAGAGAGTATGGTTTTTCAACCGACGAGGCACAGCATGCTGCTGATATATTTAGAAGTACTTATATGCATAAAAGCCTATTTTTGGCAGAATTATATCCTGGTGTTATCCAACTATTGGGCATATTAAGAGCAGAAGGATACAAAATTGGTGTTGCGACATATAAGAGAGAGGATTATGCAATCCGATTGTTGGATCATTTTGGGATTTCAGATTATTGCGATGTTATTCATGGCGGAGATAATTTTAATCAACGTAAAAAATCGGACATAGTTAAAATGTGCATCGCCGCAATGAATATAAAAGGTTCTGGTCAAGTTATTTTAGTGGGTGATAGTGAATACGATGCTATTGGGGCGGAAACGGCCGGGATTCCTTTCTTCGGATTAACGTCAGGTTATGGTTTTAAAGATGAATCGTATTACGATAAATATAAAGCTGTGGGTTGGGGAAAATGTATAATGGAATTGATAAACTTCTTGTGATGAAAGTTGTTTATCGGCGAAGTAGGTGAAAAGATGATGGAGAGAAAACTTGCGATTTTCGGTGGGGGGAACGAAGCCGCAAAATATTATACTGATAATATGGTAGTTAATATTAGGCGGGAAAAGTTGGATACATTAAGAAAGTTCATTTCTGACGGGAAAAGAATACTGCTTATAGATAGCAATGTTTTTTTCCCATCATTTAAGGAAAGGCTTTCTGAACATTTGGAAAGCCAGCACGCAAAAGATGATTTTATCATTATTGAGTCTGATAGTCCAATCTATGATACTGCTGTACGTTTGTATAACTGCTATGAGTATGATAACAACATTCGACTACTGACTAATTCCTCCGGATATGCGTCTTTAGTGAATTACTATTTGACTGGAATTATTACTGAAAAGCAATTGATAGAAATGATTGTTCATGGTTTATAAGTATGGAAAAGAAACTGTATTCTGAAATGTCTGCTAATGTCGAGAAACTTAATGATGAAATCCAGTTGAATGCAAATAATCTTTTTGTATTTGGATATTGTAAGGCATCGATGGAACTTATAGACTTGCTTGCTGAGAAAAATATAGAAATTAAAGGGATTCTTGATAATAGTGAGGATAAGCAGTTAAGAAACTACAAAGGTGCTAAGGTCTATTACCCAGATGATATACTAAAACTTGTTCCAAAAAGTGACGAGAAAAACTCTGTAGTACTAGTTGTATCCAGATTTTATGAGACTATGGCGAAGCAACTCCGAGGATTAGGATACAAGGGGAGAATTGAGAAAATAGTTAATTACAATACTTATTCTGATTATTCGCTCTCTGATGAGACATTAAATCGGATGATAGGGAGAGAACAAAGTGGTGAAAGACTAATCAAGGAATTAGAAAGCAAATATCAAAACGCTTTTAAAGTGTTCTTCCCATTTAACGCGCTAGGTGATGTTTATATAGCAATGTCGTATTGGTACGCGTTTGCTAAATTGAAAGGCATAGTTAATCCGGTGTTTTGTGTTCCTTCAAAGGCATTGAAGGAAGTGGTTCTTTTATTTGGAAACTTTCAGGTTGAGGTGTACAATCAGGAAAATTTGGATTCAATGGTTCAAGCTGCAATCTGCATGCGGGATGATAGATTTTTTATTGCACATCATGATAGGCCTTACGTTGTTTATCTTCATAAGGCATTATATTTTAAGATGATTCCGCTGGATATGATTTATCGCTGTGGTGTTTATGGATTATCTGTGGATGCAAAACCAATGATACCACGCATAAACAATAAGGTGTACAAAGAAATAGAGAAGATTCCTAAGGGGAAGGCAGTAATCTTTTCTCCTTATGCAAAATCAATTACAACATTGTCAGAAAATGTATGGAACGATGCAGTTAACTATTACAAATCTATAGGATATAAATGTTACACAAATGTTGTTGGAGATGAACAACCCCTAAAAAATACAGAGGCTATTTCACCATCTATATCTGAGATTAGGGCTGTGGTAGAGCAGGCGGGATTGTTTGTCGGAATACGTAGTGGTCTTTGTGATGTCATAAGAGAAGCAAAGGCGAAGAAAATAGCATTATATCCAGATTATAATTACTGTGATACAAAATGGAAAGCTATTGATATATATTATATTGATCAGTTTGATTACAATATTCTAGCTAATGAGAATATAAAGTGGGAGATACTTTAACATTAGCGGCATTTATGGCTTGGATATTTGATTAGAACAGGACAATATTAAAATATATCGGATAAAAAACTGAGATAACATGATTCTTCAATAGATTAAGAAGTTCGATGTGGTTTTTAAGAAGTAATTACTAACAAGATATAATACAAACGTAAGTTAAAAGCAGGGGAAAATATGAAATTTGAACTAAACGCCTCAATGATGTGCGCAAACTATGGTCACTTGGCCAGGGAAATAGAAAATCTTGAGAAGGGTGGAATCGATTCTTTCCATATCGATATCATGGATGGTCGATATGTACCTAACTATGCTATGTCGCTAAATGACATGAAGTATATCGCTCATGCGACCAAGAAGCCCTTGGATGTGCATCTTATGATTGAGCACCCCAATACCAACATAAAACTTTTTCTTGAGAATCTTCGTAAGGGCGATACCGTATACATTCATCCTGAAGCTGAGTATCATCCATCGACAACACTTCAGAAGATCATAGATGCGGGTATGGTTCCCGGAATTGCAATCAATCCCGGCACAAGTGTTGAAACGGTAATGGAAATGCTTCAGATTGTTGATAAGGTTCTTGTAATGTCTGTAAATCCCGGTAGCGCGGGTCAGATGTATCTTCCTTATGTCGGAAGTAAGGTCAAGAAGCTTATCAGCTTAAAAGAGGAACTTGGATTTAAACTCTACTGGGACGGCGCATGTTCAGCCGATAAGATTTTGGAGTTTGCACCTCTTGGTGTAGATGGTTTTGTCCTTGGTACTACCATATTGTTTGGAAAGAAAGAATCTTACGCAGATATCTTAAAGAATGTTCGCGAACTGAAGATTTAGTAAGGCACATAAAGGGAATTTTCTTTTGAAAGAGGAATATAAATGGCAATAGGAATTTTACTTTCCGGTGGAACCGGAGAGAGAGCGGGCTTTGACCTTCCGAAGCAGTACATGATGGCTGGCGATAAGATGGTCATTAGCTACTGCATTGAAACGCTTGAGGCAAGCGAGGATATAGAAGCTTACATTATTGTTTCGGATCCTTCCTGGCAGGACGAGCTAAAGAAAGTTATCGGTGATAGTAATAAGTTTGAAGGCTTTGCTAATCCCGGCAACAACCGTCAGTTATCGATTTATAACGGGCTTAAAACGCTTGAGGACATTGCAGATGAAGATACAATCGTTATGATTCATGATGCTGCAAGACCTATGCTAACGGTGGCTGACATTAAAACTTATGTTGAAGCCTGCTGTGGCCATGATGGAGTACTTCCTGTGCTTCCTATGAAGGATACTCTTTATTATAGTGAAAGTGGTTTGGAGGTTTCGGGGCTTTTAGACAGAAGCAAAATCTACGCCGGTCAGGCGCCCGAATTCTTTTCTTTTGACAAGTACTTAGATGCCAATGAAAGCATTTTCATGGATCTAAATAAGATAAATGGCTCGACCGAGCCTGCGATTATGGCGGGGATGGATATCTGCATGGTTCCCGGCAATGAAATGAATTTTAAGATTACTACAAAGGCGGATTTTGAGCGCTTTGCAGATATCGTAAGTAAAAGGGGTTAATTTGTGAAAGCCTGGACTTTGAATTCTGTTAAGGATATTTCATATGGTGATGTCAGTAAGCCTGTTCCTTCTAAGGGAGAGGTTTTAGTTAAGGTTGCTGCTTGCGGGATTTGTGGTTCGGATATTCCAAGAATTTACCAAAACGGCGCCCACAAAATGCCCCTAATTCCCGGCCATGAGTTTTCAGGAAGGGTTGAGGCTGTCTCGGATCCTTGTGATAACGATCTTTTAGGCGCAAAGGTTGGTGTTTTTCCGCTGATTCCCTGTATGAAATGTTCATCGTGCCAAAAGAAAATGTACGAGATGTGTAAGTCCTATAGTTACCTCGGTTCAAGATGCGATGGTGGATTTGCGGACTATGTTTCGGTTCCTAAGTGGAATCTTATAAAACTTCCTGAAAATGTGTCATTTGAGGCGGCTGCTATGCTTGAACCAATGGCTGTTTCGGTTCATGCTATGAGAAAGGCTGACATTAAAGAATCCGATAGAGTCCTTGTATGGGGGGCCGGAACGATTGGGTTACTACTTACTATGTTTTTAAAGGATGCAGGGGTTGAAAGACTTATTCTTGTTGGAAATCATGATTACCAAAGGGATTATGCGACTCTTGTAGGGATTTCTCGTGAAAACTTTATTAATGTAAGTGACCGTGATCCGATAGAAATGATTAATAAAGCAACTGATGGAGAAGGCGTGGATGTCTTCTTTGAATGTGTTGGTAAAAGCGAGATATTAAAAGATGCCATTAATGTTACTTCGATGGGCGCAAGCATTGTAACTGTTGGAAATCCCTATGGTGATGTTTCTTTAGCAAGAGATGATTACTGGAACATATTAAGGCATCAGCTTAAAATCTTTGGAACCTGGAATTCTTCCTTCTTAGGAGAAGAAGACCCGGATTCTTTGAATGATTCCTGGCACTATGTTTTAAAAAGGCTTGAAGAAGGGGCCATCCACCCTGAAAGACTTATTAGTCACAGGCTTGATAAATCTGAGTTAGCAAAAGGTCTTGAGATAATGAGGGACAAAAGTCAGCCATACATTAAAGTAATGACGACGTGGGAGAAATAATAATTTGGCACACGATTATTCATATTACGAAGATGAAGTGAGAGACAACTTCTACATACCGAGTATGGGAAAGCGTTCATGGGCTATGCAGATGGACGTTTTAGATAAGGTGCGCGAAATTTGCGATAGACATGGCCTTAAGTGGTTTGCGGACTACGGAACTCTTCTTGGCTGCATTCGCCATGGTGGTTTCATTCCTTGGGATGATGATCTTGATATCTGTATGTTAAGAGATGATTATGATAAATTCATCGAGGTGGCGGCATCTGAGCTTCCGTCTACATATTTGATTTTAGATTCTTTTACTGATTTCAGGCACACAAACTTTGTAACCAGAGTTGTTAACTGTGGAGAAATCTCCTTTTCGAGTGATTTCCTGGCTGAAAACAACGGTTATCCTTTTGTAAGCGGAATTGATATATTCCCCCTTGATTATCTTTATCCTGATAATGACAGGGAAGAAGAAAGAAAGAAACGCGCCAAGGACTTATTCGACTACGCTGAACGTGTTAAATCTGATAAATCCATAAGTGCACATGAAGCATATTCCACTGCACGAAAGATTGCAGGCGTTGAACTTGATAAGTCGATTCCCATTGAAGCTGCTTTTATAAGGGCAATAACTAAGATTTATAAAGAGGCGCCCAAAGAAGGTGCAACTCATGTCGGTTCCATGTTCTTTTGGACACGTTATAACTTTCAAAAGTATAATATTAAATTTTTTGAAAAGGAGGCCATAATGCCATTTGAGGACGGCTTTGTTAACGTTCCTCTTGGATATACAAGTAAACTTCAAACTGATTATCGTGGTTGGGAAAAGATTTACAAACAAGGCGGTATGCATGAGTATCCCTGCTATGGATCCCAGGAAACGATTCTTGAAAAGCACTATAAAGGTAAGCTTCCCTATAGGTATTATTATGATGAAGCTATCCTTAGTGAGGATACTGACCGCGAAAAGAGTAATAAAGATAAATGTCTTGAGTATTTAAGTCTTATGCTTAAGGCTCACACATATTTTATGGGCATGTACGAGACCGGCAAGATAGAAGAGGCTGCAGAAATCTTGCAGGCTTGCCAGAACATGGCCATCTCAGCCGGAAGTCTGATTGAATTTTGTAATGGTGAAGGCAGCGATGAAGTTAAACTTTTAGAAAGCTACTGCGAGGCGATTTACGCTATTCACTCCAAACTTTTAGGAGGGGTGAATCTTTCTATTACAGACACTGATATAGATTCTTTAAACCAGCTTATTAACTATGTCTTTAACAGTATTCAAAATAACTTTTTGAAAAAGACCATAGTTTTTATACCATATAAGGCTTCAGATTTTTCATATATTCGTGGAATGTATAATCGTTACATAAATGATCCTTTGTGGAATGTAAAGGTTATGCCGGTTCCATATTTTTACAAAAATTTCGACGGAACCAACATTGAAGAACATTTCGAATTCGATGAGTTTCCTAAAGACATTACGCTTACAAATTATAACGAGGTTGATCTGGCGTCCCTGCATGCCGACGTAATAGTCACCATGAATCCTTTTGATGAGTTTCATAGTGCTGTTACGCTTTATCCTTTCTTTTATTCCAAAAACCTCAAGGCCAAGACTGAAAAGCTGATTGTAGCCTATAATCTTTCTTTTGACGCACCTTCATTAACGGATGAAAAGATGTGCTCAAACTGCTCGCAGTTTGTCATCTCATCCGGTGTAATGCGTGGCGATGAGGTGGTGGTAAAATCGCAGGCCTGGAAGGACTTTTTCATAGGTCTATTGGATGATAAGTGTGGAACTATTACCCATGATATCTGGGATGAGAAGATTGTTGTGATGGAAGAAACTGATTGCACGTTTAATCAGTGCGATGACGGAACTTCTGATGCGCATAATGGTCTCAAGGAGCTTCTTTTCTACATAAACTTTTCGGAGTTTTTCCTTGGACCTACGAAAATGATGGATAAGATTTCGCGCGTTTTAGACGATTTTGAGAAGAATTCTCATGATATGAGTTTTATCTGGAAGGCTGAAGAAACTTTACTTGATAACGTAAAACTTGCCTGTCCTGAGCACTACGATAGATTTAAAGGTCTTGTCGACAGATTCAAGGCTATTGAAAATGCCAGATGGGATGAAGGTCGTTTTAACGAGTTGGATTTTACAAATATACGAGGTTACTATGGAAACAAGGGGCTTTACATGCACCTTTGTGAGGAACGTCACTTACCGATTATGTTACTAAATGCTGACGTTTAATAGTGTTTAAGATATTACCGGGGAGTATGTCAATGCGCGCGCTATAACATTGACAAACTCCCCCTTATAATGGTTTAATTACTTTAGCACTTAAAAGCGCTAAAACTAAAACAATTCATAAGGAGAAGGTAATGAATACTATTGTTTTGTGCTCGATTTTACTGGTTGTGTTTTTCACAATCATGATCGGGGTAGGGGTTTACACAAGAAAGAATGCAACTGACGTAAACGGATTTGTTCTTGGGGGACGTTCTGTTGGTCCGTGGCTTACTGCTTTTGCATTCGGTACATCTTATTTTTCGGCTGTAATCTTTGTAGGTTATGCCGGACAGTTTGGCTGGTTATACGGGGTTTCATCTACATGGGCAGGGCTTGGAAATGCCTTTATCGGTTCCCTTCTTGCCTGGAACATTCTTGGCAGAAGAACGAGAATCATGACACAAAAGCTTGATGCCAAGACTATGCCTGATTTCTTTGGTAAAAGATTTAAGTCTACACCCTTAAAGGTTGCGGCTTCTATTATCGTCTTTATCTTTTTGATTCCATACACAGCATCACTTTATAACGGACTTTCAAGCTTGTTTGGCCTTGTTTTTGATATGCCTTACTGGGTTGTTATCGCTATTATGGCTGTCTTAACCGGAATCTATGTTATTTTTGGCGGATATATGGCAACGGCTATAAACGATTTCATTCAGGGTATTATCATGCTGGTCGGAATTGTTGCTGTAATCGGTGCAGTTTTAAGCGACAATGGTGGTCTTGTAGCCGCAATGCAGAAGCTTTCAGCTGTTGAAGCTGACGGCTGGGCCGGCGGTGCATTTTCATCCTTCTTAGGACCCGATCCCTTGGCTTTATTATTCGTTGTTATTCTTACATCACTTGGTACCTGGGGCCTTCCACAGATGGTTGGTAAATTCTATGCTATTAAAAGTGAAAAGGATATCCACAAGGGTACAATTATTTCAACAGTGTTTGCTATTATCGTAGCCGGCGGTTGCTACTTCTTAGGCGGCTTCGGAAGATTATATGCCGACAAGATTAAGTATAATCCGGTAAACGGAAAGCCTTTATTTGATACTATAGTACCTGCAATGCTTTCTACACTTCCTGCAGTGATTATCGCAGTTGTTATTGTGCTCGTTCTTTCGGCTTCAATGTCAACTCTTTCATCTTTGGTTTTAACTTCAAGTTCAACCTTTACGCTTGATGTTATAAAGCCTTCAATGAAGAAAGAAATGACTGAAAAAAAGCAGGTTTTTGTTATGAGAATATTCATCGTATTCTTCATTATCGTATCTGCTGTTATTGCAATCTTTAAGGATGCCAATCCAAGCGTAACTTTCATTGCTCAGATGATGGGTGTTTCATGGGGCGCTTTGGCCGGCGCATTTTTAGCACCGTTTTTGTATGGTCTTTACTCCAAAAAGGTTACTAAGGCTTCAACTGCTGTATGTTTCGTATGGGGCTGCTCAATCGCAGTTTTACAGCTTATCGTTTCACTTGCAGGCGTAAATGTAGCTTCCTGGGGACCTGTACTTGGATATATTTTCAAGTCATCAATAAATTCCGGTGTAGTTGCGATGGTTGGTGGGCTTATCATTGTTCCTGTCGTAAGCTTATTTACCCAAAAGCAGGATGCTGCACAGGTTGACGAAATGTTTGAATGCTTTGATGAAAAGGTTTCAGTACCCAAGAAAGAAGCACTTGATTAATTGACTTATAAATTGGAGATATAAATGAAAGAAATATTATTGTTAGGTGACTCATTAAGAATGGGTTATGAACCGATTGTTCGTAAAAATTTAGAAGGTATAGCCGGAGTAAGTGGACCCGAGGAAAATGGAAGATGGGCAGGATATACATTAAACTCGCTTCGTTTCTGGATTCCTTCCCTTCCTAAGCCTGATATTATTCACTGGAATAGCGGTTTGTGGGATTTGGGTGACGACTATAATCTTGGCCGACCTTTTTCACTACCCGAGGAATATGAATCAGCATTAGAAAGAATGGTTACCGTGTGCGGTAAACTCTTTCCTGAAGCCAAACTTATTATGGCAACTACGATGCCTACTGATAATCCGGATTCATCGGATATTGAGGCTTATAACGAGATTTTTAAGGCTGTAGCTAAGCGCCACAATATTGAAGTGAACGATCTGTTTCCTATCGTGAAAAATGATCCTTCCTTAATCGGACCTGATCATATTCATCTTACGGAAGAAGGCTTTAAGATTGTTGGAGATAGAGTCACAGAAGTGATTAAAAAATATCTGTAAATAAAAGTACCGGTACAAACTGATGCAGCGCATCACATTTGAATCGGTACTTATTTGTTAATATGTTTAATTTACTTATTTGGTTGAAGAGAGCTTCTTGACTTCTTCTTCGTCACATTCAACTATCTCGGAGATCTCTGCAGTGGAGAAACCTTTTAAAAGAAGCTTTGTGATAATATCGCGACGTGCTTGTTCCTGGCCTTGCTTTGCACCATCATCAAAGCCCATTCGATATTTCATTCGATATTTCATTTCTAGTGTCACTTGGTTGTCCCTCCAATCTCTGTCGTTATTGTATTTCATTACTTCCTGGTGCAAGCCTCTGGTAAAATCATCAGTGGTCTTGCCTGTACGTAAGTATTCTAGCACATTAGTAAGATTATTATCAATACACTCATTATCGCCATTAATGTTAAGAAATACTGACGAAACTCCGTCGCCGAGCCTAAGTTCAGCGTGATTTACACAACAAGATTCAAAAGTATAAATACTCTCACCCAGACCAAAAGGGTCGAACGTGCAGATAAAGATAACTATATTTTTTCCGAGTTTTTCGAAGTCCACCCCCTTCCTAAGTAAATACCCATCCATCTCCGAATGATAATACCGCGTTCTTTTTGCTAGAAATGGTTCATAAGCTGTCTGCATCTCGATATCGTAGGAATTTCCGTCCGTATCCTTGACGTAGATGTCAAGGCGTACTCCTCGCGATTTGATTCTTCTTCGGATACTTTTTTGTGAGGTGACAACCTCGATCTCGGAGATCTCAATCTTTAGGACACGTTGCAGAAATTCTTTGCACCTGTCCCTGTCTTCCATTACCGTGCAGAACATAAAATCGTCAGTAATGGGGATGAAACCGTCATTAAATTTTGTTTTTCTCAAATTACCTCCTTGGAGACAGATATTCCCTGTCATATTTAAAATTTAGGAATTGAAAGCAAAGAATAAAAGAATAAAGATAAATAGATTATTTGTTGAATATATATAGAAATATTGCTTTCAAAAGAAATATTATCACAACATCTTCACCCATACAACTTAGTTTTCTAATCTATTGACCGCAAATGCTCAAACGGGTATGCTCAATCTATGGGTTGAAAAACTATATGAAATTCACAAGCATAATGGAGGATATATGGTTACATTAGATACACCAATCAAGATAGGAAATTTTACAGTTAAAAACAGAATAACATTTGCACCGACAGTAAAGTTTGATTTTACAGATGATTCGGGTTTGGTTACAGATAAACTAGTTGAGCATTACAAAGAAAGAGCACTAGGCGGAGCTGGATTGATATGCGTTGAAGCTACAGCTGTTTTACCGGGTGGACGCTTTGGAAAGAACCATATGGGCCTTTGGTCGGATGAACAGATAGAAGGTCATAAAAGAATTACAAAGGCTTGTCATGATGCCAATGCGGTAGTGATAATTCAGCTCAATCACGCAGGCTATGTATGTAACGGTGACTGCGGACCGCATGTAGGACCTTCAGAGATTGAAATTGATAGCTATGCCGGGAAATATACAACGCATGCTCTTACACTTGATGAAGTGCATGAATACCAGAAAGCTTATGTTGACGCGGCAGTAAGAGCTCAAAAGGCCGGTTACGACGGAATACAGCTTCATGGTTGCCATGGCTATCTTATTAATCAGTTCGTATCACCTACCAACAATTTTAGAACGGACGAATATGGTGGAAATGCCAAAAACCGCGCAAGATTTGCCAGTGAAATTATTAGTAGTATCCGAGACCTTTGTGGACCTGATTTTCTTATTTCAGTTAGAACCACAGGCTTTGATAAAACAGTAGAAGATGCAATAGAGGTTGCCGAAGAATATGTAAACGCGGGCTGTGATTATCTTCAGGTATCTGCCGGAATGACTTCTTTTGACGAGATAGATGATTTTAAGGACCCTCAGATCGATAAATTCCCAAGCCTCGGATGCAGATTTAAGGACCATTTCAAGGGAAGAGTGCCGGTATCCAATGTCGGAGGTATCTTAACACCCGAGCGTGCCAAGTACTTCATTGAAAATGAATATGTAGATACAGTTGACCTTGCAAGGGCTATACTTGCAGACCCTGATTTTCCTAACGCAGCGATAACTGGCGGAAACTATACAAAATGTTTCCAGTGCAAGGCCTGCCAGTATGGACCATTTACTAACCATGTTTGCCCTGCAGAAATGGTTAGAAAGAAAGCGGAGGTTTAAGATGATTAACTTACAGGAAAACATCTGGAAAGATGGCGAATATAATTATGAAGCAGCTTATGGCTTTACTCCCAATGTTTATTCATATTTACATGACGATGACAAAGTCAGAGCATGCATGATGATAGTTCCCGGCGGCGGATACTGCATGGTATGTAATGTCGAAGGTGAACCAATGGCCAAGGTTGCTTATGATGCAGGTATGAACGTCTTTGTTCTCACCTACACAACGGATATTACAATGTCAGTGCCGCTTAAGATGCAGCCGTTGAATGATATTTCACGTGCTATAAGATATATAAGAGCCAATGCTGAAAGATTCCATATTGATCCTACGAAGCTTTCAATCTGCGGTTCTTCAGCAGGTGGTCATCTTTGTGCCAGCATCACTACCCACTTCGATGACGTTAAGGACATTGATCCTTTATATAATCAGTATTCCAATAGACCCGATGGAACAATTCTTTGCTATCCTGTTATCACATCAGGTCCCAAAACTCATATCTATTCCATGCAGGCACTTTTAGGATATGAGCCTGCGAAGGAAGAACTTGAATACTTTTCATGTGAAAAGCAGGTATCAGAAAACACACCACCCTGCTTTATCTGGCAGACGGTTGAAGATGACGCAGTTCCTGTAGAAAACTCAATGATGTTTGCTTCAGCCTTAAAAGAGAAAAATATTCCATACGCGTACTATGCATTTCCTCATGGAGGACATGGTCTTTCACTTAATAATGCGGAAACACGTTCGGGAATATTTGGAGGCCCCTACACCTTTGAACAGGTTGATAAGGCAGTTGAGGCAGTACGTCTTGGTAAAGGAATCAATGTTTCAGCCCAAAGAAAGGATGAACTCATGATTCAGTTCTTTGGAAATGTTGAAGGCATTAAAGATGAGAACGCAGAGCCTGTCATCTACACTCATCCCTACTTTGAAGACGTGGCTATGTGGCCTAAACTTTGTGAAATCTGGCTTAAGAGAATGAATCTTTTATAGCTTTTGACTGGCATAATAAAAAGGGTGAATCCCACATCAACGTTGTGTTGACAGGGGATTCACCCTTTTAATTTACTTTTTAAAGACTAGTGAACTCTGGGATCGATATTGTAGGTAAAATCAAACTTAAGCTCTGAGAAGGGGCCGGGGATACGGTCTTTGTGTCCATGCTCACTTCCGTAAAAGTCCTGAGTTACATGCTCTTTATAGGGAACAGGAGTAATCTTAGAAACATCGTATTTCATAAGTTTCTGCTCGGGATTTGGAGCAAAATAGAAGGGCTTATTTAAAGCAGGTTTCATGGTAAGGGTAAGATTTTTAGTATCAATATCTATATCAAACCATGCAAGCTGTGAAAACTTGTCAAAACCGTAAAACTCCTGCCATGAATGAAGGTCTAAGCATTCTTCGGGCTGAGGGAAGAGGATTCTTAAAAATCCACCACTTTCCTTAACGAAGAGGTTTCCTTCTGATTCATTATCTTTAGTAACCATCTTTATAGCTGCTTCGCCACAGCCATAGAAGATATTGTCGATAAACTTGTTGTCTCTTGCAGTGCCACCTCGCTCAGTAGGTGTCATTCTAAAGGATACGGGCTTAGCGAAGTATCCGGCTGAACGGCACTTTCCAATAAGGTTATTGGCGATATGCATTCTGTCAGTACCTTCACCATATATAGCATAGCCGTTTACAATATCGTGTTCGCCCATCTTGTACCAGCCTGTTGAACCGGGTTCAACGGGAATCTTTTGGGGATCAAATCGACCCTCAACATTCCAGAAAATGTTGTTATCAATAAGGTTTATTCCGTCTCTTGTGCACTCAATAAAGAGGGCTTCTCTTTGTTCAATTCCATCCAAAAAGAGGTTCTGTGTAAGGCGGTTATTGATGTTACCGCAATCAAGCCATACATGGTCGGCTCTGTAGGTTCTTCTAAAGACGTTACGTCTGAAAAGACCATTTATTGAATTGTGAAGCTTCATTCCGGCAGCTTCCCAGGATAATTCCATTTTCTGCCAGCCTGTGCCTTCAATGAGGTTATCTTCAACTAATAATTCCTGCGCAAAAAGTCCTGCGATACCGCATACACCGGCATCGAGAATCTTACATCTTCTGATTACACTAAAACCGGTGGGTCCTTCGTTATCCTTGGTATGATGCCAGCATTCATCTCCTACATCAATACCTACGGCGTTTGCCCAGTCAACAGTACAGTCTTCAATAACCCAGTGGTGGCCTCTGAAGGCTGAAATGGCACCCCTTTGAGGAACAGGTGCACCCATTGTGGCGTGTGCACATACAAGGCCTTTAACCTTTATGTAAGAAAGGAAAGGAACTTCGGGCGCGAAGCACTGTTCACGAACTGAGATCTCAATCTTATGATTTTTAGGATCATCATCGTTATCAAGTCTGAAGTGAACCTTCATGCCATTGGCTTCAACCCAGTAAGTTCCTTCTTCATCGGAAAGATTGTTTGAAAGAGGAACCTGCTTGAGGGGCTTGCCGTCGCAGAAGACCATTCCTCGTCTGTTTAAAAATGTGGTCATGTCAGTCTTATCATACTCAATGAAAAGACGGTCATGAAGTAAGTTTATGGCACAGAAAGGATTGTAGCCTTTAAACATTTCAGGTGATAATTCGTGGCACCATACAGATAAGCCTTTGGGAGCTTCGGTGCTCATAAAGCCTGTAAGCTGCCAGCCTACAGAAGGCGTAAAGTCTGTTACTTCTTCGGAAGCTTTGATTATTACGTGCCCTTTAGATACTGCCTCATAGCAAATCATGGCATCAGGGCCACTTCCACCCATTCTCGGGCGAACGCATTCGTGGTATTCGCCGGGATAAATCCAGACTCTTGTACCGGGTGTGGCAACATCTGCCGCAGCCTGAATGGTTTTAAATGGGGCGTCCTTGCTTCCATCGTTAGAATCGCTTGCATTAGAAGCATTGCAGTCTACAAAAAGCTCCTTTTTGTAGAAAGTATCCTGCTCCCAGAAGTTAAAGCAAGTGCCATCAGCTAGTGTGTCTATTGGTTTCATAGTGTTTCCTCCATAAGATTTACCTTCTCATTATTTTAAGCATAATTGTCATTCTGTCCCCCAACAGAAAAATCATGCCAAGGTTACAAATACATCATCAACAAAGAAATCAGAAGCACCGTCTGTTTCGATATAGAGTTCTGCAGACTTAAGATCTGATGATAAAGAAACCTCTGCAGTAATCTCAGTCCAGTCGCCGGTAGATTTTACTTCGTTTAATTTTAATGGTTCAGTACCATCAAGTCCGATTCTTATTAAAGAATCAGTTGTTTTAACATAAGCCTTAGCCTTAATACTGTGTCCAATGTAAGAGGATACGTTAAACTTAACGGTAGCATCCTTTTCATGTCTTGTTACATGTAAAGAATGTCCGCCAACGCTGCGGGCTTCCTTATCAGTAACACTTATGAAAGGAAGGTGTCCCATTCCTCGTATTGCGAAGATGTAGTTTTCTTCTTCAAAACCTTCTTCAAGACCTACAAGTTCAATGCTGATATCGTCTATGTATACAGGACTGAACTTATTGGCAACAGGTTCATCGGTTGAGAAGAAAAGATACATTGAATGCTCATTTCCGGGAATCTTAAAGCAGCCTTCGAGTAAAGCCCAGTCATCAGAGCCGGTCTTAGTGGATGCAACAACCGTTCCAAACTCACTGTTGAAACGAAGATTAACCGCATCAGCAGGGCTTGAAACAAAGGCTTTGAAGCGAATACTCTGTCCAAGGAAGTCCGAAACATCAACTCTGACCCCGGTCCATGCTCCAAAACGCATTCCGCTTGAAAGCGCATATTTACCGCTATGAACCTTCTTATCAGTAATTTCAGCGCCGTGGTCAACCTTAAACTTAAGGCTTAATGCGTCAAGCGAAGGTGCGCTTCCGTCTGAAAGAGGCTCGAATGATACGTATCTGTCTGAAAGGTCGTAGGTGATAGTAAGAGGCTCACCTAAATCGCCACCGACAGCTGCAAATACTACTGCGTCAAAAGAAGGCTTTGGCATCAAATCCTTATCAAACAAAAGGGGATTGGCTCCCTGAATCCAGGAGTTGTCATCTGTAAGTCCCCAGAAGGTTACACTAGTGATGTTTGCACCTTCTTTTTTACATTCAAGGAGCATCTCAAAGAACTTCTTGTAAAAAACAGCCTGATAATAAAATGCATTGGCATTAGAACAGGTGCATTTAACGTCAAGTTCAGTTACGTGAAGTTCTTTAACGAGCTTACCGTACTTTAAAACAGCGGTTTTATATTCTTCAATATCATTATTGTCGCTTAAATGTCCCTGAAGACCGATACCGTCTATAAGACCTTCTGAAATAACACTTCCGTGACCGTGGCCTTCTCTTTCAAGAGCGGCGATGATTGCTGCCTGTTTTTTGGGTTGGAATTCATTGTAGTCATTATAGAAAAGAAGCGGCCTGGGAAGACTATACTTAGCTGACATCTCATTAACTGCATCGTATGCATATCTGAATGCCCAGTAAATAAGGTCATCACCGATAATCTGATACCAGTAGGTGTTTCTAAGACCCGTTTCAGTACGATCATCAAGTTCAATAGCTTCATTTACAACATCCCAGGCGTAGATAGTATTTGCAAAACCTTCTTTATACATAAATTCCATTAATGAAAAAATGTAGCTTCTAAGTCTTTTAAGCAAAGTATCGCGATCTACATAGCATACGGGATTGAGCTTTTCAAAGTACTTTAAAAAGGGCTTTTCTTCAAGTTCTTTGGGGTCTGTAGGAAATGTTACTGCCTCGTAGTTTTTACAAAAGATCTCTTTAGGACACTGTGAATGCCACAAAAGAACGTGACCTCTTACAGGCATCTTGTTGTCTCTTGCCCAGTTAAGCATCTTTAGGGCGTTTTCATTAATGACAAAAGGAAGGTTTTCTTCAGTAGCCTCAGGGGATTTAAAACCCATATTGTACATAGGCTTTAATTCGTTAGCAAAGGTCATACTGGAAAACTGTCTTGCCATAAGACTTTCCTTGTCAGGATTTCCTATTTCGTGACAGGTGAATTTCTCGGTGATTCGCTCGCAGGCGACACCTACTTTAAAAATGTCCTTGTAGACATCCTTTAAAATATACTTTTCAGCCATTTATTATTCTTTCCCTTCAAAAGTTTTTCTGTTATATTAGTCAGTGAAATATGCGTTAATTATACCAAATAACAACTTTTGATTCATTCGCTTTCGAACATTTTGCACAAAAAGTTGTTGGGTTTTGTAAAAAAATAGTACGCCATACTTATTAAGAAGTTGAGGATAGTAAGTGAAAGAAAAAATGAAAAAAAGGAATTTACTTGGGATATGGGTCACTCTTGCGGCACTAATCTGTGTCTCTGGCGTTCTTATGTTCATTTTCGTCTCCTACAGTAAATCTCTCGGCCAACAGGAAATATCCAAAGAATATGATAAATACTATGTAATGATAGCAGATGATCCTAAAGCCTCACTCTGGCAGTCAGTTTATGAGTCTGCCTTCAACGCAGGATTGGATCAGAATATCTATGTGGAAATGCTTTCCGACCGCTTTTCTGAAAACTATACCAAGTACCAGCTTATGGAGATTGCCATAGCATCCAAAGTCGACGGAATCATTCTTTCGGCTGATGAATCTGATGAGATGACCCAGCTGATAAATTCAGCAATGAAAAAGAAAATCCCCGTCGTAACGGTATTTTCGGACAACGCAAATTCAGCAAGAATAAGCTTTGTAGGAATTGGAAATTATAATCTTGGTAAGGAATACGGAAATTTAATATCTGAACTTAGCGAAGCGGGAAATTCCCAGTACAGGACCATAAAGGTTTCGGTTTTAGTCGATTCCAACTCAAGAGATTCAAGCCAGAACGTTTTATATGCCGCAATCCAGGAAGCCGTGGAAGAAGATAGCAGAAAGCACCCCTATTCACATTCTCCCATAAGCCTTTCTTTATATTCAGTAGATGCAACCAACAGGTTTTCGGTAGAAGAGTCAGTACGTGGTCTTCTTCAAAAGAAAGACGACCTTCCTGATGTAGTTGTCTGCTTAAATGAAATTGATACTACAAGCGTTTACCAGGCAGTTGTCGACTACAACGAAGTAGGTAAGATTTCAATCCTGGGTTACTATGATTCAGAGGCAATTCTAAAGGGGATTGAAAGAAACGTTATTTACTCAACAATTTCAGTTGATACTGCACAGCTTGGGCAGTTTTCGATTGATGCTTTAAATGAATATCATGAAATGGGCAATACCAGTCAGTATTTCACTGCTGATGTTTCTATTATTAAAAAGAGTAATGTATCAGCCCATTTGAAAGAAGGTGCGACCGATGAAGAATAAGTTTCGCAACCTTCCCATACAGCTTAAAATGACAGCCATTACCCTCATGGCCAATCTTCTGGTTCTTGCGGTAAACCTTGTTTTGCTCATAGGTATAAATGGTATGTCATCTCGAATCGATGGAGTTTACCAGGTAAACATGCAGTTAAACGAACTTTCGGCAATGCTTGATGAAGTTCAGATAAATATGGAAGAATACCTAAATACCAAGACAAGCGACTCACTTGAAACCTTCTATATATATGAGCAGGACTTTTCGCAGCTTGCAGACGAACTTTCGGATGATATTTCAAGTAATACTATCAAAAGAACGCAGCGTCTTATAAAGAACATGTCACAGCTTTACCTTGATAAGGCTGACCAGACGATTGAAGCCAAGCGTGGTCGAAATGTTGAAAAGTATCGTGCAAGATACGAAGAAACAACAAAACTTTACGGCTACATTAAAAATATGATTGATACTTTAAATAATGAGCAGTTTAAGGAAAACTCCCAAAACTACAGAAGAGTTATTAACGCCTTTAGAACCTTTGAAACTGCAGCCAACTTTGTAATGGTAATCGTTATTTTGATAAATGCCCTCCTTATCTTAAGGCTTACCGCATCAATCATAAGGCCTTTAAAGGAGCTTAAAGGACTGGCTGATGAGGTATCAAAGGGTAATTTTGAAATTGAACCCATCAAAGTAAGGGCGATGGATGAAATAGGTGTCGTATCCACGGCCTTTAACCAGATGGTTATAAGCATCCAGGAGTACATTGAAAAAATGCGTGAAAGCGCTGAAATTGAAAAAGAACACGAAGCCAAGGAACTTATGATGGAGGCCCATCTTAAGGATGCACAGCTTAAGTACCTTCAGGCTCAGATTAACCCTCACTTTCTTTTTAATACCCTTAATGCAGGGGCGCAGCTTGCAATGTTAGAGGGGGCTGACAGAACCTATGAATATGTTCAGGTTATGGCAGAATTTTTCAGATATAACGTTAAGAAGGGTGACCAGATAGTTACAATAGGAGAAGAGATTGCCCTTATCGATAAGTACATCTATATTTTAAATGTACGTTTTTCGGGCGATATCAACTATGTTAAGGAAGTTGATGAATCACTTCTTAAGGTTGAAATGCCCAGTATGATTTTGCAGCCTATCGTTGAAAACTGCGTAAATCATGGGATTCGTGAGATGATGGGCGAAGGCGTTATTACGGTTAAGGTCTTTACTCAGGGTGGAGATATCGCCTGCATCAGTATCGAGGATAACGGCGCCGGAATGAACGAGGAAACTGTTGAACGATTGAGAAAAGGAAAAGGTACTGAAAGAACCTCCAAAGAGTTCAACGGAATCGGAATGGACAATGTTATGGCCCGACTTAAGCTTTTTGAAAACAGCGACGATGTGATGAGCATTGAAAGCGAAGAAGGCAAGGGCTCAAGATTTACAATATATCTCGATATTAATGAGGATATCAGGGAGGAATAAATGTTTAAGATAATGTTAGCCGATGACGAGGGTATCGTTATTGACTCTTTGAAATTCATAATAGACAAGGAATTCGGCGACGATTGCATAGTTGAATATGCCAAAACCGGCCGAAACGTAATCGAGCTTGCTGAAAGCTTCAGACCTGATATAGCAGTTATGGATATTCAGATGCCCGGAATCAACGGTATCGATGCCATGCGTGAAATCAGAAAGACCAACGACAATGTCATTTTTATCGTTATGTCTGCTTATGACAAATTCGATTATGCCCAGGAAGCCATAAAGCTTGGAGCAATCGAGTACCTTACCAAGCCCATGGAAAAGAACAAGATGATTGCTGCTCTTAAAAGCGCAATGGAGAAGGTAGTTGTGGAAAAAGAACGCCGCTCCAAGGATCTTATTGTTCGCGAGAAAATGGAAATCGTTGTACCCATTCTTGAAAACGGGCTTATCTATAACATTCTTTTTCATGAGTATTTTGAAGAGGATATTGATAACTATCTTACGATGCTTGAAATCAGCGAAAAGTACGCCTATATGCTTGTCTTGGTAAGCGGTGATTCCAAGGACGGAAATCATATGACCAATGCCCTTGGTTCAAGCGTTAAACTACAGAAGGACTACACGCGCATAAGAGAGTATGTTAAAAGTTCTTTTGAGGGAGCTATTGTCGGAAACGTTATGGGTAACAAGATTGCGGTCTTAGTGCCCACTAAATCTACGGAAATAGAACTTTCTACCCGTGAAGACTTAATAAGATCTGCCAGAGAACTTGCTGAAAAGCTTTCTCTTCAGACAGGAAATTCCTACAGAATCGGTCTTGGCAAGGTAAATGAGCTTTCCAAGATGGATAATTCCTATAGAGAAGCGATAAATGCGCTTTTACTTACAACCAATACGGTAGCTCATGCAGATGACCTTCCTATCGGCTGTGAATACGAGGTTGACTATCCTGTAGCCTTAGAAAAGAGACTTTTTGACGAAGTTGAAAAGGGTCGTACCGAAGCTGCGGTATCAGCGGCCAAGGACTATTTTGACTGGATAAGAACTCAGGATATGATGAACGCGAGGTTAAAGATCCTTGAGTTTGCCCTTTGGGCCGAAAGAATCGCCTATTCAAGCGGTGGTATGGTCTACAGCTTTGGCGTAAGACATGATTATCTTCCTACTATTATGGCGATTGATAACATGGACGACTTATGGAACTGGTTTTCCAACAAAATTTCTTTTTCCTGCAATGCTATTTCCAATAAAAATGCTGACAGCTCCAACGATGTGATTGAAACTGCCAAGAAATATATTGCAGAAAACTACACTAAAAACATCACACTTGACGATGTTTCCTATAATGTAAATATCAGTTCATACTATTTCAGCCGTATCTTTAAAGAAGCTACGGGACAAAACTTTATTGACTACCTGACTGAGCTTAGAATTGAAAAGGCCAAAGAACTTCTCAGTTCAACCCAGTATTCAATGAAGGAAATCTGTACTATGTGTGGATATTCAGACCCTAACTACTTAAGTAAGTCATTTAAAAAGAAGGTCGGTGTCACACCTACAGAATATCGTGAGGGGAAATAAAACTTCAAAGAGAGGGAATGGACTTTGAAAAAGGTTTGGAGTATTTTACTTATTTTTTCTTTCGTTCTTCTGACTGCTTGTTCAAGTGTTGAAAAGGACATTAAGCCCGGAAAGACCGCAGTTGAAGACAAAATTCAGATTGGAATGAGCTTTGACTCCTTCGTTATTGAAAGATGGCAAAGAGACAGGGATGTTTTTGTGTCTACGGCCAAAGAACTTGGGGCGCAGGTAAACGTTCAGAATGCTAACGGTGATATTGATAAGCAGATTGAGCAGATTGATTACTTTATTAAAAAGGATATGGATGTAATCGTTATTATCTGTATTGATGCAAAGCCTTTAGAGGATGTTGTTTCCAAGGCCAAGGCTGCGGGAATTAAGGTTATCGCATACGACAGACTCATAACAAATTCAGATGTTGATTTGTATATAACCTTCGACAACGAAAAGGTTGGAACCTTGATGGGTCAGGCTATTGTTGACGCGGGAGCGGCCGGAGGAAATGCGCTTATACTTGGCGGTTCTCCTACAGACAACAACGTTCCTTTAGTTGAAAAAGGCTTTACCGATGTCTGCGAGGCCAACGGCATTACTATAGTAGATACTATGCACTGCGATGGCTGGAGAGCTGAGCTTGCAAGCGAATATATATACGAGCACGAGGACATCTTAAAGAATATTGATGCCATTATGTGCGGTAACGATAATCTTGCTGTTCAGGTAATAAATGCGCTTTCTGAGAAAAGACTTGCAGGAAATGTTCTTGTAGTGGGCCAGGATGCCGATCTTGAATCCTGCCAGAAGATTGTTGAAGGAACACAGACCATGACGGTATATAAACCGGTGGAAAGACTGGCCAAGAAGGCTGCAGAGTGTGCTATAGCCCTTGCAATAAACGGAAAACTTGATGGTAATGATGCCACAACGATAAATGACGGTAAATATGATATTCCATACATAGGACTTAACCCAAGAGCCGTAACCGCTGATAACATGATTGATGAAATCATAGGAACCGGTTTTCACCTTAGAGAAGATATATATCTAAATACTGTACCTACAAATTAAATAACAACTATATCTTGGATATGGGTAAATTATTGCGATTAGCTGTTTTGGAAAACAAGAATTTCCAAGGCAGCTAATTTTTTGAGTAAATTTACGGCAAAATCTTTAAGATGCATAAAAATTAATTCCACTTAACTTGTGTTAGTATCTTCTTGTAACAAAAAACTACATATTTTTGTACGGAGGAAAAATTATGAAAAAGAAATTTTTAGCTCTCGCACTCGCAGCTACTATGGTAGCATCTTTATTCGCAGGATGCGGCAAGGCAGCTGGCAGCGACAACAAAGTAGGTGTAGCAATGCCTACAAAGGATTTGCAGAGATGGAATCAGGATGGTTCTAACATGCAGAAAGAACTTGAAGCTAAGGGATACAAAGTAGACCTTCAGTACGCTTCAAATGATATCGCTACACAGGTATCACAGATTGAAAACATGATTAACTCAGGATGCAAGGTTCTTGTAATCGCTTCTATCGATGGTGATTCACTTGGAACAGTTCTTGAACAGGCTAAAGAAAAAGGTATCAAGGTTATCGCATATGACCGTTTGATCATGAACTCAGACGCAGTTTCATACTACGCTACATTTGATAACTACATGGTAGGTACAAAGCAGGGCGAATACATCAAAAATTCACTTGCACTTGATACAGCAGAAGGTCCTTTCAACATTGAAATCATCACAGGTGACCCTGGTGACAACAATGCAAGATTCTTCTACGGCGGCGCAATGGACGTTCTTCAGCCCTACATCGACAACGGCAAACTCGTTGTTAAGTCAGGTCAGATCGACTTCGCTACAGTAGCAACAGCTAACTGGTCAACAGAAAACGCTCAGAACAGATTCGATGCTATTATCTCAGCTAACTACGCTGATGGTACACAGCTTGATGCAGTTCTTGCTTCTAACGACTCAACAGCTATGGGTGTTACAAACTCACTTGAAGCTAACTACACAGGTGCATGGCCTCTTATCACAGGTCAGGACTGTGACGTTGCAAACGTTAAGAACATGATCGCTGGTAAGCAGTCAATGTCAATCTTCAAGGATACACGTACACTTGCTGTTAAGACAGTTGAAATGGTAGACGCTATCCTTAAGGGAACAGACGCTCCTGTAAACGATACAAAAACATATGATAACGGAACAGGTATCATTCCTTCATACCTTTGCGAGCCCGTATTCGCAGATGTAAACAACTACAAGGAATTACTTATCGATTCTGGTTACTACAAAGAAGCAGACCTTCAGTAATTAAATAACTTTAAAAAATGTGTAGGCGGGAGCTTCGGCCCCGCCTACTTTTAAGGAATATGTGAACAAGACAGGAGGAATACAATTGGCTAAGATATTATTGGAAATGAAAAGCATAACCAAAACATTCCCCGGCGTTAAGGCACTTGACAATGTCAATTTGAAGGTAGAAGAAGGCGAAATTCACGCTCTTGTTGGAGAAAATGGTGCTGGGAAATCTACTTTAATGAACGTTTTAAGTGGTATTTATCCTTATGGATCATATGAAGGAGATATCATTTACGACGGAGAAGTTTGTAAGTTTAATACAATTAAGGACAGCGAAGCCAAGGGAATTGTAATCATACATCAGGAGTTAGCTCTTATTCCTTACATGACCATTGGTGAAAATATGTTTCTGGGCAATGAACGCGGAAGCAAATTTAAAATAAATTGGAATGAAACGAATGAACTTGCAGCCAAGTATCTTGATATCGTTGGATTGAAAGAAACACCGCAGGTTCTGATTAAAGATATAGGTGTTGGTAAGCAGCAGCTGGTTGAAATTGCCAAAGCACTTGCCAAGAACGCCAAACTTCTTATTCTTGATGAGCCTACAGCCTCTTTGAATGAAGATGACTCCAAGGCACTCTTAGAGTTACTTCTTAAGTTCAAGAAAGAAGGAATGACATCAATCATCATCTCGCATAAGCTCAACGAAATTTCTTATGTTGCAGATAAGATTACAGTTATTCGAGATGGTAGTACCATCGAGACTCTTGATAAGAAAGTTGATGATTTTTCAGAAGCAAGAATTATCAAGGGCATGGTTGGTAGAGAAATTGCCGATCGTTTCCCTAAAAGAGAAAAGAACATCGGCGATGTTAAAATGGAAATTAAGGATTGGACAGTTTATCATCCGCTTTACAGCGAAAGAAAAGTTGTTGATAACGTTTCAATCAATGTTAAGAAGGGTGAAATCGTTGGTATTGCCGGACTCATGGGTGCTGGTAGAACAGAACTTGCAATGAGCGTATTCGGTAAAAGCTACGGTGACAACATTTCCGGACAGATATTTATCGACGGAGAAGAAGTTAACCTGGAAACAGTTGCATCAGCAATCGATCATAAGCTTGCTTACGTAACTGAAGACCGTAAAGGAAACGGACTTATCCTTTCTAATTCAATTAAAGTCAACACCTCACTTGCTAACCTTGATGAGATTAGTAAAAAAGGTGTTATTAATAAGGACGAAGAGTACAGGGTTGGAACTGAATACCGTGAAAAACTTAAGATTAAATGTCCTACCATCGAGCAGAATGTTGGTAACTTAAGTGGTGGTAACATGCAGAAAGTTCTTCTTGCTAAGTGGATGTTTGCAAAGCCTGACGTCCTGATTCTTGACGAGCCTACCAGAGGTATTGACGTTGGTGCTAAGTATGAAATTTACTGCATCATGAATCAGCTTGTGGCTGAAGGAAAATCTGTCATCATGATTTCTTCGGAAATGCCCGAAATACTCGGAATGTGTGACAGAATCTATGTAATGAATGAAGGTAAGATGGTCGGTGAGCTTGATGCTTCAGAGGCTACTCAGGAAGTAATCATGTCACAGATTATCAAGACCAGCTAGGAGGAAAAACATGAAAAAGGGCAAAAATCTTGATTTCATTAAGAAATACACAATGATTATCGTTCTGGTTTTAGTATATATCTTCTTTGCTATTGAGACAGGAGGATCAATCCTTCTTCCCATGAACGTATCAAGTTTGATTTCACAGAACGCATATGTATTTATTCTTGCAACCGGTATGTTACTTTGTATCTTAACCGGTGGTAACATCGACCTTTCAGTAGGTTCGGTAGTTTGTTTCGTTGGTGCAGTTGGTGCGGTACTTATGGCTAATCTCAAGGTTAACATGTTTGTCGCAATCCTCGTTATGATTATTGTAGGTACAGCAATCGGTGCTTTCCAGGCATTCTGGATCGCATACGTTCGTATCCCTCCTTTCATCGTAACACTTGCCGGAATGCTTGCATTCAGAGGTTTAAGTAACGTAATGTTAAACGGTCTTACTGTTTCAATTAAAGACTGCACATCATTCGTTAAATTGTTCGGTGGTGGTGCTGACTGCTTCATCCCTGACCCTCAGATATTTGTAAAAGTTGAAGGCTTCAACGTAGTTTGCTTAATCGTTGGTGCGGTATCAATTATCGTATTCATTGCAATGCAGCTTACATCAAGACGTACAAAGATCAAGAAGAATTACGCTGTTGAAGGCGCAGCTGCTTTCTGGATTAAGACAGTACTTATAAGTGCAGTTATCTGTGCATTCACAGTTCAGCTTTCACGTCATAAAGGTATCCCTACAGTTCTTATCTGGGTTCTTTTAGTAGTACTTGTATATGGTTACATTACATCAAATACAACAACAGGTCGTTACTTCTACGCAGTAGGTGGTAATGAAAAGGCTACAAAGCTTTCAGGTATCAACACAAACAAGGTTTACTTCCTTGCTTACACAAACATGGGATTTTTAGCAGCTTTAGCAGCTATGGTTACAATTGCTCGTCTTACATCAGCTCAGCCTACATACGGCCAGAACTATGAAATGGATGCAATTGGTTCATGTTTCATCGGTGGTGCTTCTGCTTACGGTGGAACCGGTACAGTTCCCGGCGTTATCGTTGGTGCGGTTCTCATGGGTGTTATCAACTTAGGTATGTCACTTATGGGTGTTGACCAGAACATGCAGAAGGTTGTAAAGGGTCTCGTACTCCTTGCAGCAGTTATCTTCGACGTTGTTTCAAAACGTGGTGGAAAGATGATTTCTAAAGACTGATCTCTTAACTAATTCTTCAGATATACTATTGGAAAGGGGCATCCGAAAGGGTGTCCTTTTCTAATGCCCGTTTAGGGGCTAAATTACGTATGTAAAATAGATATAAAGAAAAATCCCCGCCATATTGGCGAGGAGAGTTAACTATTCTTTCGGTACTCACGTGGTGACTGACCGTAAAATTTTTTAAAGGCGTTAGTAAAGTGCTCTGAGGAAGAGTAACCAAGCTTTTCAGAAATCTCTGCAATACTGTCAGGCGTTTCTAAAAGAAGTAATCCCGCGGCAGACATTCTGGCGTGGGTTTTCATTTCAAGGAAGGTCTTGCCGTAGTGATTCTTTAGTATTCGCTCAGTCTGTCTAAGGCCAGTATTTATGGTCTGTGAAAGCATCTGTAGACTGATATCTTTATAGTTATATAAAAAGGCTTCTTCAATGGTAAGGTACATTAAATCCTCGGGACTTATGGTCTGGGTAACTGCTTTTACCTTTAGAGGAGCTTTCTTTTTGTATTTTCTTATGATTAAAAGTGTTAACTGCTTTAAAAGTGCAGGAAGCATCTGCTCATAACCAAATGGTTTTTCCTCAATTTCAAGAAGAATGGTATCCATTAGTCTTGAACAGTCCTCGCCTATAGGACCAATCCAGAAGGGCTTACTTAAGAAAAGCTTCACGGGACTATCAGAGGGGAGTTTTCTTTCAACATCAATCTGAAGGTATATTCCATATTCTTCCATGGGGTCATCAGGATTTGAAATCTGTTCATGATCAATCCCTGGGCCTGTCATATAAAAAAGTCCGGGAGTCAGTTCATACTTTTCCCCATCAGCAATCAAAGTTCCCTGGCCCTGTGAAATATAGTGCATTTCATAGGAATTTTTACTGTGGCTGTGTCTTGGGATGGGACCATATAACCAGTCTTTTCCTATACTAATCGTAGAAAAACTTGCACCATCAATCTCAAAAGATATTTTCAAATCTCTGTATTTCATATTATCTCCGTTTCGCTTGTAAAAACGATGTCTCAAACCACATTTAGGGGGCAGTAAAGTACCCATTCAAGCCTTCTTGATATGGCCTGGTGGTGGACTATCTTAAAATATAAACGGGCAAAAGAAAAATATCAAGAAAAATGCGAAAATGCGACATAAAAATATGCCATACGTCATTGCTAAGTCTTGTTTGTGCAGAAAAAACGACTTAATGTAGACTTATAAAGTTTGTGTTTTATTCCACTTAGGAGGGTTAGAAATGATAGTAAAAGCTACGTATTTTCAAAATGACAGTGAAAAGCCTTTGGTATACGGAGATGTCGAAATCGACAACATAAAAAGGCAGCGCCTTAAGGGCGAAGAAGTTAAGGAAGGCATCCTTTGTGAGCCGGTCATGGTCGGCTTTTGCGGCACTGACAATGAGCTTATGAACATGGGAAGCCAGGGTAAGCTTACAGCTAAGTTTCCGCCCGGAAAAAACAGATTAATAAATGGTCATGAAGGTATTGTCTGGGTTCCTTCACAGAACAGATTTGCAATTGTACTGATAAGAGGTGGCAACAGCTACGATCCAACAAGATATACAGAAGACGAATCATACTTTGAATATGGCTGCGATCAGGCAGACGGGTTATTTTCTGATAAGCAGTACTTTAATCCGGATATGCTTTTGCCTATCCCGGATGGATATGTAAAGGATGGAAAGCTGGATCTTTCTTTTGCCAAAAAGATGGTATTTCCTGATCCCTTTGCCTGCATGCTTTTCCAGTTAGAGAGAATGGAAGACATGGGAAGTGCTCATAACTTCAGACGCACAATGAAAAAGTATAAATGCTCTGAAGAGCAGGCAAGACTGATTGCCAAGGACGAAATCTTTAATAATACAGTCATTTTCGGACTTGGAACCACAGGAATGTTTATTGGCGATCTTATTATGAGAAATCATAAAGACGCTAATGTTTTATTTGTTGCAAGAAGCCCCAAAGAGTCCAATAAGGTTTCTTTTGCCTTAAAAAATACTAAGGCTAAGTATCTTCAGAACACCTTCGATAGCGAGGAAGAACTTGCCAAAGCTATCGTAGAAAAGCTTGGCGGCAGGGCAACAACATTTATCGGAGTAAGTGGAAGCAACGTTGAGCACAGAATAGCCTTTGAACATAAGGTTCTTGGCTGTAACGGGCTTTATAACAGTTTTTCTTTAGGACCGAAGATTACATTCGATACAATGCCTTTTGGTTTTGAAAATCATCTTATTATCGCATCTATCAACTTCAGACAGGACCACATGGAGGAAGCGATTAAGCTTTTGGCTGAAAGCAACTACGATGAAATTGTTGAACTAATTGATAAGGATGAGTTTATTAAAGATCCGATTGATGCATATAAGAATAAAATTTACAGCAAAAACGCCCCTATGAAGACTGCGGTTATCTGGAATAAGCAGTATATAGACATGTAGTGGCCAGGAAAGTAAGGAGGAAAAGTTCATGCTTTAGGGCATGAATTATGAGTGAAAGATGAAAACAGTTCATATTAGTAAACCATTTGAAATTGAAGTTATTGATACCAAAGAACCTGTAGCCAAAGAAGGCGAGGCTCTTTTAAAGATTTTGTATGGGGGTATCTGTGGCGCTGATGTTGCAAGCTACACGGGAAATCAGCCCTTTACAACATACCCTCGAATTCCCGGACACGAGTTTAGCGCCCAGATTGTAACAATCCCTGAAAATGATAAGGGACTTAAACCCGGAGATATCGTAACCTGCAACCCTTATTTTAACTGCAAGACCTGCTATTCCTGCAGACGCGGTTTTGTAAACTGCTGTACTGACAATCAGACAATGGGTGTACAGCGTGACGGTGCTTTCAGAGAGTACATCTCAATGCCTGTTGAAAGAATCTATGATGGAAAGGGCCTTTCGGCCAAAGAACTTGCCTTGGTTGAACCTTTTACCATTAGCTACCATGCACTTCACCGCGCATGCATATCAGCAGGGGACCGAGTTCTTGTTGTTGGCGCCGGTCCTATCGGTTTATTTGCCTTAATAGCTGCTAAGGCCCAGGGGGCTGAGGTTTATGTTGCTGATATTTTGGATGGAAGACTTGAAAAGGCTCTTCACTTTGGCGCAGATGGCGTCATTAATTCCAAGAAGGAAGACATTAAAGAAGCTGCTATGAGAATAACAAACGGCGATGGCTTTGACGTGTGTGTTGAAGCATGTGGCCAGTCAGTGACCTTTATGGCCTGCATCGACTGTGCAGCATTTGCAGGAAACATCATTTTAATTGGAAATGGAAAGAAGGAGACGACTTTCCTTCACTCAATACTTCTTAAGAAGGAACTCAATGTCTTTGGAAGCAGAAATTCCTTCCCTGTAGATTTTGAGGCAGTAATTGATCTTATTTCCAAGGGTGAAGTAAACGTCCTTGATATGGTAAGCGATATCTATCCGGTATCCCGTGCCGATGAAGCATTTAAGGCGCTTGTTGATAACGACGGAAGTCTTTGCAAGGTTTTGATATCCTTCGAGGAGGAATAAAATGGGAAAATACATGGCAATAGATTCGCATGTTCACCTGTGGGAAGTAGAGCATGGAATAGTAAATGATAGGCCTGTATATTCGATTGGAAACGGTAAGGTCGACTTTGGAGGTGAGATTCGCCAGATGATGCCTCCTTACATGGAAGACAATAAAAACACCGTTGAAAGACTCATTGCAAACATGGATTATGCAGGTGTCAATGCAGCTGTCATTACACAGGAATATATAGATGGAAATCAGGATAAATACCTTCTTGAGTGCCAAAGAAAGTATCCCGACAGGATAAAGATTTTTTCTTTGTATGAAGAAAATGATGACTATCTTCTTGATGGCTTTGACGGTCTTAAGATATGCGCCGCCAAGTTTAAAGACAAGGATTTAAAAAGGCTTTTGCCGGTATTTAAAAAGGTGGAAGCTGAAGGGAAGATCCTCGCAATAGAGCTATTTGATGGTGACAGTCAGGTTGAAGATATGAAGTATCTTATCGATAAATGTCCTGATCTAAAAATATCAATAGGCCACTTTGGCATGGTAACAACCAAAGGCTGGCAAGAGCAGATAAAGCTTGCCTGCAATAAAAATGTCTACATTGAAAGCGGCGGACTTACCTGGCTTTTTCATAAGGAGTTTTACCCTTATGATTCGGCAATCGATGCCATTAAAGAAGCAATCGATATCTGCTCTGTAGATAAGCTTATGTGGGGAAGCGACTATCCAAGGACAATGACAGACATCACCTATATCATGTCCCTTCGATTTGTCGAGGAAACTAATAAACTTACCGAAGAAGAAAAGAAAGCATTTTTAGGGCTTAACGCCCAAAGGTTCTATGGATTTGGACCAATGAAGAAAATGGAAGATATTAAAAATATGCTTTAGGGTTAACAACAAAAAATACGAATGATATTTGGGAGGAAAAAGAATGTTTACACCGGATTTTAAATCACTTACAACCTATGAGTGCCCTGAGTGGTACAAGGATGCCAAGTTTGGTATCTGGAGTCACTGGGGACCTCAGTGCGTACCGATGGTTGGGGACTGGTACGCAAGAAATATGTATATTCAGGGGTCTGAACAGTACAATCACCATGTTCGTACATACGGACATCCTTCGAAGTTTGGCTACAAAGATATTGTAAAACTATGGAAGGCCGAAAACTTTGATCCTGATGCACTTATGGAGAAATATTATAAGGCCGGCGCAAGATTTTTCGTGGCTCAGGCTTCTCATCATGATCATTTCTTTAACTACGCAACAAAGTTAAACCGCTTCAATTCAGTAGAAATGGGTCCTCATAAGGATATCGTAGGACTCTGGCAGCAGGCGGCCAAAAAGTACGACCTTCCTTTTGGTATTACAGAGCATTTGGGAGCTTCTTTTGGCTGGTGGAGATCCAATAAAGGCCACGATACCTATGGCCCTTATAAGGGAGTACCCTACGACGGAAATGACCCTGAATACAGAGATTTTTATCATGATAATTATGAGCATGTAGCCAAGGAAGGCGAGGAAGATAAGTGGACCTGGCTTACACCAAACCCCAAGTTTAGAGAATACTGGCTTAAGGTTATGAAGGAAATTATAGATAATTATCACCCTGATATGCTCTATTCCGACAGTTTCCTTCCTTTCAGTGAAAAAGGCGACATTTCTGATGAACCGGAATATAAGCTGGGACTTGAAGCTGTTGCATATCTTTACAATGACAATATCCGTAGAAACGGAAGCAATCAGGCCGTCTACACACAAAAGAGCCGTGATGAAGATATTTACAAGGTCGGAGTTTTGGACATTGAAAGAAGTCAGCTTCCTACACCGCTTCCCGTGCCGTGGCAGTCAGAAACCTGCATTGGAGAGTGGTTCTACAAAAAGCAGATTAAGTACAAGACACCAAGACATATCCTTGACATTCTTGTTGATACTATATCCAAAAACGGAACCATGCTTTTAAACATTCCTCAAAGACCTGACGGAACTATCGATGAGGAAGAAGAATGGATTCTTTCAGAACTTGCGGACTGGTTTGCAATAAACTCTGAGGCTGTATATAAGACCCGCCCTTACAAGATTGCGGCTGAAGGTCATGCAAGTGTAGCAATCTCAGGCTTTACCGAAGAAGAAGTAAAGTGGGATGACGACGACTTTAGATTTGTTACTAAAGATGGCAATTTGTATGTATATATCATGAAAACCAAGGATAGAAAGACTACTGTTGTAAAGAGTCTTTCTGAGGATGAAGCGGTTAAAAGCGCAACTTTACTTGGCGGTGGAGAACTTTCTTTTGCTCAGCATAATGGCGTTTTGACACTGGATTTACCTAATGAGCTTCCTTCGGAATATCCTTGTGTGGTTAAACTTACTTTTTAAGATGAGTCTAAAGAAAATGTTTAAAAAAGTACTAAGGAGAAATATATGTTAAAAGGAATATCACCCCTTCTTTCGCCCGAACTTTTAAAGGTTTTATGCGAGATGGGACACAGCGATACAATAGTAATAGCGGACGGAAATTTCCCAGCTGAGACCATGGGAAAAGATGGGATTGTAATCAGAATGGACGGACACGGAGTGCCTGAAATTTTAGAAGCAATACTTGAAGTTTTCCCTTTAGATCAGTATGTTGAAAAGCCTGTAAGCCTGATGGAAAGATGCGAAGGCGATAATGCTGACGTATCAATCTGGAAAAAATACGATGCTCTTGTAGAAAAGTACGAAGAAAGAGGCACAAAGGTTATACAGAAACTTGAAAGATTTGCCTTTTACGATGAAGCAAAGAAGGCTTATGCAATTATTGCAACAAGTGAAACAAGTCAGTACGCAAATGTTATTTTGCAGAAAGGTTGTGTGCTTTGAAAAGTAGAGGAGAAGTAAAATTTGCTGGAGACGGATACGCAGGCTTTTATTCCTGCGGTCTTACAATGCAGGACAGCAATACCTTTAAAGCTTTCAAGGAGATTTCGTCAACAGATACAGAGACTGTCTATGAAAATCCGGATAAGGTAAGACTTGTGGTTTCACATGTATACGACGAAGCGACTGATACGACAAGAATTGAAACCAGCATTACAAATAATTCAAATAAGGATGTAAAGCTTGAGATGCTTACTTCCTTTATGCTTGGTGGTATTAAGGCGGATAAGATTATCCGCTTTACCTCTTTTTGGAGTGCTGAAGGCAGGATGAAGACCGATACGATTGCGGACTTAAATCTCGAGCAGGCCTGGAATCATATGGCTTTTAGAGTCGAAAAGTTTGGTTCGGTCGGCTCGATGCCCGTTAGAAGATATTTTCCTTTTGTGGCAGCAGTAGACAGCGAAACAAACACTTATACTGCAGTGCAGCTTTACTGTCCCTCATCCTGGCAGATGGAAGTGACTGTTAGGCACGATGATAATTTAACACTTAGCGGAGGAATTGCAGACGCTGATTTTGGAGCATGGACTAAGGTTTTAAAGAAAAATGAAACATTCGTAGCTCCCCGTGCAGTTGCAGCGGTTGGTCACTCCATCGATGATGTCTGCCACAAAATCGTAAGTGCACAAAAGCCCGATGTAAGCCCTGTCGATACTGATATGGCAATTGCATTTAATGAATACTGCACTACCTGGGGAGACCCTTCTACTGAGAATATGAAAAAGATTGCCGACAAGCTTGAAGGCAAGGGTATTAAGTACCTTGTCATGGATTCGGGCTGGTATGGTGAGGACGGTTTTTCGGGCTACTGGTTTGAAAATACAGGTGACTGGAGAGTAAATAAGGCCAAGTTTCCCGGTGGTATTAAGGAGATGACTTCTTATATAAGGTCCAAGGGAATGATTCCCGGTATCTGGTTTGAATTTGAAGTTGTAACACCTAAGTGTGATATTTTCTATATGGACGACCACCTGGTTAAAAAGGACGGCGTTCCATTAACTGTTGGCGACAGACGTTACCTTGATATGGAAGATCCGTGGGTAATAAACCATCTTAAAGAAAAGGTAATTGACTTTTTAAAGGAAAATGACTTTGGATATATTAAGGTTGATTACAACGATTCACTTGGTCTTGGCGTGGAAGGCCCCGACGGACTGGGTGAAAACTTAAGAAGAAAGATCGCAGCAACCCAGGATTTCTTTAAACTTATGAAAAAAGAAATTCCTGACCTTGTTATTGAAAACTGCTCAAGCGGAGGACACAGATTAGAAGCATCCTTTATGGAAATCGCCTCACAGGCAAGCTTTTCGGATGCACATGAAATAGTGCAGCTTCCAATCATAGCAGCCAATACCCAGCGCCTTGTGAAACCTTCACAGACACAGATTTGGTCAGTAATGAGAAAAGAGGATTCTGACAATAGAATTTACTATTCAATGTGTGCTACAATGTTAGGGCGAATGGGACTTAGCGGAGATATATACAATCTTTCCGATGACCAGTGGAAACTCGTCGACGATGCCATGGACTTTTACAGGAAGTCTTCGGATATCATTAAAAACGGAAAGACAATAGTAAATCTTTGTGACACAATAAGCTATAACAACCCTACGGGTGGCCAGTTAGTTGTCCGCATCAAGGGAGATACCGGCTTACTTGTTTACCATCGCTTTGAAAAATCTACTGATCTTGAAGAATTTGTTGATAAAAATGACATTCTTTCCATAGTAGCCAAAGAAAACGCTTCGTGGAAGGAAATGGACATTATCGAGGAGTATGGTAAGGCCCAAGATGACTTTAGTGCCATGGCCTGCATCTTTAAGATTCAGTAATATTGGGAGGCTTATATGGCACATTTGAGTGGAACATTTTATTCCAAAACACTTGCAAGACCTGTACACTATACAGCAGTTCTTTGCAATGATAATGCATGGGGAACTGAGACAAATCCTCATTATAAAAGAGAAACCAAGAATGTATATCTTCTTCACGGATATTCAGGAACAGATACAGACTGGTTTACAAATGCTCCTTTGGGAGATTTAGCCAACAGATTTAACGTAAACTTCTTTATGCCTGCGGGTGAAAACAGTTTTTATTTAGACAGACCCGAAACAGGATTTAAGTACTGCCAGTACACAGGAGAAGAGTTTATTGAATACACAAGAAAGACATTTGGCCTTTCAGATAAAAGAGAAAATACAGTAATAGGTGGCCTTTCAATGGGTGGTTTTGGAGCACTTCACACAGCGCTTGCTTACCCTGAAACATTCTGTGCTACCCTGGCACTTTCTTCTGCACTTATTACTTATGGGGTTAAGGATATGACTCCTGATATGGACAACCCCGTAGCCAATTATGCATATTACAAGGCTATGTTTGGCGAGCCTTCTGAAATCGAAACATCGGTAAACAATCCCGAAGTTTTAGTTAAAAATCTTGTAGCACAAAAGCGTGAAATCCCTGCTATCTACATGGCGGTTGGAACCGAAGATTTTCTTCTTGAGCCCAACAAACGCTTTAAGGCCTTTTTAGATGAACAGAATGTACCTGTTACCTTCTTTACAGGCCCCGGAGTTCATGACTTCGTATTCTGGAGAGCCCAGCTTGAGGCAGGCCTTAAGTGGCTTTTAGGTGAATAGTGGAGGAAGAAGTAGTGAGTGAAAATACAGAAAATAAGGAACTGAATGTTGAAGAAACTGTTGAAGATAACTCAACTATTGAATCTACAGGAGAAATTGTTGAAAAGTGTCCTATAAGTGCTTCTGAGAAGAAATCGGGTGTGGCTTATGGTGAATATGGTCACGATACATACTTTTCTAAGACCTGCAACATGGAAAGAGCCTACAGCTTTCTTTTGCCTGCGAATTACGATGAAAACAAAAAGTATCCCGTAATGTATCTTCTTCACGGAATATTTGGAGATGAAAACAGTTTTCCTTCAGATTCCAACAATAAGATTAAAGAGATTTTTGGTAATCTATCAAGTGAAGGACGCACTAGAGAATGGATTGTTATAATGCCCAACATGTTTGCCAAGGATAAACCTGAGCAGGCTCCAGGCTTTTCGGCTGAGGGAGTATGGCCTTATGACAATTTCATTAATGATCTTGTAAACGATTTAATGCCAACTGTTGAAGAAAGATATTCAGTTTTAACAGGTCGCGATAATACTGCTATTGCAGGCTTTTCGATGGGTGGCCGTGAGACCTTATATATTAGTGTTTCAAGACCCGATCTTTTTTCTTTTGCCTGTGCTATTGCTCCTGCTCCAGGTGTTGTACCCGGCAAGGACAATTTCATGGTTCATGAAGGAACCATTAGCGAGGAAGCGTTTGTCTACCCTAAAGAGGGTGATGAAAATGAACTTAAGCTTCTTATTGTCTGCGCAGGTGACCACGACAGTGTTGTTGGAAAGTTTCCTTTAAGCTACCATACTATTTTGGAAGGCAACGGTTCAAAGCATATATGGTTTGAAGTCCCCGGCGCCGACCATGATAATACAGCTATTAAAAGCGGAATATATAACTTTTTGATTCAGATTGAAGAGTGCAGTAAATAGTGGATAAAAACTATGGCTAATATCATTTTATGTACGGGAAAACTTAAGGTCTATGAGGACTTAAAATATCTGTGTGAGTTTACGGGAAAAGGCGATGACTTTAGAGACTCATTGTGGGAAGCTCTTTCTAACTGGGAAGAGCTTTATGATGAGTTTGCCTATTACATAGATAATCATGCCCTTAAAGACCAGCTAAGCATTTTAGGATATTCGCTTACTGACTTATATATCCACATGATAGAAAATTATAATCTTTTAAATGATACCGGAAAGAATACCTTCCTTTGCAATAAAGAGGCCATGGTCCTTGAAAGTTTCATGGGTATGTGGAAACTTAAAGAAAATCCTCAGGAATATGTTAAAAAGCTTGAGGCCGGCAGAGGAATGGATTTATTATAGCCAAAGTGCCCAAAAGAGAAATACAGATATACAGGAGTAAATATGCAGGATAGTAACAGATTAAAACCCATTATTATTGACGACAACAACTACAGATACGATTCTTTTAAGAACGGAAAAGTAGTTCTTGGTAAAAAGAAAAATCACCTCCCGGCAATGGGCTGGAACAGCTGGAATGCTTTTGGTAGTGGAAACACTGAAGCATTAACCAAAACTATGGCTGACTTAATTGTAGAACTTGGACTTGATAAGCTTGGATATAAGTACGTAGTACTTGATGACGGCTGCTACAAGCAGGAGCGTGTGAATGACCTTCTTTCGAATGAAGAAGTAAAGTTCCCGTCTGACTTTAGATCACTTGCCGATTATATTCATGCCAAGGGTCTTAAATTTGGTATGTACAATGATATAGGAACCAATCTTTGTGCAGGTGCAGCAGTAGGAACCTGCGGTTTTGAAAAGGACGATGCCAATTCTTATACCAAGTGGGATGTCGATTTTTTGAAGGTTGATAACTGTTATTACCTTTGGGATAACGCTACATTTTCGGATGCTAATAATGCAAAGTATGTCTTTGCTCCCAATTTAAAGAGCCTTAAAGTAGATGGAAAAGTATACTCTGCCAAGGATGCTGTAATTACAGGAAGCAGAGCCGAGATTAAGGATGATTATGTGACATTTATTGGAACCTATGACGGAACAGGCCCCGGACCTTCACCTGTTGGAGAAAGAAGCTCCGAAGTGGTCTTCGATGTAGAAGTTTTAAAAGATGGTCAGTATGAAGTGTCACTTGAATATGCAACCGGTTCAGTTGAAGGCGTAGGACAGTGGCTTCAGCTTGCCGTTGATAGTGAGATTTTCTATGATGATTTTGTAGAGGCAACTCAGTCTGAAGAAAGCTTCATCTGGGGTAAGCCCATACAAGTTACCTTAAAAGCAGGTGTTAACAAAATCAGAGTAATGAACCATAGAAGACAGGAAAATACTCTGTGCTCTTATGCTGCTTTGCTTGAAGGACTTAATATAGCAAATCCCGACCACGATGTAATTCTTTCTATCTGTGAGTGGGGTAAGACAAATCCTCAGAACTGGGGATACAAGGTAGGAGACTCATGGAGAATCTTAAATGATATTACTTTCAGAGTTGGTGCCGATGGAGATCCCGGCTACGGAGCATGGCAGGCAGATTATACAACAAGCGTAATGGCTCAGTATAATAAGGCAGTAATCATGGACGAGTTTGCTGGCCTTGATAAGGGTTGGAATGACCCTGATATGTTAATGATTGGTATGACCGGTCTTGATATGACAATGAATAAATCTCACATGACAATGTGGGCTATGATGAATTCACCCTTAATGCTTGGAATCGATTTAAGAAGAGTTAAAAAGGGCGATGAAATCTATAACATCATTTCCAATGAAAAGGTTATTGCACTTAATCAGGATGCCCTTGGTGTTCAGGCCAAGAGAGTTTATTCTTCACTTTGCCAAGGTAAAGCTGACGAAGAGTACATTACAAACAATGACCGTGTAGATATTCTTGCAAAGCCGCTTTCAGACGGAAGCCTTGCGCTGTCATTTATTAACTGTAGTGAAGAGCTTAAAGATGCCGGTTACAGTATTACTCTTGATGAAATTGTTGAAAAGATTGGAAATAAAATGACAGATGTTGATAAGTTTAAAAATGCAGCAGCATATAAACTTACTGATGTCTGGACAGGTGAAGTTATGGAACTTTCAGGTAAGACAATAGAAGTATCCAAACTTTCGGCCTGCGATAACGTAACTTATATTGTTTCAGCTATGTAGGTGTAGTATTCAATGGAACACAATAAAGAAATTAATTCAAATAATTTCATAAGTGAAGAAGCCTTTGTAAAAAGGCTTCTTTCTGTGTTTATAAAGCTTCGACAGGCGGATGTGGAGGCTGGCAATTTAGACGGAAATCTTTTGTATGATGAGAAGAGTATCGAAAAGTTTACCATTCTTGATTCTCTTGCAAAAGAAAGACTGCTTACAAAAACTTCCTGCGCCAAAATTGTCCACGACTTTTTGAGAAAGGTTTTAAAAGAGGCGGAAAGTGATAATTGGGACCCGGCCAAGGAGCTTTTGGACCTTTATGACTGCAATACCTGTGTGGCTCATATTGCCGAATGCTACGTCAAAGGAATAATGGATGAAAAGTTGGCGGATTTGGATGAATCCCAAGAAGGCGGGGTAACTGCCACACCCGTATCAGGGGTAACGTCCCAAACTGTATCCTGGGCGACGTCTCAAACCGTATCCGGGGTAACTAAGCATGCTAACAGCCCGGCTGGAAAGATCTTTTTCGGTAAGGATTTATTAACTATAGATGAGGTTGATGTAATAATTGAAAGAACTCTGAATGCTGATAAGAGGGTAAAACGGGTTAATGGGGAAGCGACCATAGACCAAAGTATTTCTTTGGTCCCCAGGGAAGACTTGAAAAAGTGGATTACAGACAAAGATTTCGTTAATATTATTGATGTAAGATATAAAAAGGAGAATTGCGAGAATAATAAAGACAGTATTTTAAATCTCTTGGGTTTAAATGGTTTAAACTGCCGTATTAAAAGCTTTGACCTTGATTCGATTCTTAATAATCCCTATATTCTCGGGGATAGTCCTAAGAATACGGGCGAGATTTATCTTTTCATCTGTGAGGAAGGATATAAAAGCATGATGGCTGCAAAGGCAGCATACATGGCAGGATACAAAAAGGTCTATTATTCTTGTCTGGTTTCTTCGGATAATTAAAAGGCGTATGCCTTAAAAACGACTGTGGGGATTTGCGATGGAACAATTTATCAATTTAGTACTTATTTTCTTTAGTTTTTCGCTTGTGGGCTGGTGTATTGAGGTCGTGCTTAAATACCGCCAGTATCACAGGTTCATTAACCGAGGCTTTCTTACGGGGCCCTGCCTTCCAATCTATGGCTCGGGAGCAGCACTGATCACCATTTCTATGTACATAGTTTCAAGGTGGGATGATTCGATAGGAACGACATTTGTGGTTTCTTTCATTATCTGCGGTACCATAGAATATCTGGCAAGCTTTTTCATGGAAAAGAAGTTTCACGCCAGATGGTGGGACTACAGCCAAAGGCCCATGAACCTTAATGGACGTATCTGGATTGGAAATCTTATTTTGTTTGGTCTTGGAGGACTAATAATTCATAAGGTTGCAAATCCCCTTCTTCTTCAACTTTTTTCAAATTTTTCTTTAGTGTTAAGAGAGATTGTGGCAGCAGTTTTATCTGTGATATTTGTAGCTGATTACATTCTTTCGCACTTTGTAATGAAGCTTGTAAAGCAGGGGATTGAAAAGTCTGAGGCTGATAATACCGAGGAAATTGGCCGTGAAATTAAGCTTCTTTTAAGTGATAAAGCAATCTTTTACAGACGTTTTGCCGACGCATATCCTGATGTCATTTACCGAACAGAAAAGGTTATGGCCAGAATGGAAGCAATCAAGGCAGAGACCGAAAAACTCCGTGCCCAGGCCGAAGAAAAAATCGATGAACTCACCAGTAAACTCGATAACAGTATTGATGGAATCACAAGCAAGCTCGATAGCGGTTTTGACGAGATTGCAAGTAAACTCGATAGCGAAAAAGAGCAGCTTATCGCAAGCCTTGAGTCTTCAAGCTCAATTAAGTCTACCATTATATCCAAGCAGGATGAGCTTATCGCCATGCTTTATAAGCAGGATGAAGCAAGCGACGAGATGAAGGAATTAGTAGCTTTTATCGATGAAAAAAAGCAGATCATTCAAAATCGCCAGAAACACTCACCGGCCCAGCTTGTTAATGCGTTTAAACAGGAAAAAGAAAAAAGCACATCGCAAGCACAATAAATGCGCGGGCAATATAGTATGACAAGGTTATAAAGCCTGCATTGTCAGGTATATAGCGCGACGTTAATGCCTTGGTGCTAAGTTAGTAATGCTCTTGATTATTTGAAAAGAGTGTGTAAAATGTAGCCTATATGGTTTGAAGGGACATAAGTTTTAATGGAGAACAAAAAGGTTGATTATACCTTACGTAAAAAGAACATTCTTAAATGGTATGAATATGTAATGACCTATCCGGATCAGGAAATTCCTGAAGAGATTAAGGAACAGATTGCCGAAGACATACCTGAAATAAATGATTATACAGAAGATTCGCCTAAGGCAGCCAAGAAACCAAGCCACTTCTGGGAAACAAGTGATGGCAATGATATAGATGCTGAAATTGCTGCTAAGTATTCAACCGAGGAGGTTGACCTTGCTACAACCGGTTTGAGTGAAGCCGATCAGGCACTTGTAGCCGACATTATGGCGAGATTTGAGCAGGTAAAAAGTGCACAGGCCAATGTAGACAGTCTCTTTTCTACTACTGATGAAGATATCGTATCCTCCGTGTGTGCACCCAAACAGAACAATGTAGATGACTTAATTAAAAAAGCTTATGACACTATGTAGTGTCATAAGCTTTTTTTTATATATGGAACCTTCTATATAACTCTTCTTTAGTTCTTGAGCCACCAAGGATAAAGGTTGATGCAAAAAGAAACAAAGAGATTCCGATAGCCAGTATTGATACCAAAGGCTGTGTGACCTGCTTGGCCCAGAATAAGGGAATCGCAGCGAGGCTTATGATTACCAGTAAAAGTTGAGAGGTAACGTAACTTTGCCAGCCGTGAGGATGACAAAGAATGAGAATAAAAATGATAAGGTTTGCTGATATAATAAGTGCGGGCTGGACATAATTTAGGGACCAACCGTAATCTCCAAGCATTTTATCCATAATATCTAACATTGTGATTAGCGCTATCATCGCAAGAACAATATCAGCTCCGTAGCTTGAACGGGTTCCGTTAACGAAATAGTAAAGTGTAAGATATACACAAGCCATAAGGCATCCGGGAATAACTGACCATAAAAACTGCGGATACAAGGATAGATTTAAATATATCAGTAAGGCTTCTACGACAAGTGCCAGCATGAGGTAGATTCGGCTGGCAAACTGAAGTTTTCTTCTTCTTTTAACTATATTGGGGTATTTCATTACCCCTTCGCCTTCTTTTTCAAGAACGCATCTGCAAAGTGGACAGATAGAAGTTTCATCTGTCACGGTAATCTTGCAATTATTACATTTACCCATAATATACTCCATTTGTTTCAAGAGAAATATCGATTCCGTCGGAAGTTAACTGCTTTACAAAACACTGCTGAATGTCGACATTTCTAAGAATAGAACTGAATGTAACATTCATAGTATCATCGTAAGAGCATATAGTTGCTTTTATGTACTGGCCCTTTGACATGGAAAGGATGGCAAAGAAGTCACTTACATATTTTTTGTATGCTTCATCAACCTTGATATTACCGATGTTTGTCATTGTGGTTGAATTTGCAAGGGCTGATCTTGAATAAACAATTCTCATCGCGATATTTTTAAGGAACATTGGCATGCTCTTTAAAAAGACGTTCTTTTGATTAGAAACATTATATGAAAAAATTGATTCAAGATGGTCTTTACTCATCTGAGCTCTTAAACCTTCGTTGGTCTTAGCAATTATTTCTTCAAAAGTATGATCTTCCTTCCATGTTGAAAATTCGGCTGAAATCATTACGAAGAAATTTTTAACCGTAACAGATTCAAAGTAAGAGCGTAAATTCACCGGCACAGCAATACGGATGTCTTTTTTGGATAAAGCTCCGTGAAGGCAGGCACGGTAAATACTGTACATGTATACGCCTACAAGGTATTCGTTGATACTTGAACCGTATTTGTGAGCAGCAGCTTTTAACTGCGCAAGATTCATCTTGCAGGTAATAACGCCTAACTGGTTATCTCTTAGCTTTTCACCCTTAATTGTATAAGCCTTGCTGGTAACGTATTTGGGTTTGGAGCTTTTCTTGTAGTTTCTAAGGAAACTGTCTTCCTGATTCATACTGGTTCCGCTCGTAAGGCCTGAACCGGTCACCGCTTCAATTTCAGGATGAGCAAGCCTCAAATAGTGGTACACAAGTTCCTTTAAGAAGCTGATACCACCCATTCCATCGGCAAGAACGTGGAAAACTTCGATATTGATTCGATTCTTATAATATGAAACTGTAAAAAGATAGTCTCTGTTGAATTTAGAATGAATAAAACGACAGGGATAACCGTTTTCGGCACGAACTGCAGGTGCTTTACGGCCATTCTCCTCAAAGTAGTTCCAAAAGAAGCCTTTTCTAAGACGAACATTAAAAGGCTCATATAGGGGAAGCAGTGTATCGAGTGCTGACTGGAGTAAAACAGGATTTACATCCTCGGTCAAGCTGGCACTGATTCTATAGGTGTTACTCATTCTTTCACCTGCGATAACAGGGAAAAGATGAGCGGAGTTGTCGAGTCGCTGCCATCTTAGATATTTAAGTCTGACACTTTCTCCGTTGCGATTCTTCTGCTTTTTGTTTTTTGACTTAAGTTCTTTATCTTTTTTCATGGTAAATATTTTAACATTTTACCCATATCAAATCAATTAACATAGACGGATGAGAATTCTTATTATAAAATTAACTTTGGCTTAACATGCCAAGTAAAGAGACGGAGCGAATGATGAAAATAAAACTATTTAAGAATTTCAGGGAAACGGCCTGTGTTCTTATATTTTCTTTCTTATTTTTATTTATTAATATAACGACTACTTGTCTTCAAAAATCCGCCCACCTTTCGGGGAAGACGGTCTTAATCTCTTTGCTTATAAGCATAGTGGCAGGTCTTTTACTTTCAGAATGCCTGCTAAGACTTAAGGGGCTTATAAAAGTAAAGAAATTTGAAGGCTTCAAGGATTCAGAAAGTGATGCACTTTATTTTCTTTTTGTAGGGCTGATAATATTTGTCCTTTGGATTCCTGTTTTTTTGGCTTTTTATCCCGGCTTCTTTGCATACGATGTTATGGCGCAGATTGCCCAGGTTAAAACAGGAGAATATTCAACTCACCACCCGCTTTTACACACCTTAGGCCTTGGTTTTTTCTATGAAACCATTGGCGGAAAACTTTTAAAAGATTACACGAAGGGTATAGCGCTGGCATCAATATTTCAGATGCTTACCTTTTCTTTTCAGTTATCTTACATACATCTTTTCCTGAAAAGAGCCAAAACTTCAAAACTTATGCGGGGTATCCTGATTGCCTTTTGCGGCATTTGCCCTTTCTTTTCAATGCTTGCAATCTCCATGACCAAAGATACGGTCTTTGCAGGCTTTTTGGGAATGCTTTTAGCTTCGGTAGCGTATTTTGAAATGGATTATGATTATTCGGTTAAAAGTAAGTCAGTCAAAATCCCATTTATGCTATCATTTGTTGGAACTGCACTTTTTAGGTCCAATGGAAGAATTGCCGTCTGGGTTTTGACAGTCCTTCTTTTGATAAAATATATAAGTCAAAAGAAAAAGCATATAGTAATCCTTGGCATAATCTCGGTTTTGATTAGTGAAGCCTTGTTTTGTGGGATTAAGCTTACACTTAAAGCGTCTGCACCATCGCAGACTGAGATGCTTTCCATCCCGCTTCAGCAGATGGCTTTTGTATATGAATTAAACTATGATACGCTTTCTTTAGAAGATAAAAATACTATAGAAATGCTGATTCCGGAGGTTATAAATTACAATAGAATCATAAGTGATCCCATAAAGTTTACTGCGGATTACCTTGATAATAAGGATATCTTCTGGAAGACATATTTAAAACTGTTTGCAGGGCATCCGAGACAGTATGTGGAAGCCTTCCTTGAAAACAATTTAGGTTTTCTGTGTATTCTTGATAAAACAAATGCAACGGTTTACGGTACAGGCTATGAAAGACGAAGAGGCTTTTTGATGGCCTACACCAGAGATGGCTACGGTGTTGAAGCTAAAAGCCGCCTGAAACCTTTAGAAGATTTGTATTTAAAGCTTTATTGTGAAAATGATTATCAGAAGAACCTACTGACATTTCTTCCCTGTTCCATGGGACTGTATTTTTGGTTAATTGTTCTTTCTGTATTTTTAATGATAGATAAAAAAGCCAAGCGTGCGGCTTCGGTGCTTTTTATTCTTGCACTTGGGGCAACGACCCTTTTGGGCCCCTGTGCTATTATAAGATATATGCTTCCGTATGTTGTCTGCCTTCCGGTTCTTTGGACAGAGGCATTAAAATGATACGGATATTTAGTGGAGTTTTATGAAAGACGTTTTTATTTCTTTTTCATCCCAAAACATGGATGAGGCAGTACGAATATGTGACTTTCTTGAAAGTAGTTTATATTCTTGCTTTCTTGCATCAAGAGACATTACTCCCGGGGCGGAGTATGCATCGCAACTAGTCGAGCAGTTAAGTGGCGCAAAGTGTCTTGTACTGCTTTTATCAGTTGCGGCCAACGAGTCGCCTCATGTGTTGCGCGAAATTGAATACTGTGTAAGCCACCGTATTCCCATAATTGTTTATCCTCTCGAGGAAGTTAAACTGAGTAAGTCTTTGGAGTACTTTCTTATGACTCACCAGTGGCTTTCAATGGATTCAAATAAGGATGAAAGACTTATAGAAAGTCTTGAGAGACTTTTTTGTGCGGAAAATAAGGCTTCAGGCGAAAACTCGAATGATACAAATGCTAAAAGCCCTGTGGAAAGCGTTTCGGTTTCATTAACTGATGACGAAGGTGCTAAAGATAAAAGCTTCTACGACGAGATGATTCGAAATACCAAGAAAGCTTACGGCAAGGCCTTTCTTCTTATGATACTGGTGGTCATCCTTCTTTTTGGGGCAATGTTTTATAGGTACATTCTTCCTGATATTAAAAATTCAGGCGTAGCTTCCACAAACGATTCCGCCGTTACGTCAGGGACTGATAATTTAGCGGTAAAAGAAGTTAAACTTTCCGATACAATCACTTTCGGTCGATATAATGACGAGGATATCGATTGGAGAGTAATTCACATAAACGACGACGGCTCGGCAGTGCTGCTTTCATCGCAGATTCTTACAATTAAGGCCTTTGACACTGCTGAAGGCGGTAAGTACAACGACTACGATGGTGTCGACTACTGGTCATACGAAAATCACATAATAGACGATCCCGCCATTCGTATAATGGCAAGGGGCAACAATGACTGGAGCCTTTCCAATATAAGAACCTGGCTAAACAGCGACAAAGAGGTGGTTGAATACAATGACCAGGCTCCAACCAAATCCGCAAGCTGTGTCGGTGAAAACTTCTACAGTAACGAACCGGGCTTTTTATTTGCTTTTACAGATGGGGAAAAAGAAGCAATTCTGGTTACTCATAATGAAACTATAGGAAACTGCTTTTCAAATGATGGAAAGGGCGGTAGTGTCCTTAGCGATGATTTGGTGTATCTTTTAAGTGAAAAAGAACTTTCCTACTTAAAGGATGCAGGTATTTCAATATATGCTTCAGTAACGGATAAGGCGGCTTTGGCCGATACATCGGGCTCTGTTAAGTCATTTAATGATATACACGGAATCAGTAATTACTACTGGTGGCTAAGAGATCATGACTTGGGTGCGGATGAAAACATCGGAAAAATTGTTCTTACTGAGTATGAAGATGGTGATGATTCTATTGTAAGCCCCTGGTCAGTTGGCGCTTCAAGTTACGGAATAAGACCTGCAATTACGGTTGATATAAAGAAACTGCCTTAAAAGCGGGCAGTAGACAGGTAAAGTATTATGACAAAAGAAAAGAAGCATTTAATGAAGAGAATATTCGAAGATAATCCTGTAAGAAAGATAGTTATGTTAACTGTCTTTAGTTTTGTTGCTTCTTTCATGTTTTTTGCCGGTAATGCTTTTGACACATTGGATGTCGTTTCTTTGTTTTCTATTGGCATTATAGGAAAATACGTATTATATGCTGTACTAATCTGGCTTGTTTGCTTTCTTTTGATAGTTTTATATAAATTAGTGGAAGCAAAAGCCCAGACGTTTTTTAATAACCGTTCTTTTTCGGAACCTAAAACCTGGCAGGTTGTTGTATTTCCTCTTATTTGCTATGTCCTTTCATGGATGTCTATATTTCCGGGAATTTTTTCTTATGACTGCTGGCAGGAATGGCAGATGATGGTGACAGGTAAGTTAACCAGCCATCATCCGGTACTTCATGTACTTCTTGCGGGTGGGCTAAGTAAATTATCTAACGACTGGTTTGGAAACGGTAACGCAGGAATTGCGCTGTATGTGGCTTTACAGATAGCCTTTCTTTTGGCTGTACTGGTAAAAATCTTTGCTTATATGAGAAAGTTAAAGGTTAAGCCTATATACCAGTGGCTGGCTCTTATATTTATGTGCTTATCTCCTATGATAAATCTTTATAATATCGTGGTTTCCAAAGATAGCCTCTTTGCAATATTCGCACTTTTATTTATATTCGAGTGCGTTAAGGTGCATAACGAAAATGATTATTTAAAGTCTCCTAAAGCTATTATTTCATTTATTCTTTCTGCTTTAGGAACAATGATTTTTAGAAATAACGGTCTTTATGTTGTCGCCCTTTCTTTAGTATTTTTACTCATAATCAATAAAAGAGAGTGGAAGAGACTTTTAGGGTCTTATCTGATTATTGCTGCGATATATTTTGTGTATGTCGGTCCATTTTATTCTTTATTAAATGTTCAGCCTTCAAGCCAGCGCGAACTGTATTCGGTTCCGATCCAGCAGCTTGCGAGAGTAAACAGATTTAACCACGAAGATCTTTCACAGGAAGATCTTGATATAATGTACAAGGTAATAAAAGAGCAGAATTGGAATGCATATATTCCTACATGTGCGGACGCGGTAAAGAATGGCTTTGATGATGAGGCCTTTGCAATTTATAAAAAGGACTTTTTAAAGGTCTGGTTAAGGCAGGGAATCAAACATCCTGTTGGATATGTAAATGCCTTTTTGGTTAATACGGTCGACTTTTGGTATCCGCTTTCCTGCAACGACTCATATGACTGGCTTTACGGAAAGGATCCTGATACAGGCGACTTTTTGGATTACAGAGTTGCAGAACCCGGAGTTGAAGTGGTTATAATAAAACCTCTTCATGATTTATATTACTATTTCGCGACAGATCTTACCGTGACTACTAAGGTGCTTCCGGCAATGCTATTAAATCCGGGCTTTTACCTTCTTTTATGGCTTGCCATCCTATCTTATGATATAGCTAATAAGAACAAATCAAGAAGCATGATTCATGTTGTTTTGCTTTGGACATTTGCAACTGTTATGCTTGGACCGATGGTTCAGGTAAGATATCTGGTTATCTTATATTATGTTTTTCCCTTATGGTTTATAGGCACCAAAAAGACCTTAAAAACCCTGTAAAACGGGGCTTTTAAGGTTTTTTTTTATGCCCCCAATTTATGGATTAAAAAATATTTTTTAAAAAGTGTTGACACTATACTGTTATAGGTGTATATATAACACATAAACAGTTTATATGAACAGTATATACAGCATGAACAGGGAGGGAATGAGTTGAAAATTTCACAAACATCCGGAGTTCCGATTTATCAGCAGATAGCAGATGCCTTTAGAGCAGACATCCTGGCAGGTAAGTTTAAGGACGGTGAATACCTTCCGTCAATCAGGGAACTGGCAAGAGATTTAAAGATTAGCGTTATAACAACAATGAAGGCTTATGAACAGCTTGAGGCTGAAGGCCTTGTAACTGCAGTACAAGGTAAAGGCTTTTATGCTAACGCTCAGGACAGTGAACTTTTAAAGGAACAGCACCTTAGAAAGGTTGAAGAAAGCTTGCAAAGCGCAATCTTCTCGGCTGATCTTGCAGGAATAACGGACAAAGAATTAATCGGAATGCTTGAAGCATTACTAAGAGTTAAAGATCTATAAGATTTGATTAAATAAGGAGATTTGAAAATGCAATATACAAATGCAATTGAAGGAAAGAACATAGTTAAAAAATATAAGAGTTTCACACTTGATGTGCCTGAGGTTAAAATCCCTGCCGGATTTGCTACAGCACTTATTGGTGAAAACGGAGCAGGTAAAACAACATTACTTAATATTCTTGCCGGTATCAGACTTGATTACAAGGGAGAACTTGAATACTTCGGTGAATACAAAGATGCCGATAGAGATAATAATCCTGTTGTAAAGGAAAATATGGGATACACAGGAACAGATAATTACTTTTTGCCTCACTGGACAGTTGAACAGGTTAAAAATCTTTCAAAACTTTTATTTGATAACTTTGATGAAAAGAAGTTTATGGATATCTACGATGAACTTGCCATCTCAAGCAACGGAAGTTACGACGGAAAGAAGAAAGTATCAGAGCTTTCAGATGGTACTAAAACAAAACTTGCTCTTGCAAGCGTTCTTTCGAGAGATACAAAGCTTTTAATAATGGATGAGCCTGCTTCTCCCTTAGATCCTCTTATGAGAGACAAGCTTTGTGAACTTATCAGAAACTACTTATCATCCGGTGAAAACAAGAGCGTATTCTTCTCAACACATAACATTTCAGATATGGAAACTGTTACAGATTATGCAATCATCATGGAACACGGAAAGATTGTTGAAGAAGGCTTTGTAGAAGACCTTAAGGAAAAATACATCCTTGTAAAGGGTGAAGCTTCAGACGCCAAGGCTGCCAAGGAAGTTCTTTTTACAATGACAGAAAGCAAGTATGGTTTTGAAGGCATCTGTCTTAGTAAGGACTTAGATAAGCTCGCAGGAATGGATGTGGTAACTGAAACAGCATCACTTTTCCAGATAAGCGTTGCGGTTATGAAGAAAAATAGTCGTGTTAAGTAGGCTGATTGGAGTGTGTGATGGTTAATTGTTATAAGATATTTGTAAATAAAAAGATCGTACTGATTAAAGGGCTGCTTGCAATAACTATGCTGGTGCTTCCTTTAATTCTGGCTACAGGCGTACCTATGGGAATCTTAGTGGGGGCGTTAATGGTAGCAAGCTTTTCTATCTTGATTGAACTTATCATGGACTTCTTTACCTTTGGCGGAATTGCGGCTAAGAAAGAAAAGGTAATGGAGTACTGCAGAAGTTCCATAAAAGGCCCCAGGGTTGTTGAAAAGGGACTTACAGGGGATGTAGTGGTTAAGTTCTTGAAAATGTTTCTGATTGTAATAATCAGTTATGTTTCGACTACCCTTTACTTAAATGAAAAGATTACTGCAATATCAATCTTGTTTATGCTTAGCCTGGTATTTGCAGCATTAGTATTAATATACGGTGGACTTATGATTACAAGAAGATTTTGCAAGACTTTTTCAATTCACGTAATTGTCATTTATTTGGTGATGGCGATTGGAACAGGATTATTTGTTCCGTTGTTTTATTTTTACATATGTGGAGCGTTAATAGGAATGATTACTTTTACTTTAGTCAGTGGTTGCCTTTCAGGGCTTTTTGGATACTTACTCGTACGCGAAGGCGTAAACGGTTTTAAAAGCGGTTATTACGATATATAGGATGGGATCAATTATGAAAGATTTAAAAAAAGGTATAAAATTAATGGCATATGGACTTCAGTTCAAGACAATGATTGGAATGTTCGCCTTCTTTCTTGTATTTGGAGTTTTGATGGAAATCTTCCTGAATGATGAAATGGGAAATATGGGTGGATTTTATTTTGTGATATGTGGTTCGTTCATCTACCAGTTAATCATTACATCATCAGTTGCATCATATATAAGTTCATCTCCTTTAAAGAAGAAAATTCAGACAACCTTACCGTCTGTATTATCATTTCTTACTGTAGCTATCTTCTTCACAGTTTTTGTTGTTATGAGAAGCATTAGATTAAGCGTAGCAAACTATGATGCAAAAGTAATCATGAGTGGATACAAAGGAATTTTACTTGTAGCAATTTTAGCTATGGTCATTCAGATTTACAATTCATTTGCATACAAGTTCTTCTGGGCATCAACTATTGGTTTGCTTGTTGTAATGGTTCCGATAATGATTATTGGAATGCGTGGATATAGACTTGTTGTATTTAAACCTTTTGCAAGTAACATTGCATATGTGGCACTTGGATATGTTCTTTTGATAGTAGGTGTGCTTCTTTCAGTTATCATAGGTAAAGCAATATACAAACGTGAAATCGATCCTATGTCAACAAGAACAGCACTTGCAAGAGCTGGAAGATAAAAGTAGATTAAGGACGATAAAGAACTTTAATAGAAATAAAAAGTGCAGAAAAATGGATAGAAAATTAAGGCGTTGCACCGGCAAGTTTAAATACTTCCAAAGCAACGCCTTATTATTTTAATTAAAATGTCTGAATTAATAATATTACTAAGTCAAAAGAACGAGACTATGCAAATACCCAGTCTCTAATCTGACTGTCTTTAGCAAGATCAAAGACGAAGAATAAATCAGCTTTTCCTTCAGCGCCTTTAACATCAGCTGCGAATGCTGTCATTTCGGATGCCTTAGTAACCTTAACTGTAGCAAGAAGTTCTCCGTCAGGGGCATTCTTAAATACTTTAATTTCACCGTCTGAAGAAGGGGCTGCTGTAATTGTAACCTTTGAAGCTGTCTTAGTAAATTCAACGCCCTTAACCTGAGTGAAGTCTCCGGCATTGTTTACCATGATGTTCATGTTACCTACACCGTATTTGCGTGAAACTTCATCGGCTGCAACGGGAGTAACACCTGCCATCTGAGCTACGCATGAAGCAGGATATGCCTTGAAAGGATCAACTGACTTTATCTGCTTACGATCTGTGAAGCTTTGCTTAATTGTTCCAATCTTTCCATCTTCAGCGATTGTAAATTCATCTACGTGAGTTACACGGTAACCGTGCTTGATATCCATAAAGCCTTCAAGACTTCTTGAGTGATATGTCATGTACCACTGGCCTTTAAAAGAAAATACGCAGTGGTGGTTGTTTCCGTAAAGACCACAGTAATCTCCGGGGTTTTCAAGAATTCTTTCTTTGTACTCGAAAGGTCCCATGGGAGAATCGCTTTCCATTACACAAATTTCACCGTTCTTAAAACCAAACTTTTCTGTAGCTTCTTCAGTAACGTTGAAGTTAGAGCAGTATGTGTAGTAGTACTTGTTGTTAAACTTGTGAATTCCTGAATCTTCGAAAAGATAAGGAACTGTGGGGATTGCAACGGGATCGCCGTCAAGGCTTACCATATCGGCACCAAGCTTGCAAACTCTTGCTGTACCGGGACAATCTGCCTTACCCATAGGAACACCGCCACCAAAGTAGATGTAACCTGTTCCGTCATCATCGACTAAAACTGCGGGATCAAAAAGCCATGTAACTTCAGCACATGTAGGAACGTCTCTTGTGATAAGTCCCTTTCCAATAGGATCTGTGAAGGGACCGATAGGAGAATCGGCAGATAAAACTCCGATTCCACCGCCGTTATCGGCAAAGTAAAGGAAGAACTTATCCTTTCCGTCAATGTTTTTCCAGCATGCAGCGGGTGCCCATGAATTGTGGGCCCACTTGGCAGCAGCATCGCAGGCTACAGTAACTTCACCGTGGTCTGTAAAGTTGGCCATATCATCTGTTGATACAACGTAGAGTGATTTGATCTTGCTATAAGTATTCTCAGCAATTTCACCCTTCTCGTCGTATTCGTACTTGTCCGCTGTCATATAAAAATAAACGCGACCATCATATTCCATAGCATAAGGATCGGCTCCGTAATGCTGTGTAATGATGGGATTCATGTAATCAAACTTCTTAAAATGTTTTGTAAGAGTATTACTCATACTAATTCCTCCGATATACTTGATAAGTTGAATATAGCACGATGAAATCTCTTAAACTATTGATTGTTTGCTATTTTTTTGTAAAGAAATTGCTATTTGGGCCTATAGTTATTAAATAAGGTCTTAAAATATGCTTCAAAGTGGGCAAATGAAAAGCAGTGGTTTAATAGTCAAGCCCAAGAAATTCATAGTAATGCACAAGATATTTTGGATTCCTTTGAAAGATATCATCCGACTTTTTAAGTATAAAGCCGTAACTTTGCAATCCTTCAAAGATGATTTCTTTTAGTACATCAAGACTGTATAGCCCAATCAATTTTAAAAGTTCTGATGTTGTGTAGGAAATTCCATCCGATAGTGTGTCAGAAAAGTTCTTTAGAACCATGCACTGCATGGGTTTTCGACTCGGAAAAACTATAAGTTTTCCGGTTAAATCGTAACACTCTTTGATTCGAAGAGAGTATTTGTAGACTTCGTTTTCGATAATTTCTTTCATTTCCTTACCCTCGATAGTAAGGTATATACCGCCCCGGTAGTGCAGATGACTGCAAACCTCACTCATTATATTTCAATGAAAAATCCTTAAAAGATACAAGACGACAATTCTCTGAAGTGCAGATAAAATAATCGCCAGTGCAGACCGAAACTTTCCCTTGGATTTGTAGAATTGTTTCATGAAAACAAAGTGAAAGAGGATCGGCTATGAGTAGAGAAAGAAAAATCGAGAACATTGAAATCGGAAGAAGACTTTCCGCAGTTCAGGCAATGCATGAAAAAAGCGATGAGTACATGGCTTATCTTACAGGCTACTCTGTTCATACCTATCAGTGCGTCTGCAATGGCGACCATGGCATCAGTTTAAAAAGACTTGCAAAACTCGCCGAGGATGACCTCTTTGCTTCAGATATTGTTTATATTCTTACAGGCAAAAGAACGAACTTTGACTATTCTATTGATGGAAACTTTGCCTATCTTGAAACTCTTTCAGAAAGCGAGAGAAGCAACTATTTATCGAAACTTGCTCTCATTCTGTCGAGGGAACTATCCAGGAAAAATTAATATTTAAATAGTTCGCTTTCCTTGTTTTTTGTCCGGTTCGTGCTATACTTACAAGGTCGTATAATAACTAAAAAAGTATAGTATACAGAAAGAGGAAGTATGAACAGAAAAAAATTAACCGCGGTAGTTTTGACACTTCTTGCTGCTCTTGTTGTAGTCTTCGGATGCATTTTCTTTTTCCTGAGTGCTAAGCCTACAGGCGGAAGCAAAAGAATAACAATCGAAGTTGTAAATATGGAAGAAAAAAGCACAGTCTATAAGGTTCAAACCGACGCTGAGTTTTTAAGACAGGCCATGGAAGAGGCTAAGGGCCTTGAATTTTCGGGTACTGAAGGTTCTTATGGAATGATGGTTGAAACCATAAACGGTGAGACCGCAGACTATAATGCAACAGGAAACTACTGGGCTTTTTACGTAAATGACAAATACTGCAACTACGGCGTAGATTCACAGCCTGTAACAGATGGCGATCAGTTTAAAATTGTTTATGAATAAGCGTTTTAGTATCACTGCAAAAGACATAGTAACACTTGGCGCGATGGTCGCAATTATTGAGGCCAGTAAGGCCGCACTGTCTTTTTTGCCAAACATAGAGCTTACATCATTCTGGCTTATTGTATTTACACTTGTTTTTGGCTGGAAGATAGCCCTTGTTGTGCCGGCTTTCATCTTAGTTGAGGGCCTTATATACGGCATGGGACTATGGTGGATTATGTATCTTTACGTCTGGCCCCTTCTTGTGCTGGTGGCATGGCTTTTAAGAAAGATGGAATCTTCAGTTCTTTGGGCAGCAGTTTCGGGATTTTTTGGTCTTTTATTTGGCTTTTTGTGTTCTTTTGTCTACCTTGTAACCGGAAACTTTGAAACGCAGATTGCATGGTGGATTGCCGGCATTCCCTGGGATATAGTTCACTGTATAGGAAACTTCGTTCTTATGCTTGTCCTTTATAAGCCCGTAATGGCTGCGATGAAGAAGCTTTGTGTCGGGAAATACTCTATCGGATCTTAGACTGAAGTCTTACTTTTTGGCGGTAAAAAGAATGAATAACTGAAATTGAGAAGACATTACCTTTTTTTTGCGGTTAATGTCTTCTTTTATCGTTATTTTCCTTTAAAAAATTGGGAAAATAAGGTATAATTCACTCATACTATTTTTGGTGGATTGGTATAAATTATGGAGGGCGTGCGGATGAAGAAATTTAGTATCCGAAACAAGCTTATTGTTTGCTTCCTCATTCCGATTGCATTTATGGTCGTTATTGGAATTGCGGCGTACACCAGTGCGGAAAAGGGATTAAGCAGTAAGTATGAGCAGTCTACTCGAGAAACCATCAGTATGGCTGCTGAATATGTCGATATGGCATGTTCCTTCGTTAAAAGCGAAGCAACCAAGTATGCGTATGACGAGAACGTCGACGCGATCGTTCTAGGGGTGTACAAAAAAGATCCTGCTTCAAGAAATAAAGCAAGATCAGGCATTGAACGCGCTGTATTAGCCAGTGAAGCTACCAACAGCTTCATTGAAAACGTTCACATCATTACCAAAGATAGTAATAAGATGATTTCTACGAAAAGCAACTCTGTTGACGGTATCTTTGATCAGTACTACGAAGGGCTTGAAAAGGACGCAAGAGGCGCCATTCCTGAATGGACTGATTCACATGCAATGATCGACGAGGCACTTAAACTGTCAGCTTCTGATAAGTATATTCTTTCTTATCAGACTCTTTGCAACAACAGAATCACAGCTGTTGCTGTTGACGTTTCTGCCAAGGCTATGCAGGAATTCATTGATACAATCGATGTGGGTAAGGGCTCTGTAGTAGCACTTATTACACCTGGCGGTAAGGAAATTTTTCACGAGCCGTTAAAGCTTGATGAGACAGGTATTTACAATGAGGAATCCGTAGTTTTTGCCGATAAGGACTTTTACCTTGCAGCTCTTGACAAAATTGCAGAAGGTGAAGTATCAGGCTCACAGACTGTACGTGTTAACGGAATCGAGCAGATGTTCATTTATGCATACTGTGATGTATCAGGTTCTGTTATCTGTGCAATGGTTCCGCTTGAAACTATTGTAGCTCAGGCAATTGAAATTAAGAACATGACTGTTGCAGTAGTAATTGTTGCGATTATCTTTGTTCTTATTCTTGCAATTGTGCTTACAACAGGAATCGAGAAGAACATGAAGCGTATCTCCAAGAAACTTGGAGAGGTTGCCAAGGGTGACTTAACAGTTGCTGTTAAGGCCAAGGGCAAGGATGAATTCCAGCTTCTCGCAGGAAGTGCCAACGACATGATTTCCAATACCAAGAAACTTGTTGGTAAGGTTAATCAGGCGACCGATACTCTCGAAATGAGTGCTATAGGTGTTAAGGAAGCTTCTTCAACACTTAGCGATTGTTCGGTTGAAATCGGTGAAGCTATTAATGATATCAATGCAGGTATTGAAAGACAGTCAAGACACGCCAAGTCATGTGTTGAAACAACTGATAAGCTTTCTGATGAAATCAAGAACGTTACTGAGATGATTGTCAAGGTAAATGAACTTGTTAGCGAGACAAGCAACAAGATTGCAGAAGGTGTTGAACTTGTTCAGACACTTGGTTCAAGAACCAGTGAGACTACCAAAGTAACCGGACAGGTTGGCGAAAGCATCATGTCATTAAAGTCTGAATCCGAAAAGATTAATTCCTTTGTAGGAGTTATCACTAATATCTCAGCTCAGACAAACCTTCTTTCGCTTAATGCTTCTATTGAAGCAGCACGTGCCGGAGATTTTGGACGTGGATTTGCTGTTGTTGCTGAAGAAATCAGAGTTCTTGCTGATCAGTCATCTACTGCAGCCGGGGAAATCAATAAGCTTGTAGAAGTGATTAACGAGCAGACCAATGCAACCGTTAAGGATGCCAAGAGAGCTCAGGAAATCGTTGAACTTCAGGCCGCTATGGTTTCCAAGTCAGTTGAAGTCTTCAGAAGCATGAAAGAAATGCTTGATGAACTTAGTGCTTCAATTGAAGAAATCAGATCTGCTACAGATGCTGCTGATTCAAGAAGACTTGAAGCTGTGGATGCTGTTAGAAGCATCTCTGAAATTATTGGTGAAACTGCTACCAATGCACAGAAGGTTATTTCAGTTTCCAACGAACTTGGTGACTATGTAAATAATCTTAACAGTACTGCCGAATCACTCGGATATAATATGGATGATTTAAAGACTGAAATTGCAGTATTTAAAGTTTGATAAGAGCGGAGTATAGATTTAATGAAGGAATTAGTAGAAGAAGTGATATCTGCAGAAAGTTTAGATGCAGGTAAGAAGATATATGAATTTGCGGACCTGATTTTCCCAATCTGCCGTAGTATAAGTGGAGACGGGGTTCGTGAAACTTTGAAACTAATTTCAGAGAAGATAAAAAATGATACCGAAAGAGACCTCAAGATTTTTGAGGTCCCTTCCGGTTCTTCTGTTTTTGACTGGACAGTTCCTAAGGAGTGGAAGATTAGGGACGCCTACATTGAAAACGAAAACCATGAAAAGATTATTGATTTTAAAAACAACAACCTTCATGTACTTGGATATTCTACTCCGGTAGATGAATGGGTTGATCTTGAAGAACTGAAAACACATATATATACCGAACCCTCACAGCCCGATGCTATTCCTTACGTTACAAGTTATTACAAGGAACGCTTCGGCTTTTGTATGAGTGAGAATATGAAAAATGGCTTAAAGCCTGGAAAGTATCACATGTACATTGACAGTGAACTTTTCGACGGAAGCCTTTCTTATGCCGAACTTAAAATTAAGGGAAAGAGTGAAGAGGAAGTCTTTCTTTCGACTTATACCTGTCACCCTTCCATGGCTAATAATGAATGTTCCGGTCCTGCGCTTATGACTGAACTTATAAAGTTTGTTTCAGACATGGCTAAAAGCGAAAAGGGCCTTAGATATTCCTATAGATTTATTTTTATTCCTGAAACAATCGGCTCGATTACATATTTAAGCCGTAATCTTCCTGAAATGAAGAAGAATGTCATAGCGGGTTTTAACCTTTCCTGCGTTGGAGATGACAGGGCATATTCAATTGTTCACTCAAGATATGCCAACACCTTTTCAGATAAGGTTCTTATGAATGTTTTAAAATTCATGGGTGAATATAAAAGCTACTCTTTCTTAAAAAGAGGTTCTGATGAAAGACAGTACAATGCACCCGGCGTTGACCTTCCGGTTGTGACCTTCTGCAGGTCCAAGTACTGTGAATATCCTGAGTATCATACTTCGCTTGATACAATGGACCTTGTAAGTGAAAGAGGTTTTGCCGGTGCTTACGAGGTAATGACCCAGTGCATTAAGGCTATAGAAGCCAACTACAAATACAAGATGAATGTTCTTTGCGAGCCTCAGCTTGGAAAACGTGGCCTTTATCCTTCAATAAGCCGAAAGGGTACATATGACGCGGTAAAATCGCTTACTGATTTCATTGCATACTCAGATGGAAGTAATGATCTTTTTGATATAAGTAAGATCATCGAGGTTCCGGTTAAGGAGCTTATCCCCATAGCCGATAAACTTTTTGAAAACGACCTGATTTCCAGGGTTTAGTAAAACACTTTCCAAAGAGGAAAAAGAATGAGCAACAAACTGATTGAAAATATCATTGAAAATGCAAGGGGACTTGGGATAGAAAAGGGTGACATTTTATATGTTGCCAGTGATATTACAAGACTTGTGTTTGCACTTATGGATAAATATGGTGTAGAAGGAAAAGCCGGACAGAAGGAAGCACTAAATCAGCTGACTGATGGCCTTAAAGACCTTGTTGGAGAAGAGGGAACTTTGCTTATTCCTACTTTTTCATGGGCTTTTTGTGCAGGTAAAGGCTTTGACAGAAGTAAAACTAAAAGTGAGGTCGGAGCTTATTCCAATTTCATTTTAAAGAACAGGGATGACTTTAGAAGAACGCGTCACGCGATGTATTCTTTTGCCGTATGGGGAAAAGACGCTGAAATGTTACTTAACATGGATAACCAGGATGCCTGGGGAGAAAAGTCTGTCTTTACATACTTAAGAGACAATAATGCCAAGGAATTAAACATTGACTGCGAACCATTCCAGGGAATGACCTTTGTACACTACGTCGAGCAGTGTGTTGATGTTCCCTACAGACACCTTAAATATTTCTTTGGTAACTACACAGACTATGACGGAACTAGTGAGTTTAGAATGTACTCCATGAACGTAAGGGATATGGATGTTTCAACGGGTGTCAGCACTACTGATGAATATCTTATTTCCAAAAACCTTGCTAAGAAGGTATTAGTTGACGGAATAGGACTTACCCTTATTGATCTTACTGCGTCATATCCTGTAATTGTTGATGATTTAAAGAACAACAATGGTGCCAATAATATTTATTTTAAGACCGGTGGCCTTGACTGGACTAAGGAAAAGACTCTTCCTTATGAGATTGGAAAGATCTAAGACAGTGTTTTTAGGCTAAAGAAATAACAGTGGAGATATTTTATGATTAACGAGCTTAATTATCCTTTTGATGCCGAATATATAATGGCCAAAAAGAAAAAAATAAAGAAGACCCTGCTTGAAAATACAGCAGGAATGGTTCCTAAAAAGATTGCTATTTTAGGTGGTTCTACCACAAATGATATCAAACTTGTGATGGAACTTTTTCTTTTAAATTACGGAATTATTCCTGAGTTTTATGAATCAGAGTACAACCGTTACTATCAGGATGCAATGTTTGAAAACGCTGAGCTTGAAAAGTTTGCTCCTGATGTAATTTACATTCACACAAGCAATAGAAATATTACAACATATCCAAATCTTTCTTCTTCCAAAGAAGATGTTGAAGCCTTGCTAAAGGCTGAAATGGATAAGTTTAGCGGAATGTGGAAGCACCTTAAAGAGAAGTACAAATGCCCCATTATTCAGAACAACTTTGACTATCCTTATTATCGATTAATGGGTAACAAGGATTCTTATGATTTTCACGGACACACATATTTTGTAAACAGATTAAATCAGGCTTTTACTGAATTTGCAGCTGATTTTGAAGGTCTTTACATATGTGATTTAAACTACATTTCTGCTGATTACGGTCTTAAAGCATGGGCAGATCCTTTTTACTGGTACATGTACAAGTATGCACTTTGCGTACCTGCAATTCCCTATCTTTCATTTAATGTTGCCAATATAATCAAGTCATTATTTGGAAAGAACAAGAAGGGATTTGTACTTGATCTTGACAATACTTTGTGGGGCGGCGTTATCGGAGACGATGGCGTTGATAACATAGCATTAGGACCGGAAGAGTCTGAAGGCCAGGCTTATCTTGAATTCCAACGCTATATTAAAGAGCACAAGCAGTTAGGTATTATCTTAAATGTTGATTCCAAAAACGATTATGAAAATGCCATTGCAGGTTTAAATCACCCTGATAGTGAGTTAAAGCCTGATGAATTTATTGAAATCAAGGCCAACTGGGATCCTAAGGATCGAAATTTCGCCCAGATTGCATCATCACTTACCCTGCTTCCTGAAAGTCTTGTTTTTGTTGATGACAATCCCGCAGAAAGAGCGATTGTAACCGGTCAGCTTCCGGGCGTATGTGCTCCTGAAATCCACAAGGCCGAAGAGTACATTGGTATAATCGACAGATCCGGATTTTTTGAAGTGACCAACTTATCCAAAGATGACCTTAACAGAAATGCAATGTACAAAGAAAATGCTTTAAGAGCATCACTACAGGCCAGCTTTGAAAATTATGAAGATTACTTATTAAGCCTTGAGATGAAGGCCGTGATTCGTTCTTTTGAACCTATCTATATGGCCAGAATCGCTCAGCTTACAAATAAGAGCAACCAGTTTAACCTTACAACCAAAAGATTTACTCAGGAAGAAATCGAGGCTGTTGCAGCGGATGATTCATATATTACTTTGTATGGTAAGCTTGAGGATAAATTTGGCGATAATGGTGTTGTAAGCGTTGTTATCGGTCACATTCAGGGTGATGTATGCCACATAGAACTCTGGCTTATGAGCTGCCGTGTCTTAAAACGTGACATGGAAGTTGCGATGATGGATGAACTTGTAAAGATTTGTAGCAGCAAGAACATCAAGACTGTGGTCGGACACTACTATCCTACAGCCAAGAATCACATGGTTAGTGAATTTTATGATAACTTTGGCTTTGTGCTTGAAAGCGAAGACGAGGATGGAAACAAGGAGTATTCACAGAGGGTAGCTGACTACGAATACAAGAATAAAGTTATTGTTTTAGTTTAGAATATGGGAATTTTCTTTTGCCTTTAATGAGAGAAATGTTTGAAAGGTGTTTTATAAATGAGCAGATTAGAAGTATTTGAAAAATTGCAGGAAATTTTTGCGGATGTGTTTGATGACGATACAATCGAACTTACTGATGAAACAAACTCCAACGATATCGAAGATTGGGACAGCCTCGAGCAGATTAACCTCATCGTTGCCATCGAAACAGAATTTTCAATCAAGTTTCAGATGGGTGAAGTAAGTAAGATTAAAAATGTCGGCGAAATGGCTGATTTAATCCTCGAAAGAATTTAACTATAGAAAAGATTTAACTATAGAGAGATTTAATCCTTGAAAGAATTTAATTATAGAAAGACTGAGAATTAGTACATGTTATTCAACTCATATGTATTTTTGCTTCTTTTCTTTCCACTCACACTGATTGGTTACTATGTCCTCAAGCATTTCAAGCAGGCTACACTCATGAAAGTATGGCTGATTGGAATGTCTTTGTGGTTTTATGGATATTTTAATCCATGGTACCTTCTTATCATCATAAGCAGTATCATAGTCAACTATGGTCTTTGCATACTGATGAATAAGGTGGCATCGGGTGAAGAAAAGAAAAAGCTGCGTAAGTTAATAATGATCATAGGTATAGTATTTAACGTAGGAATTCTTTTCTACTACAAGTACTTTAACTTCTTCATCGACAATATTAACTGGATTTTTAAATCTGATATTTTAATTGAAAAAATCCTGCTTCCTTTGGGTATAAGCTTCTTTACCTTCCAGGAAATAGGTTTCATGGTGGATTCATATAAGGGAGACGTTAAGAATCTTTCTTTTGTTGACTTCTTCCTTTTTGTAACTTTCTTCCCACAGCTTATCGCGGGACCGATTGTTACTCAGGATGAAATGCTTCCACAGTTTAAAGAACTTGCAAACAAAAAGTTCGATAAAGATCAGTTCGCGCGAGGACTCGCCCTTTTTATTATGGGCCTTATGAAAAAGGTACTTATTGCTGATGTGTTTGGCGGTGCTGTTGACTGGGCGTATGCAAACCATTTGGCGCTCAACTCGACTGGTTCAATTCTTGCCTTACTTTTCGCTAATTTACAGATGTATTTCGATTTTTCCGGATACTGTGATATGGCCAGAGGTATCGGTGGAATGTTCTTAATAGACATCGTCGTTAACTTCAATTCGCCCTACAAGGCCAAATCTGTCCTTGAATTCTGGTCAAGATGGCAGGTTACCATGTCAAGATTTTTGACAAGATACATATATATTCCTTTAGGCGGAAGCAGAAGGGGAGAACTGAGAACCTGCATTAATACCTTTATTGTTTTCACTATCAGTGGTATCTGGCATGGCTCAGGCTGGAAATATATGATCTGGGGTATGCTGTACGGTATTTTAAATATCTGTTCAAGACAGTTAAGACCAATTAAAAAGAAAATCCCTGCAGTTATAAACAATATAGAATGTTTTATCTTTGTCTGCCTCATGGGATCACTGTTTAGGGCTGAAACCTTAAAACAGTTTGGACAGATGCTTTCTAAGGTATTTACTTTAAATTATGGTGCGATTCCTCTTGAGATGGCACAGGCTTTTAATAGAACTGAGTATCTTTTTATTCAGGATTGTTTCCACATCTCAAGCCTTTCTTTTGCACCATATATAATGATTGTTTTATTTATGGTACTGGCATTTTTCTTATGCTTTATCACAAGAAATGCCTGCGAAATCGCAGCACAGCTTAAATTTAAGGTAAGCTCAGCTATACTTCTTGCAGTCGGACTGATTTGGTCTGTTATATCGCTTTCAGAAGTTAGTACATTTTTATATTTCAATTTCTAAGGATTAGTTATGGACGAAAACAAGCAGATATCAAAATGGATAAAAGCTATTGTTATTGCCATTGCTCTATTGATGCTTTTATGCATGGGAATGGTTATAGTGGTAGATCCGTTTTTTCAATATCATAAGCCGTTAAAAGGATTTCCTTACAAAGTTGATAACCAGTTGTCAAATAATGCCGGAATGGCCAAAACATTCGATTACGACAGTATATTAACCGGCTCTTCAATGGTATCCAATTTTGATCTTGATTCATTAAAATTTAAGACAGGTTCAAACACAATAAAGGTTAACTATAACGGCGCTTATCCTAAGGATATTGCCAATATCCTCGAATATGTTTTTGCTGAACATAAGGATTTAAAAACAGTATATTTTGGAATGGATATTTACTCTTATAACTCAGAGACTGAGGAAGTAAAATATCCTTTTCCTGCACATCTTTATGATGACAATCTTATAAACGACGTATCATATCTGTTTAATAAAGACGTACTGGTTCAGTATATTATTGAACCCCTTCGTTTTCCTTCTCAGAAAACAGATTTATCCAGAGTTTATATGATGGAATACGATGATTCCCAGTACAGCAGGGATTGGGTTTTAACTAACTATAAGATTGCTGACAAGGTTACTCTTACAGAAGATGAAGTTGCACAAAAGTATCAGCTTTTAGATGAAAACCTTGAAAAGAACCTTATTCCTTTTATCGAGGAACATAAGGATACGAAGTTTGTTGTATTCTACCCACCTTACAGCATTCTTTACTGGCATAACAAGAATCTTGAGGGCTGGTACGATATCATATTAAACGAATACAAAATAGTAACTGAAAGACTTTTAGAATACGATAATGTTGAAGTTTACTGTTTTTCAGATGCATGGGACCAGGTAACAGACCTTGATAACTATGTTGATTACATTCATCAGCATGCAAGAGTAAATGAATATATTATGGATTGCTTTTCAAATGGCAGCCACAGGATAACAAAAGAAAACGTCGATGAGGTTACAGAATCACTTAAAGCATATTTAGATGAGTTTGATTATGGTAAGGAATTTGGCCTGACCGAATAAGAAAACAAGATATGAAGCAAATATCTTAATCGTGTTTAGACAGATGAGACAAGATGAGGAGTAGGGGCTTGTTGATGAAAAGAAAAATTGTTAAATCTACATTAACTATTTTGTTGGCGCTATTAATGGTTATGATAGTGCCCGCAAGCATATATGCTGAGGAAACACCAACAGAAAACGAAGGCGATGTTTCCGGAAATGATCCGGGAGAATCTGATGATCCGGGCTGGCCTGATGTGCCTTCACCCAGACCTTCTAACGGATTTGAAATAAATTTTATTGGAAATGCTCCCGAGGGATGCCCTTTGGACATTGCAAGGCAATTATCCGGAAGCATGGAACATCAGTCGGTAGAGTTTTCAGACGTAACCGCTGGCTCTGCAAGACTTAACGCTAACCAGTATGTGCTTCCGTACTACGAATTTAAGGAATGGAAGCTGGGAGAACCGTATGATTTAACTTTTGCTGATAACGCAAGTTTAAGCGAATTAGATGGCCGGGTGACTAAAGATTACATATTAAACCTTGAAGCAATCTGGGAACCAAAGGTAGTTAAGGTTATATATATCCTCGACGAAGGAATTAATAGTGCGTCAAACCTTTCAGAGTATACAGTAGAAAACTTCTGTGGTGTGGATAAAAGAACAAAGCCGGTTACGCTAGCCGCAGGTAAAAAGACCGGTCTTGTTTTTGGAGGATGGTTCAAAGACGCTGAGTTTACTCAGCCTGCCGATACACTTGAATTGAGCGATATAACGGAAGCATTAGATAAGCAGGTGCTTGACGGAAGTGAAGAGGCAACAATAGAACTTTATGCCAGATGGGATAATGTAAATTATAATATTAAGTTTAATGCCAACGGCGGACAGGGAAGTATGACTGGAATAAATAACATTGGTTATGAAAATCCTGTTAACCTTCCTGCGGCATCATTTACAAGAAAAGGAATGTCTTTTTCTTCCTGGAATACTAAAGCAGATGGAACAGGATTAAAAATTGCTAATAAGGCAACAGTTTCAAAGCTTGCTACTAAAGATGGTGCTACAGTGACCTTGTACGCACAGTGGAAATACACTTCTTACAAGATTACATATAAAAACATGAGCGGTGCCAAGAATAATTCGGCTAACCCTTCAAAGTATACAATGCAGTCCAAAAAGATTACCTTTAAAGATCCTAAAAGAACAGGATACATATTTAAAGGCTGGTACAAAGACAGTGCATTTAAGAAAGCAATCAAGTCAATTGCTTCCGGTTCAACCGGTAACGTTACAATTTATGCCAAGTGGGAACCGATTAAGTATAATGTTGCTTTTAACGCCAATGGCGGAAAGGGCAAGATGCAAAAGATAAGTGGTATTGCTTATAATAAGAAGTTCAAACTTACTAAAAATAAGTTTACTAAAGAAGGATATTATTTTGCCGGATGGAATACCAAGAAAAACGGAAGTGGAGAATCTTATGCAGATGGAAGTAAGGTAAGCGGACTCACTTCTAAAAATAAAGGTACTAAGACCCTTTATGCTCAGTGGGAGCCAGTTACATATAAGATTAAGTTCAATGGTAACGGAGCTACATCAGGAAAGATGAGTACTCTTACAAAACTTCAGTACTCGAAGACCTACAAGCTTACTCCTAACGCTTTCAAGAGAACCGGCTACAAGTTTATGGGCTGGAATACCCAAAAAGACGGAAAGGGAATCGGCTTTAAGGATGGTGCAAAGGTTACAAAACTTTGTTCAGAAAACGGTAAGACCATAACTTTATATGCTAAATGGCTTAAGGTAAGTGGAAACAACTATTCTGCAGAGCAGGTATTTAATATTCTTATAAATAATGGCTCTATGACAGCACAGGGTGCTGCCGGACTTTTAGGTAATCTTAAGGCCGAATCAGATTTAAGATCAAATAACTTACAGAATACCTATAATGAATCATTAAGAATGACCGATGAAGAATATACAGATGCCGTTGACAGTGGCGAGTATACAAACTTTGTATATGATTCAGCTGGTTATGGACTCGCACAGTGGACATCAGCAGGCCGTAAACAAAAACTATTGGAATATGCTCAGGCCAAAGAAGTTTCAATAGGCGACTATGATATGCAGCTGGAGTTTTTGATTGACGAACTTGCATACAGCTATTCTTCAGTATACGAAGTTTTAAAAACAACAAAGAGTGTAAAAGCGGCGTCAAATTCTGTGCTTATCGGCTTTGAGAAGCCCAGAGATCAGAGTAAGGCGGCACAGGAGAGACGAGCTGCGATTGGTACAAAATATTTCAAGCAGTTTAGACCAAACGAAAATCCGGAACCAACACTTACAATGAATGAAGAAGACTGTCCTTTCATTGTAGTAACTTCAACCGCAGTAAGGGTTAGAAAAGGACCCGGAACAAATAATGACCAGATAGGAACCATCGGACAGGGCGAAAGATGTAAGATTATCCATGTAAGCGCCGGTGGCGGTTCATCTAAGGGCTGGGGCCAGGTTGAATCAAATGGAAGTGCCTGGGGCTGGGTAGCTTTGGACTTTGTCACAAGAGTAGAATAAAGAAAAATCGGTATTTGGTATCCTTGACCTTTGCCACAAGAATTGAATGGAGTATAAACGGGATATAAAGAAGGGAGAAGACTATGAATAATAAGAATAAAAAGATATATACTATTATATTTTCATTATTGGTTATTTTGATGCTTCCGGTTTGTGTAAAGAGCCAGGCTCACGCTCACACCCTTTCTAATCCCAAGAAGAATACAGTTGGAACCTATGATCCATATACCTGGAATTATGTCTATTTTGGCTCATATCCTCAGACTGAGGTTAAAGATAAGGCTACGATAGCAGCTATAGAAAAAGAACTTGGTAAGGCTGGAATGTCTGTAGGAGATATACGTGTTGGAAACTACAGATATCGAAAGGTTAATAAAGTGAGAAAACACTTTATTTCGGATGATGAGTCCGTTTTCAGATATGTAAATGAGGTGCACTACTACAAGTGGGAAAGAATAAAGTGGAGAGTGCTGAATGTCAGTAGCAATAAAGCGCTTCTTTTAGCAGATAAAGCATTGTTTGCATACTCACATTCTGCAAGCAGCCGAAGCAATCTTGAATGGAGCAATAGTGATTTAAGACAGTATTTAAACAAAGATTTTTATAAAGAAGCATTTTCCGAAACGGAAAGAAAAGCGATTAAAACATCCACAGTAAAGAATGCAGAGTATTCTCCATTGTATGGAAATCCTTTAAGATTTGTAAGAACAACCGCGACTACTGACGATAAAATATATATTCTGGGCACAGAAGAATATATGAATGAAAACTACGGTTTTGGACTTGGATATGGTAGTGGTTTAAAAACTCATGAAAACAGAATAGTAAAAATAACAGATTATCTGTCGGGCGATGAGGAAGCCTTTGCCGGAGCAGCAGATAGAACTGCAAAGTTCTGGTTAAGAACAAACTACGGAAATAACAAGATGTACTGGTGCTGGAATGGAAGATATCAGTACGGCAAAGAGTCAAAATGCCATCTTGGAGTAATTCCTGCGTTGGTTCTTGATTTATCAAACGAAAAAGTGTTTGTTAAAACTACATTTGACAATAAAGATACAGGGAACAAGTTGGATGGAAATGACCGTTTTACCATAAAATACGTTTTAAATGGTGGAAAGAACTCATCTAAAAACCCTTCAGAATACTTTGTGGGAAAAGGCGTCAATAAGTTCTATGAGCCAACCAGAAAAGGCTATGATTTCCTTGGCTGGTATGCAGACAAAAACTTTAAAAAGCCGATTAAAGGCGTATCTGCATCATCTAAAGCTAACTTGACCGTATATGCCAAATGGGAAAAATACTATGATCCAAACAAGCTTAGAACCGTTACTACAACGATAAGTGGGTTAAAGTACAAGATTACGATTAAGGGAAAGCATGATATAAAGAGTGTTGTGCTGATTAAGCAGACTGATAAGAAGGCTAGTGTTTCTATTCCTTCGTATATAAAGTATGATAATCAAAAACCTTTGGTAACTGCCATAGCTGATAATGCTTTTACCGGGAAAAAGAATATAAAAACAGTTGTTATTGGAAAGAATATATCAAGCATAGGAAAAGAGGCTTTCAAGGATTGCATTAACTTACGCGTGGTAAATATCAAGACTATATTACTTAAAGAAAAGACCGTGAAAGCGGATGCGTTTGAAAATATCAGCCCACGTGCAGAGATTACAATCCCTGCAAAGGTGGGATACAGATATACAGAAATGCTGAAAAAACGCGGCATTGATCCAACTAAGGGACAGACAATCATAACTAAATAGAAATGTTAAATCTAGTTTTTTCTAAGTCCTTTGGGATAGTGGTTTTTCATTATTCCGCCGGCACACTTTCCCCATCCTATGGAGAAACCGTCGACAGTAATTATGTACCAGCCCTTGTTTCCATCGTGGTTAAAGCTCTGACCGCTTAGGAATAAAGCCACTTCTCGAGAAGTAGAATCTAAATTTAACACGTTTTTACATATTGATAAATTACCGCTTAGGGCCAAAGCATGCGATGGTTCGAAGCGGTTTTTCTTTATTGTACCAAGATGTAATCCCGGACGAAGAACTTTAAGCCCAGAAAGAGCAGGACAATTTTTAGGAAGAAGGTATAACTGATCACCAAAGGCAGTTATCTGACCTTTATATTCATCGGGATTTTTAAAAGTATCGTTTAAGAAGGAGTAATAGTCACCAAGATCCTTATCAGATACTAATCTATTGTTTCCTAGTGATGACGCATCTTGTGTGTCTTTTTGTGGCCCTTTTGTAAGTACCGAAAGAAAATGTCCTTCGCCCTTATCGATGTGTGGCCAGATTCTATGTGACTTAAGAAGAATCATATCGGAATGTCTGCTAATAAATCTTTCCATACATTCTTCATCTTCTAAAGGGGCAAAGGTACAGGTTGAGTATACAAGGCGTCCGCCTGTTTTAAGCATACTATATGCATTGTCAAGAATCTCATCCTGTCTTTGGGCACAAAGTTTTACGTTGTCAGCACTCCATTCATCTATAGCTTCAGGATTTTTTCTAAACATTCCTTCGCCTGAACATGGAGCATCTACAAGAATTTTGTCGAAAAATTCATAGAATCTTTCAGCAAGCTTTCCTGATGATTCGTTAGTTACAATCGCATTCTTTATTCCCATACGCTCGATGTTTTCAGACAGATTTTTGGCGCGTTGAGGATTAATTTCATTGGATACAAGAATTCCCTTGCCATTCATGTAGGAGGCAATCTGAGTAGACTTTCCGCCGGGAGAGGCGCATAAATCTAAAATAACATCGCCTTCTTTTATCTCTAATAAAGGAACAGGAGCCATTGCACTTGGCTCCTGTATATAATACATTCCGGCTTCATGATAAGGATGCTTACCAGGTTCGTCACTGGCTTCGTAGTAGTATCCGTTTTCAGCCCAACTTATGGGGCTTAAATGAAAAGGAAGCATGGACGGATTTAAGGAAGTTAAATTAACGTCTTTTTTCAAAGGGTTAATTCTAAGTCCTTTATAAGCAGGTAAGTCGTATGATTTGAAAAAACCTTCTGCATCGTCATTAAGTTGTGTTCTGATTCGCTCCTTGAATTCTTCGGGCAGGAACATAATTTTATCCTTTCAAACTAGTTAATCTTGAAAGATTCAATAAACTTGATTACCTGATCATCTGATACAGCAAGTGTTTTATCAGCAAGTTCAATAGTAGCTATTGAGTATAATACGCCATCAACCTTGATTGCACGTCTTGTATCCATGATTTCGTAACCCTGGTTAGTGTACTTAAACTGGAATTCGTAAACTGTCTTATCACCCTGCTCAAATTTAACGAGGTTTTCTAATAAATCAAAATTATCATCGGAGTAGGATTTGGCAAATGCTGAATGTCTGTCCTGTAAAAACTCGACTTCATCGTTAAACTCTTCGATTTTGTTGATAACCATGCAAGGAATTGTATAAGATCCGTCATCTGATAAATCAGAGCAGACATATAAATTGTCTGAAGACATACAAACTTTAAAGTTTTCAGGAATTAATGCTTTAAAACCAAGTTCGTTACTGCTGTATAAATTGTAACCCTTAACCTTGGAACTATAAGTTGTTCCAAGAGCATCTTCACTTAATACCTTGGCTGATGAGTCATTAGTAACTGTTGTAAGACTCTCGATTACAGATGAATTAAGGTTATCTGTAATTCCTTTATTATCTTTAATCTTTCCGGATAAAGAAAGACATATGTAAACACATAAAACAATTAACAGGGCTGCAACGAGAAAAATAAGTGCAGCAATCCATTTTCCTAAAGGTAAACCAAGAATAAGATGTCTGCCTTTTTGAGGTTTATAGCGTCTCTCTCTGACAGGCGCTAATCTGATGCTTGATTCCTCACCGCAATATGGACAAAACTGTTCATCTTCATTATAGAGTTCTTTACAATGTGAACATTCAATTATAGCCATTTTGTACCCTCCTTAAATGTGCACAATTTGCACACATCAAGGCTAATTTTATCACAGTTTAATCTTTTGTGCTACTTGATTTTGATGGGGTATAGTTTATAATAAAACTAGTTTCTAAAGACACGTTTTTTAGAAAGGATTAGTTATGGAAAAATCTATGAATTTGCCGGGCGCAGTTAAAGAATTTTGGAATAAAACATTTGACTACAAATCCTGTACAAGTAGAAGAGAGTACTGGCTCGCGGTACTATTTCAGTTGATCGTTTCAGCAGTTGGATTTTTGGTTTATTTTATTGGAGTTATTTTATTCAATTGTGAAGTAGTTAATTCCAATAAAGCGTTTTCTTTTGTTGCTATAATAATTAGTGCATATCTTTTAGTAAGCATTATTCCATGGATTTCACTTACGGTAAGAAGACTTCACGACACCGGTAAAAGCGGTTGGTGGACACTCATTCTTGCTATAGTTGGAATCGGATTAGCGATTTTATTGTTTTTGTGTGCATCAAGACGTTCATCCGGCAGATTTATGCCTGAAGAGAATGCGGCGATTACAGTATATGGACCTCCTGAGTTTTTCTATGATGCTGATGATCCCGACTTTGAGATTGTCACACCTGAGGATATTGAAATCCCGGTAGAAGTATATGGTCCACCGGAATATTTTGAAAACGAAGATGAGAAAAGCGATGACCAATAATTCAGGCCTTACGAAATATACCAAGAAAAAGAATCTTAAAGAACTGGCACGATACAGGGACGATGTACTTCGTCCCCATCCCGTGCTACGTTCTTTTTTTATTGAAATGACGTCGGCCTGCAATGAACACTGCAGGCACTGCGGATCAAGATGCGGTGACAGCAAGGAAGAAAACGCTCTTTCAACTGAAGAAATAAAGGCTTTGCTCGATCAGATTAAAGAAGATTTTGATATAAGCAATTTAAGGCTAAACATTACCGGCGGAGAACCGCTTCTTCGTAAAGACTTTTTTGAGATAATGAATTATGCGAACTTCCTTGGTTACAGGTGGGGAATGACATCTAACGGAACGCTTATAACGCCTGAAGTTGCAGGAAAACTTCATGAGGCAGGGATGCAAACTGTTTCAATAAGCTTAGACGGGCTTGAAAAAACGCATGACTGGTTCAGAGAGTCCGAGGGAAGCTATAAAAAGACTCTTGAAGGAATCCACAATCTTATTAACGAGGGCGGTTTTAATCATATTCAGATTACAACAGTCGTTCATGCCCAAAATTACGATGAACTTGAAGATATGTACGCAACCTTTTCAACTATAGGCGTAAGATCCTGGAGAGTTATTAACATTGAGCCTATCGGAAGAGCCAAGGATGATCCAAATCTTTTGCTCACAAATGCTCAACTTAGAGGGATGTTTGACTTTATAGAAAAGCACAGGTTTATGGGGCCTATGGAGGTTACATACGGTTGCAGTCATTACCTTGGTATAGAACATGAAAAAGAAAGCAGACCCTGGTATTTTATTTGTAATGCAGGTGTTTATACTGCAAGCGTCATGTATAATGGAGATGTAACTGCCTGCCTTGATATAGAAAGGCGGCCGGAACTTATACAGGGAAATATCAGAAAGACTCCCTTCAGGCAGATTTGGGAGAACGGTTTTAAGATATATCGAAGTGACTACAGAAAATGTGGGAAGTGTGCAGACTGCAAAGAGTACGAATTTTGTAAAGGCGATTCTTTCCATACCTGGAATTTTGATGACATGGAACCTTATATCTGCATGAGAGATGTACTAAAAGGAAAAATAAAGTAACAAAAGATGTTACTAAATATAAAAGTGAAATTAAAAATCGGAGACAAACTATGAACATTACGCTATTTGACAAGAAAACCAAAACATCATTTTACGTTGAAAACAGCGCTTTAAGCGGCATCGTAAAAACAGCTGCCAAGGTTGTTGGTGATTTTAACAAAGTAACCAAAGCATCCAAGGAACTTATAATGCTTGATGAAGACGATACTATTTCTTCTGACATAGCAGTGTTATTTGCAACTGTAGATAACAGTCTTATCCTTACAGAACTTGAAAACAATGGAATACTTGATTTTTCACAGATTAGAGGAAAGTGGGAGGTTTACGGACAGTTTATAGTTGATATTCCTGTAAAGAAGGGAACCGTAAAGACTCTTGTTATCGCGGGAAGCGATAAAAGGGGTACCATCTACGGAATGTACAACCTTTCCGAGAAGATGGGTATTTCTCCTCTTACATATTGGGCAGACAGTACAATTCCTACCGTTGAGACTCTTAACATCGATTTTCCTGAAACATATGTATCTAAAGAACCTTCAGTTAAGTACAGAGGTTTCTTTATAAATGATGAGTGGCCCTGCTACGGTAACTGGACTATGGACCACTTTGGTGGGTTCAATGCTGAAATGTATGAGCATGTGTTTGACCTTCTTTTGAGACTTAAAGGAAACTACTTATGGCCTGCGATGTGGTCATCAAGTTTTGCATGGGACGGTCCCGGATTAGAGTCATATGAACTCGCGGATGAATACGGTGTTGTAATCGGTAACTCACATCATGAGCCCTGCTTAAGAGCCGGTGAAGAATACAGTCATGTACGCGGAAAAGACAGCGTATATGGCGATGCATGGAACTATCACGCTAATCCTCAGGGAATTGAAAGATTCTGGAAGGATTCACTTGATGAACGTGCCCATCTTGAAAGCGTTGTAACAATCGGTATGCGTGGTGAAGCTGATTCTACAATCTTAGGTGCTGATGCAACACTTAAAGACAATATCGATTTACTTAGGGATGTTATTACCTGCCAGAAGAGACTTTTGAGGGAGCAGGAAGAAAGACTTGGAAGAAAGCTTCCTACTATGCTTGCTCTTTACAAGGAAGTTGAGCCTTTCTTCTATGGCGATGAAACTACAGAAGGCTTATGCGGCTGGTCAGAACTTGACGATACAATTTTAATGCTTTGTGAAGACAATCATGGATACATGAGAACACTTCCTACAGAAGAGATGAGAAACCATCCGGCAGGATATGGTATGTACTACCATGTTGATTATCATGGAGATCCCATTTCATATGAATGGATCAACTCAACTCCCATTAAGCTTATGAGAAAAGAAATGTCCAGAGCCTACGAAAGCGGTGTTTCTTCTCTTTGGATTTTAAATGTCGGTGATCTTAAGAATAATGAATTTCCTTTATCATTCTTCCTTAACATGGCTTATGACTATGAAAAGTGGGGAAAAGAAGACTTATGCGATAAGTACACCAAAGAATTCATGAAGCTTCACTTTGGTAATTCAATTTCAGAGGAACTTTCTGATAAGGTTGCTGATGTACTTACAAGAAACGTTGACATGCTTCACTTAAGAAGACCTGAAGCTTTGAATTCATCAATTTATCATCCATGCCACTATTACGAAGCAGACAGAATGCTTTCAATGGCTGAAAATATCTTAAAGGATGCAGATGCTATCTGGGAGGAACTTCCTGATGAAGCTAAGGATGCTTACTACAGTCTTATTTACTTCCAGATTAAGGCGGCAGTAAACCTTGTAAAGATGCATTTATACGCAGGAAAGAACGCATTATACGCAAGCCAGGGCCGTAAGATGGCCAACGACATGGCTGATCAGGTAACTCTTGCAATTGAAAGAGATAAGGCTATTGCCAAGGAGTTTGGTGAGTTTAAAGAAGGTAAGTGGAAGGGCATGGAACTTGCACCTCATATCGGCTTTACAAAGTGGAATGAAGATGGCTGCAGATATCCAATCCGCATGAGAGTTGAGCCTATCGATGCTCCCAGAATGTTTGTTGTAAGAGATGATGAAGAAAAGGTTTACGACAAGAAGTACGGACCTGCAATGAAGATTGTACTTGACGACTTTATGTACGATAACCGCACAAAGGTTTCAGTTACTATCTGCAATACCGGTACAGGTTCATTTAACTATACAATTACAATGCCCGAAAACAAGTGGTTCAGCGCAAGCTTAATGAGCGGAACCGTATCGGACGAAGAAACAATTTCTTTTTACTGTGACAAGGCAAATGTGCCTTCAGAAGGTGCAACAGTGGTTGCAAGAATTTCAGACGGAAGCACAAATATCGATGTAGAAGCAAGAGCTTTACCTAACTCAGGAAAGAGTGAAATCACTGCTCAGAAGTTTGGTTACCTTTGCCTTCCTGAAAACGTTACAGAAGGAAAGAAAAACAGCTGGAAGATTGATGTCGCTGAAGACGGTGAATACACAGTAGAAACCTGGCTCTTCCCCATGAACCCTCCTAAGAGAGACGGTATATTAAATTATGCGGTAACTATTGATGGAGAAAGCCCTGTATTTACAAACACAGTTCCCGATGTTTATGTTGTCGGATTTACAAAAGAATGGGCTGACGGTGTATTAAATCACAGACATGTCTGCAAGAAGACCGTGACATTAACAAAGGGTGTTCATGAACTTAGCGTTCTTGATGAAGGAACTGCTATCGATGTGTTAAGAGTCATGGTTTATAATGAAAAACAGACACCTATGGAAAGTTATTTGGGACCACAGTAGTAAAAACTATATAAATATTCGGAGGAAACAAAATGGAAATCACAGAAAACGCTGCCCTTTGTGAGCAGTACAGAGAAAAAGCAAGAAAGCTTGTTTCTCAGATGACACTTGAAGAGAAGGTATCGCAGACTCTTCATGGTGCACCTGCAATTGAAAGACTTGGAATCAAGGCCTATAACTGGTGGAACGAAGCTCTTCACGGGGTTGCAAGAGCAGGTATCGCAACAATTTTCCCTCAGTCAATCGGACTTGCTGCTACATTTGATGAGGACTTACTTGAGAAGGTTGCTGATGCAATTTCAACAGAAGGCCGTGCAAAGTTCAATATGCAGCAGGAATATGATGATACAGATATTTATAAAGGACTTACTTTCTGGTCTCCTAACGTAAATATTTTCCGCGATCCCAGATGGGGACGTGGCCATGAAACATTTGGTGAAGATCCTTATCTTACTTCAAGACTTGGCGTAAGATTTGTAAATGGTATTCAGGGACACGATGAAAAGCACCTTAAGGCAGCTGCATGCGCTAAGCATTTTGCAGTTCATTCAGGCCCTGAAGATGTTCGTCATGAGTTTGACGCTGTTGCAAGCAAGCAGGATATGTATGAAACATACTTACCCGCTTTCAAGGCTCTTGTACAGGAAGCTCACGTAGAAGCTGTAATGGGTGCATATAACCGTACAAACGGAGAGCCTTGCTGCGGTAGTAAGACATTGCTTAAAGACATATTGAGAGATGAATGGGGCTTTAAGGGCCACGTAACAAGTGACTGTTGGGCAATCAAGGATTTCCATGAAGGACATCATGTAACTGAAACTCCCGTAGACAGCGTAGCAATGGCTATGAACAACGGATGCGACTTAAACTGCGGTAACATCTTTGTATACCTTACAGAAGCAGTTAAACAGGGCAAGGTTGACGAAAGCCGTCTCGATGAAGCTTTAGTAAACTTATATACAACAAGAATGAAACTTGGAGTTATGGACGTTAAGGAAGAAAACGAATTTGATAAGATTCCTTATTCAGTAGTTGATTCTAGGGCAATGCACGAACTCAACAGAGAAGTAGCTTCCAAGTGCGTCGTTCTTTTGAAAAATGAAAATGATATTCTTCCTTTGTCAAAAGAAAAAATCAAGACTCTTGCAGTTGTTGGCCCTAATGCAAACAACAGAAGAGCGCTTGTCGGTAACTATGAAGGAACAGCTTCAAGATACGTAACAATCCTTGAAGGTCTCCAGGATTATCTTGGCGATGATGTAAGAATTATGACATCTGAAGGATGCCACTTATATAAAGACAGAGTTGAACCTTTGGCAGTTGCAAAGGACAGATTTGCAGAAACCAAGGCAGTATGCAAGGAAAGCGATGCAGTAATCTGCTGTATAGGTCTTGATTCAGGACTTGAAGGTGAAGAAGGTGATGAAGGAAATGCATATGCATCAGGAGATAAGCCTTCACTTGAACTTCCCGGTGTACAGCTCGACTTGGTAAAGGCCTGTGTAGAAACAGGAAAGCCTGTAATTGTAGTTGTTCTTTCAGGTAGCGCCCTTAATCTTTGCTATGCACAGGAAAATGCGGCAGCAGTACTTCAGGGCTGGTATCCCGGTGCTGAAGGCGGTAGAGCGATTGCTGAATTATTATTTGGCGACAGAGTTCCTGAGGGTAAACTTCCCGTAACCTTCTACAAGAACACAGATGATCTTCCTGCATTTACAGACTATTCGATGGAAAATCGTACTTACAGATACATGAAGACTGAACCTTTATATCCTTTTGGATACGGCCTTTCTTACACAAAATTTGAATTCAGCGGATTGGAAATCTCATCAGAAAACCTTACTGATGATGGTGTGGAGGTATCTTTCTTTGTTGCGAACGACGGAAAATGCGACGCTACAGCAACTGTTGAAATTTATATTCGCGCACGTGCAAACCAGTGTCTGTCACATTGCCCTAACTTCTCATTAAAGGGAATTGAAAAGGTTGAACTTAAGGCAGGCGAAAGAAAGAGAATGAGCGTACACCTTCCTGTCGAAAAGTTTGGTCTTTTTGATGAAGATGGTAAGCTTATGATACATGAAGGCTGCTACGATATCTTTGTCGGAGACTCACAGCCCGATGAAAGAAGCGTAGAACTTACAAAGAGAGCGCCTCTTACAGGAATTGTATGCGCTAAAGAAACCAAAGCAATCTAAAATCTTAATACATGATTTGAATATGCACTTGTCTACCCGCAAGTGCATATTTACTTCATTAGGGAAAGAAGGAATATAAATGAGCCTACTTATGGAACTTGATATTGATTTGTATCTGGATTTTACATTAAGACTTGTACTTGCATGCGCCTGCGGAGCCTTGATTGGCTTTGAAAGAACCAAAAGGTTTAAAGAAGCAGGACTTAGAACACATATCATTGTATGTCTGGCAGCAGCATTAATGATGATTGTTTCCAAATACGGTTTTGCGGATTTGGCAAATGGTACAAACTTTATTTATGGAACGCACGGTACGGACCCTGCCAGAATAGCGGCACAGGTTATAAGCGGAATTTCATTTTTAGGAGCCGGTATTATTTTCCATAACAATAATTCAGTCAGAGGTCTTACTACAGCTGCGGGAATCTGGGCAACAGCAGGAATCGGCCTGGCGCTCGGTGCAGGAATGTATTACCTTGGAATATTTGTAACAATCGTTGTGGCTGTAGTTCAGCTTTTCTTATATAAGTATTTAATCGGAGCAGATGGTCTTAAGACAAATCAGATAACCTTTAGCGTTATTAACTCTGAAGAGGTACGAAAAGCAGTTAAAGACTTCTTTGATTCTTTAAATGTTGAAGTGATGGAAACAAAGATTGAATATGATGCTAACGGATATGCAAATTACAACATTACAGTTAGAACAAATAAACAAATCACTATAGATGAAGTAAACGAAATGCTCATGGCTAAGGGTGAAGTAAAGCAGATTAGTGTTGTGGTTTTAAAGTCTTAACACTATGTTGACAAGAAACTAAAACTATTATAACGAAAAAACTCGAAACTAAAAACCGGTTTTCTCACTTCTAGTTAGATTTACACTAAAGCAGTTTCTCATAAATCCACCATAATATCATTATTTACAAACTTTACATTGTGAAAGTATTTTTCGTTGAAACCATAAAAAGTATCGTGATAAACTAAAATGTAAAAAGTTTGGGGTAAATATTCTTTTTACAAAAGGGTGATCGGATGAAAAATACAAATTATGAGGCATTTTATCTATGTAAGGCAGCCAATATGTTTAGTCTTTACAACATAGGATGCCCTCACATGCCATACATGGAACCGTTAAAAATTAATGCAACGGGTGCCATGATTTATGAAAAGTTAAGGGATGGATATTCGATTTCTGAGATATCAGATTATATATCACAAAAGTATGAAATAGGAATTAACGAATCATCAAATGATGTAAATGCATTTGTAGATAAATTAAGAACATTTGGCGTAGCAGTAGCACACGAATAAAGTTTATTAGAGAATGAAAGGGAAGAATAATGAATATACTGGTAATCGGTGGTGCAGGAACATTTTTAAATAACTTGCTTATTAAGTGTCGTAAAGAAGGCCATAAGGTATCTGTCCTTACAGGAAGCAGATTTTCCAAGAAGGAAGACTACCAGAAGTGCTTTGAAGTTTATAAGTTTCCTTATGATGCAGGCTGCATCAATGAGATATATGAAAGTGTAGCTCCTGATGTGACAATTTATATGGGTGCATATGATACTAACTATACTTGGAAGAATGAAGAAGATGATTCGGTTAAGTATATTGCATCAATGGCAAATATTATTATGGGCTATATTATGAGCGGAAAGGGAAGATTTATTTATCTTTCATCTGAAAGTGTATTTAGTGAGTCCTTTGCTGAAGCTATCACAGAGGGTACACCTACTTCACCTAACGGCTTTAGAGCGCAAGCAATTTACCAGGGCGAGAACCTTTGCGAAAACTACAGAAGGAACCGTGATATGGATATTGTCACAGTGCGCTTTGACCACCTCTATGGCATTCCTGAAAATCGTTCTGATGTTAACGACATCGTTAACATGATGTGTCTTGAATCCTTATCGGAAAAGATTATTCATTATACTAAGGATTCTGTTATTTCTCCATTATATGAAAAAGATGGTGTGGAGGCTATACACCGTTTAATCGTCGCTAATAGTCATGAGCATGATTTGTACCAGATTTCTTCCGGTGTTGCCTATGAAGAAGAGGAAATCGCTAACATCGTGCGAAATTATATGAATCCTGAAATCGATGTTGTAAGTGTTCCCGGAAGATCAGGTGCACAAAGCATTCTTTCAGGCGAATTGTTTGAAAGTGAATTCGGCAAGATGACTTATAACGATTTGTCTGACAGGATAAAGAAAATTGTTCTTCAGATGAAGAAGAATGAGTACATTTTCCTTTCTGACGAAGAAGCTGCAGTTCCACTTAGTAAGCGATTAAAGAAGAATTTAGGCTGGTTTGTAAGAGCGATAGTTCCTTTTATCGAAAGTGTAATTGTTTTTATCCCTGTATTTTTATTGTATAACCAGACACTTACAAGTAATTATTTTGCGAAACTTGATATTTATCTTCTTTATGTTTTGCTTTTCGCAGTGGTTTTTGGTCAGCAACAGGCAACCTTTTCAGCCTTACTTGCAGTAATCGGTTTCTTTATCAGGCAAACTAATGATAGAACCGGTTTTGAAATTCTTCTTGATGGAAATACTTATGTATGGGTTGCTCAGTTATTCATCGTAGGCTTATCTGTAGGATACATGCGTGACCAGATTAGAAAATTGGTTACAGAAAGTCAGGAAGAGAAAGAATATCTCGAACAGCAGATAGATGATATTCAGGATATCAACTCTACAAACGTACGAGTTAAGGATATTCTTGAAAATCAGGTAGTTAACCAGGCGGATTCAATAGGCAAAGTTTACAGTATTACATCAGCACTTGATCAGTATAGTCCTGAAGAAGTTCTTTTCTATGCAGCTGAAACAGTAAGCCGTCTAATGAAGACAGATGATGTAGCTATCTATACGGTTTCCAACTCTGATTATGCGCGTCTTTTCTCATCAACATCAGCGAAATCGAGAAGCCTTGGAAACTCGCTTAAATACAGTGAAATGGGAGAAATGTACGAAGCAATTTCTTCTAATAACGTTTATATTAACCGTAAGATGGATTCAAGATATCCACTTATGGCAACAGCGATTTTTGAAAATAATCAGATGCAGATGATTATCATGGTATGGGGTCTTTCATGGGAAAACATGACCTTAGGACAGGCCAATACACTTGTTATTGTCAGTGCACTTATTCAGAACGCTGTTTTACGTTCAAGCCGCTATCTTGCAGCACTTGAAGACAGAAGATATGTAGATGGAACACAGATGCTTGAGTCAGAGAGCTTTAAAGCGCTTCTTGATGCATTCTCAATGGCTGAGACTAAGGGTCTTACAGAATGTACGATTCTTAAGATTGCAAACGGAGAAGTTGCATTTGACGAAGCAGTACAGATCATCCAGAAGGGACTTCGTCAGACAGACTACTTCGGAAAACTTGGAGACGGTTTTATCTATGCTCTTTTATCTAATACAAATCGTGAAGCAGCAGGATATGTTATTAACCGTTTTGCAGATAAAGGTCTTACATGTGAAATTACAGAGGAGTACGGATTATAATGTCAAAGCAGATGTTGTGGTTTCTAATATTTATCGTTATTAACACGATTATTACAGTTGTATATTTCCTCTACGGCTTTTTTAAACAAAAGACCAAGACACGACTCATCACAATTCGTTGTATCGTAATGCTTTGCGCGCCTGGCGTCGGACTGCTTCTTTTCTTTACAAGCTGGCTATGTTACCGAATCTTCTTTAGAGAAGATGTCGACCTTTCAGACGTTGTATTCAGTAAGGAAAGAGAACGTGAAATAATCAGAACAAACGAAGAAAGAGATAGAAATGTCGTTCCTCTTGAAGAAGCAATTGAAGTTGCGGGTAATGCTGCTTTGCGAGGCCTTGTAATGAATATTACTCAGGGTGATGTTGAACAGCTTCTTTCATCAATTTCTATGGCGCTTAATTCAGAAGATTCAGAAACTGCGCATTATGCAGCGAGCGTATTGCAGCAGACCTTAAGTGAGTTCAGGTTAAAAGTATCGAAGGATTATCAGGCAATTCAGAGGCAGGATGAGTTCTTTATCGAGAGGTCACATGAACTCATCAATTATATGAACAGATTCCTTTCGCAGAAAGTTTTTAGTAGCACAGAGCAGAAAGCGTATGTTGGTGTGCTCGAAAATGTTGCAACTTTAATATATGAATTTGGTTTGGAAACATTTACCAGCGACCTTTACGAAACTGTGTGTTTGCGACTTCTTGAGGTTGAGGAATATGGTAAATGCAATATGTGGTGTGACAGGGCAATGAATCAGTTCCCTGAAGAACTTTCATCATATACGTGTAAACTTAAATTATATTTTAATACAGAGCAAAGAGATCGTTTCTTTGCGACAATGGAAGAACTTAAGCGTTCCGCTATTGTAATCGACAAGGAAACATTGAATCTTATAAGAACATTCCAGTAAAAATTAACGAGGAGGACAAGGGGATATGTCTATGGCTCTTATAACAATAAGACAGTTAATCTCCATATTTTTGGCATATCTTTGCATTTCTGTGCTTGTTCCCCACTTTGTGCTTGGAAAAACACTCAGATTAAGGAACCGCTACGAGAAATTTTTAATTTATACAATATTTGGCAATTTCTACGTTATAAATCTGGTGTATTTTTTGGAGATTTTCCACATATCATACAGATTTACACTGATTCTGTTGACTGTGATTCCGTGTATTTTGATAAAAATCAAGTTGGAGAGAATCCCGGTAGCAGCATTTTTAAAAGAAAAATGGGAAATTTTCAGAAGATTGACCGGAGGTCAGCTGGGAGTCAAAGCATACCGAGAGTCCAGAAAACCTTTACATAGACAGTGGAGAGACAACATCGTCAATCATCTATATGATGTTTATGTAACAAAATTTCTTGATGTCCTTGCAATAGTTATTCTCCTGGTAGGCCTTGTCTACATTTACGGCCAGGATTTGTTTAATATATATGGTTACAAGGCCTCAGATGTAGTTGTTCACAATTACTGGATTAACTCGATGATGGGTAACAAGATATTTGTTACGGGTATATATCCATACGGATTTCATAATGTAGTTTACTATTTGCGAGTTTTTTTTGGAATTGACATTATGGCAACGCTCAGACTGTTTTCTTTTGTGCAGGCAGTGTGGGTTCATGTTGAGTTACTATGTTTCCTTAAAATAATTTCCAAGACAAGATTTCTTCCTTATCTTGGGGCTTATACATATTTATTTGCTGATTTTTATCGATTGAACACATATAGCCGTTTTACGGCTTCGCTTCCGCAGGAATTCGGAATGATTTTCATTCTTCCGACGGCTTATGCTTTGATGTCGTACTTTAGATTTCAGCAACGCGAAGATAGAGGCGATAAAACGGGAAAAACCAAGATGATTTTAGTTGCGTTTTGCATGGGTTTTTCATTGACGTTTACAGTTCATTTTTACGGTGTAGCTATTATTGGCCTGTATTGTGTAGCTATAGCCATAGGATTTATTAAACTCTTTGTGAAGAAGAAATATTTCACGAGAATAATGCTAACGGGAATAATAAGTGTCTTTGTGACACTTTTGCCGATGATTATAGCTTTTGCCGGCGGTACAAGGTTGCAGGATTCAATTTATTGGGGCATGAGCGTTATCGAAGGTAATCCCCGTGAAAATGAAGATATTTCGCTCCCTCAGACCGACGGCGAGGAAGAAAAAGACCGTCTCGTTGAGGAATATGGCGCCGTAGTTGGTACTGCAGTATATGGCGCAAACAGCATAAAAAATAATATGGGAGCCAATATTATTGAAAACAAGTATAGCAATTTTGGATATTTGGTGATTGTATTTCCGTTTATGCTGCTTCTTGTAGGAGGCATTGTATACGCCTTTACGAAAAAGAGAGATCAAATATATGCTTCTGTTCTTTTGTCGGGGGCGGTATTCACCTTACTAATGGTCTTCATGCTAAATGCCTCATTGTTTCACCTCCCATCTGTTATGGATATGAACCGAGGCGGAATTTATTATGCATATATTTCAACAATAAGTGTTGTGCTTATTGCTGATGGAATTATATATCTTATTACCCTTTGGGACAAAAGAAAGTGGGTTTCTAATGCCTGCTCATTTGTGTGTGTTGCAGCAATTGTTGCTTATGCATCAACTCATGGAGGGATTAAGTCCCCTGTGAAGTCGACACCACAGGAAATGAACGACGCTGTGGAGTGCCTTACGAATATAATGATTAAGGACGAACCTCATATGTGGACGATTGTTTCGGCTAACGATGAGCGTCAGATGGCTAACGATAAAGGTTTCCATTATGAAAGCATAGATTTCTTATCAAATATGGAAAACTGGACTACTTATCATAAAGTCACAATACCAACACCAACTGTCTACTTTTTTGTTGAGAAGACACCACTTGCGTACAATGAGATAGGATATGATTCGGAAGAAATGATTTCAGAAAAGTCGGCGAACAGTATTCTTCCGAATAAAATGGGTATTGAAACATACCAGGGACACAATCGATTGACGGTTATGTCGAGACTATATTACTGGTGTGAGGCTTTTATGAAGTTATATCCCAACGAAATGACAGTTTTTTCTGAGTCCGACAATTTTATTTGCTACAGAGTTGAGCAGAATGCATACAGACTGTTCAATTTTGCTATAGATTACGATTATAACACACGAGATTACCCGGAGACCGCGGCTGATAGCGACGCCGCTAACGGATAAAGAAGATGGGGAAGATGAACATGATTTCTCGAAGAAATTTTGGAATTATTACAATACTTATGCTGATTGTTCTTGTAATCTTTCAGTTTAGTGAAGTGGCCAAGAATGCAGGCAATCATTATTCAGTGAATGAAAGCCTCGATGAAAAATATCCTGCCAATATGCAGTATCAGGCTAAAAACTTTTTACTTGGGACAGATGCTGTGGCAGATTGGGAAAAGGATAATTACATCCTCTATGTGGGTGACAGCAAAACCAACATGGGAAGTGTTGTCAGCCAGTGGGTAACATACACAAAGCGCAAGATGCTTGAATGTCACAGCCTTTCTGATTTTGAATTGGAAAAATTCGGCAGACCTGAATTTACTGTTATTGATTCGAAGTATGTCGACTTCGAAAAAGAAACAGACAAGCTCATAGAAATGGCCGATGAGGGAATGTCTATTGTTTTTTGCTCACTTCCTGATTCGGAAATTATTACACCTAATGAAAAGTTAAAAAAACTTATGGGTATTTCCTATCGCAAAGAGAAGAGCGTTACAGTAGAAGGAATCAAGCTTTTCTCGGGCTTCCTTTTTGGCGGAGAAACAATTTACGAGCCTAAGAAGGCCAAAGAAGAGCGTCGTCAGGACCTTGAGCTTAATGTTCCCTGGTACATTACAGCAGGTGCAACTAAAACATATATGGTCGGTATTCTTGATGAGTATTTTCAGGATTTCAAGGATAAGAATGACTTCTTTCCTGCACTTATTTGGAGAAACAGCTATAGCGCAGATTCACAGATTTTTTGTGTAGTAGGAGACTACATGGAAACGACAGCCGGAATCGGAATTCTTGCTTCTATGATTTATGAACTTTCCGATTATCAGATATATCCGGTCGTGAATGCGCAGAATACTCTTTTGATTTCATATCCTTTGCTGGCAAACGAGAATGATGAAGAAATAAAGTCACTGTATACAAGATCATATGATGCGTTTCAAAATAATGTAATCTGGTCATCTCTTGTTGCTGCTCAGGAAAAATATAAACTAAAATATACGGCCTTTTTGACACCAAAATACAACTATTCAGATGGAACCGAGCCTGAACTTGACACTTATGTTCCATATCTTACTAATTTTAAAGAAAAAGGAACTGAAGTAGGATATTCATTCATCCATGATTCTTCTGTTGATTTATTGGAAAAAGTAAATAAAGATGAGGAATATCTGTTAGAACTTGAGAACAGATATCCTTCAACAAGTGCCTTTATGGATTTAAGTGAGAAGAATCAGTTACTCGATTCGTTAAAGGCGTCACACACTTCGAATATTAGAACAATAGCTTGCGATGAAGATGTTCAAGTTCCGATTTTAAGCTATCTTACAGATGATGTTACACTACAAAGTTTGACAAGTAATACTGAAAACTTTACTTATTCGAGAGATCTGATGCTCAAGTCAGTCGAAACAGCGCTCGGATATGATAATGCAAAACTTGATTTTACTAAGGTGGCCTGGCCCCAAAATGAAAATGAGCATTGGGAAAAGATATATGAAGATATGTCAAGTTCTCTTGCTACATTTTGGAAACCTTTCAGAGTTTATGACAGAACGACACTTTCTGAAAGTGATAAGAGAGTAAGAACATTCTTAAATATCGAATCTGTATCTAAAAGAGACGGAGATGTTATTGAACTTGATATTACAGGCAGAGATAATGATACATGCTATTTTGTGCTGAGAACTCATGGCTATATTATTGATTCTGTAAGTGATCTTGTTTCTTACAAGGAAATTGAAGATTATGCATACTTACTCACAATTGATTGTGACAAGGTAACAATCAATCTTAAGAATGCATTGAACTTGAAATAGTAAGAGGAGAGTTAACGTGAAAATTTGTATTGTGGCAGAAGGCTGCTATCCCTATGTAGTAGGCGGTGTATCCGGATGGATTCACAGTATGATTGAAGCTTTTCCGGAGCATGATTTCATCATTCTGGGAATGATTCCAAATCGTAAACAAAGTGGTAAGTTTGCTTATGAATTGCCTAAAAATGTATCGGCTGTTTATGAAGCATATCTTGACGATTATGACTGGGTTAATACAAAAAAGGAAGGCAAAAGAACACACCTTAGCAAGAAGGAATATCGCGCCTTAAGAAGTCTTGTATTGAACAGACGTGTTGAATGGGACACTTTATTTGATATGTTTCAAAGTGAAAAGTTTTCGACGGATGATATCCTTATGGGCGCAGACTTTTTAAAGATTGTTCAGGAATATTACAACGAGAATTATCCTCAGATTGTATTTTCTGACTTCCTTTGGACACTGAGATCGATTTATTTAAATCTTTTCCTTGTTATGAAGACCCCCATCCCTGAAGCAGATGTATATCACTGTGTAGCAACAGGTTATGCAGGCATTCTTGGTGCGATGGCGAACCACAAATATGGAAGTAAACTTCTCATTTCAGAGCATGGTATATATACACGCGAAAGAGAAGAAGAAATAATAAAGGCGAGCTGGGTTAAAGGAATTTACAAAACAATTTGGATAGAGCAGTTTAAGAAAATGTCACAGGTTGCATATGATAAAGCTGACCTTGTTACTAGCCTTTATAGCCATGCAAGAGAACTCCAGATTGAATTGGGTTGTCCTGAGATGAAAACCAGAGTTACTCCGAATGGTATCGATGAAAAGAGATTTGAAAACATACCGGGAAAACTTCCTGAAGATGAGGGAATGATCAATATCGGTGCTGTCTTACGAGTTGCACCGATTAAAGATGTAAAGACAATGATTCAGGCATTTTCTTTTGCCAAGCAGAGAGTATCTAACCTTAAACTTTGGATTATGGGGCCTATTGACGAGGACGAAGAATATGCTAATGAGTGTATTGAACTCGTTGATGCTTTAGGTATTTCTGATGTTGTATTTACAGGAAGAGTTGATGTTGCTCAGTATATTGGCAGGATGGATTACACAATACTTACAAGTATAAGTGAAGGCCAGCCACTCACAATTTTAGAGGGATTTGCGAACCATCTTCCTGCGATTGCGACAGATGTGGGTAACTGTAGAGGACTTATCTATGGAGACCACGAAGGTGACAACGAAGCAGCAGGTATCATCACTCACATTATGAATGTAGGTGAAATAGCCGATGCAATGGTTGATCTTGCAATTCATCCTGATAAGCGCAAAGCTATGGGTGAAGTTGGATATAAACGAGTAGTTGATTATTATGGAATAGATGAAATGAGAGAATGCTATGGTGAAATTTACGGAGACCTTAGCTTGAATAGGGATTAATTATGGCAGGAATTGGTATTAGACTAAATAAAATTTACAGTAAAGAATCAATTTTTACGAAACTGTTTGGATTTGGATATTCCGTAGTTGTTACAATAGCTCCTATGTTAATTATTATCGCTGTAATCGTATTGATGCAGCTTGTGCTTGGCTTCTCCAGCCTTGACTATGTAACAAGGGAGTTGTATGCGTGTACAGTTCTTTATATTTTCATATTTGCACTTCTGACTGCGTCACCGTTTAATGCGGTAATATCCAGATATATGTCCGATATTATTTATGAAGAAAAGTATGAAGATATTGCACCCTGCTTTTACACCGGATTAATTATGAATACTATATTTTCATTTATACCCGCTTTGCTTTTTTGCATTCATGAGTACAAAGTCGGCGGTGTTAACATATGGTATGTGTTTGCCGGATTTGCAGGTTATATGTGTCTGATGTTTACCTTTTACATAATGCTTTACCTTTCAATATGTAAAGATTATAAAAAGATATCACTTTTCTATATCATCGGAATGATAGTAACATTTTTGCTTGCGTGCATTCTTTACTTTTTCTTTGGCGTAAGATGTGACATAGCAATGCTTGTGGGTCTTGTTGTAGGCCTGTTTATCATAGCAATGCTTGAGTACGCACAGTTTAGACAGTATTTTAAAACTAATTCAGGCAACTATTTTGGCGTGCTTCCATATTTTGCAAAATATTGGCAGCTTGTAGTTGCAAACTTCTTTTATATATTTGGTCTCTACGTTCATAACTTCGTATTTTGGAATACAGATATGAAGATGATAGTAGTTAAGAGCTTTGTTTGCAATCAGCCATATGATATGGCAAGTTGTCTTGCTATGTTTACAAATATTACGTCAAGCGTTATTTTCCTTACTCGTGTTGAAATGTATTTCCACGACAGATATAAAAGATATTCAGAAGCAGTTATCGGTGGACGTGGAATGGATATAACAAGAGCTAAGCAGAGAATGTTCAGACAGCTTATGGAAGAAGTGATGACTCTTGCACGTGTACAGTTTATTGTTACAACAGTAATCTTTTTAATTGCCATGATCATTCTTCCGAGACTGGGCTTTGGTGGCACAACACTTAGAATTTATCCTTGTTTAGCGGCAGGTTATTATATTCTGTTTTTGATGTATGCGATTATTATTTTCCTTTACTATTTTAACGATTTAGCTGGTGCAGTAATGACTTCCGTTTCATTCTTCATCGCGACATTATTCTTTAGTATTTTAGCAACTAAACTTCCTGTTATCTGGTATGGCATCGGTATGGTTATTGGTGCATTTGTAGGATTTTCGATTGCCTACTATAGAATACGAAGAATGGAAAAAACGTTGGATATTCATGTTTTCTGTAGTGGAAGTATCCTTAAAAAAGGAAAAGGTCGAATGCCTTCAAATCTTGTGTATGAGAGGAATTAATTATGATTGATGCGGGAGATTTACTAAGAATTATTCTATTTGTAATGGGCGCAGTTATGTTATTTGTAACAGTTGCCAGCCTTGCAAAGCGAAAAATGAATGAGTCTTTTTGCCTGGTATGGGGAATTGTATCAGTTGCAACTATTTTGGCAGGATGCCTTTTAAGACCGTCAGAATGGACAAACTACATGTCAGGAGTGGGACTTGCGCTGGTATTGGTCATTATTTTTTGTGCATTATACTGCGTTTATTTTGTAAGTCTAAAAATATCCGAACTTACGCGTAAAAATCAGGAATTGGCTATTCAGGTTTCGCTTCTTAATCAGGAAAACGAAAAGATAATGAAAAGACTTTCTGATATGACAGGTCTTGATAAACGCGAAATATAATGGGGGATAAAATGGAAAGACAGAAGAAGGAAGTTCTTATAATTATTCCTGCTTATAACGAAGGTAAAACTATTGAAGCAGTTTTAAAGAAGTTGGAAGAGCCTGAGATAGCCTCATTCGCAGATGTGCTTGTAATGAATGATGCCTCGAAGGACGAAACAGAATATGTTGTAAAGAAAAGAAACCACGCCGTTGTAACGCATATATTTAATTTGGGATATGGAAGTGGTCTTCAGGTCGGATACAAATATGCGCAGCGATATGGTTATGAATATGTAATTCAGATGGACGCAGATGGGCAGCATGATCCGTCAAATGTTAGAAAATTGTATGATGCTTTAAAAACAAAAAACGAAAAAGGCGAGTACCCTGATATAGTAATAGGATCAAGATTTGTGGACGGAGCTATTTCTTTTCCTGTTCCTGTAACCAAGAAGATAGCTTTTGTTTTGTTTAGATTTTTGATAAAGGCTGCGACCGGACAAAAGTTAATGGATCCGACTTCGGGCTTACAAGGATTATCCAAAAGAACGGTATGGTATTACTCAAACTTTTCACATTTTGATGACAAATATCCTGATGCAAATATGCTGATGCAGATGTGTTTGTTAGGATATAATGTTGAAGAAATTCCTGCAGTCATGTACGCAAGAAATGAAGGTACAAGTATGCATTCCGGAATCATTAAGCCGATGATTTATATGATTCGAATGATGTTTTCCATTATTGCAGTGTGGATGCGCGTGAAACTCTTTAAAGTAGATATATCTTCAGTGGAGGATCATAAGAAACTTGAGTCGTTTGAAAAAGAGTAAGTTTAAAGCAGCAAAATTAATTGAAATCGCAGATGAACTGAGAAACCCTGAAAGAGGTTGGTATCAGATTCATACCTTTGTGCTGTCTGATGATATTACTATGGTTGATAGAGAGTATACTCTCAATAATATGGATACTATAGCACTATTACTTATTGATATATCAGACTATAAAAATGCTCCTTTAGATGATGAGGCTATAGACAAGCTCAGGATGATATTCTCATTTTTCAGAGATTACAGGTTGGGAATGATAGTGCGAGTAGTCTATGATACCAACGGACGTTGCATGGAAAATGAACCGTCAAATGAAGAGCAGATTATCGAGCATATGACTCAGGTGAGCAGGGTTCTTAAGGAATTTGAATCCGATATATATATTTGCCAGGGTATGCTGATTGGAAACTGGGGAGAGATGCATTCGTCTAAGTTTCTTTCGCCAAGCAGACTCAAGAGGCTTTCAAATGCTTTTAGAGAAGAACTAAAAGATACAACTTTTATAGCGGTTAGAAGGCCTTCATATATTAGAATTCTTTTTCCACAAGGCGAGGATTTAAGGCAAAAAGAAGTTGGCTTATTTGATGATGCTATTATGGCGTCACCTACTCATCTTGGAACATTTGGTGATTTGTCGTCTAAGGAGACAATACGTGAGCATTCCTGGAAACCAAATGAAGAAATAGAATATGTTTCGAGACTGTGTGATAACGTTCCTTATGGCGGAGAAGCGCTTTGGCCGAATGAACCTGATTCTTTGGATAATGTTCGCGCATCGTTAAAAGAGATAGATAAGTATTTTGCGGTGTTACATATTTCATATCTAAACAGAATTCATGATGCAAGGTTTCTTGATCATCTTCATAGCCTTACCTGGAAAGAAAAAGGCCCTTTTAGAGGACTGGACGGATATGAATATGTTGGTAGACATTTAGGCTACAGATTTGTAGTAAGAAAAGCTGTATGCTCGTTACTGCCTAATGAAGATTCTATATTAAAGTGGGAAATTGAAATAGAAAATGTCGGATTTGCCAGATCTTATTTTGAATCATCCGTATATATTGAGGCTGACGATGAATTCGGCGAAAGAAAGAAAATCGATGTAAGTGAATGGATTGATCTCACCAAAATAGCTTCTCGCTCAAAACACAAATTTACGTGTATGACTGAGAAACTATACGGGGACGTATATTTATCAGCAACGAAGGCATCAACTAAGGAATCTGTTTTCTTTGCCAATAAAGAATTGGGTAAGAATGTGGATGACTCTTACATTTATCTTGGTTATTTTAAAAAGTGATACTATAATAAATAATTCTGTTACAAAGTGGAAAACAGATGAACAGTAATACTCAAAGCAGAACAGAACATTCAGCAAGAAATATTAAATATGCAACAGTCGGACGCGTGATAGCAATATTGGTAGGATATGTATCACGCGTTGTTTTCACGCATACATTAAGCCAGGCGTATGTTGGAATTAATGGTCTTTTTACAGATATTCTCAATGTTCTTTCTGTTACGGAACTGGGATTTGGAACAGCTATTTCTTATGCTCTTTATAAGCCAATAGCTGAGGGAGATATAGAAAAACAGAAAGCTCTTATGAGCCTTTTTAAAAAGTTCTACATGATAGTTGCCTTAATCGTGGCAATTCTGGGCTTTTCTGTTTTGCCATTTTTGAAGTTTCTTATAAAGGGAAATACTGAAGTACAACATGTGCATATTATTTATTGTATGTATGTGCTTATGACAGTATTTTCTTATTTCTGCATTTACAAAAGAACTCTGATGGATGCATATCAGATGAATTACATCGGAGAGCTTGTATTTTCGGTGGTTATATCTATTCAGTCTGTAATTCAGATTTTTGTACTCTATTTTACTCATAATTTCTATATTTACATAGCTTTATTCATCGCCGGTAATATATTAAACAATCTTATAGTTTCGATGGAAGCGGATAAACGCTATCCATTTTTGAAGGATAAAAATATAAGGCCGGTGACTAAAGAGGAAAAAGAAGGTATAAGCAAAAATGTTAAGGCTATGCTTATGCATAAACTTGGTGATGTAGTTGTAAACAATACGGATAACCTTCTTTTGTCATCTGTAGTAGGAATTATTGCAGCAGGTCTTTATTCCAATTATTTTCTGGTAGTAGAATCAGTTAAAATCGTGCTCAATCAGGCCTTTAACAGCATAACGGGAAGTGTCGGTAACCTAGGCGCAACATCAGATAAGGAGCGGGTAAAGAAAATATATGAGGCCCTGTTTTTTATGGGAAGCTGGGTTTATGGCTTGTGTGCTGTGTGCCTTTTGGAAGCGCTCGACATTTTTGTGGGAATAAGTTTTGGAGAGCAGTATATCTTTGATAGACCGGTTACTATAATGCTTTGTATAAACTTTTATATAGCCGGTATGAGAATGGCTACATTAACCTTCAGAAATACCCTGGGTTTATTTTACTACGACAGATATAAGTCAATTTTTACAGCAATCATCAATCTTGTCGCTTCTATTATTCTTGGAATGAAATTCGGCGCATTGGGCATTTTTATGGGAACCTTTGTAAGTACTATTCTCACTTCATTTTGGGTTGAGCCTTATGTGCTTTATAAGAAGTATTTTAAGGAGAATGTTTGGCCGTACTTTGGGAAATATGCTGTATACACAATTACAACTGTTGTATTAGGGTTGGTTTGTGAGTTGCTTTGCAGTTGTATTCATTTGGGGAATTTTATATCTATGATTATTAGGGCAGGACTTTCTTTTGCCATTATGAATCTGGGATATCTGCTTGTATTTCACAAAAGCAGGGAATTCAAACTTTTGTGGGAAAAAGGAATGTACATTATAAATAAAAAGGGCAGGTTCATAAGGAATGGAAAATAAAGATATTGTTCTTTTTGAAGAGCTATGTGATGCGCTGTCACAAGCCCTATATGGAATAAAAGATAATAAAAAATCATACTCACAGGAATGTTTTAAGCTTGCAAATGAGCAGGGAGTATTGACGCTTTTGCAGCCTGTGAAGGACTGTTTTGAGGAAAATATCGCTACAGCAATCGAGAAGAGAGCACAGGCATGTGCTAATTCAAACATCAGACTGTCTTACTTAGCACGATATATTTTACATGCAATGAATGAAAATGAGATACCTGCATGTTTGCTAAAGGGTGCATCAATAGCTGCAGATTATCCGATTCCGGAACTTAGACATTTTTCGGATGTGGATGTTTATCTTTTGGATATTTCGGATTTGGATGCCACAAAAGAATTACTCGAAAGCCTGGACTTTAAGATTTGTGAAAGGCAGGATTCAAGGCATCATATAGAATATGTTCACAGCACGGGGTTGAAACTTGAGCTGCATACCAAACCTACAAGAGCGTTTGAAGTAAGATTTGCCAACGACTATATTAATAAAGTGTTTGCGACTGCTAAAGAGAATATTGAGACAATTTCTGTATATGGAATGGAATTCAAGATACTTCCAAAGGGAATAAACGCTTTATACATTTTGCTTCATATACTTCAACACTACTTAAATGCCGGATTTGGCCTAAACCTTATATGCGATTATAGTATGTACTGGAATTCGAACTCTTCGGAGGAACTGAAGAAAGAGTACAAAGAACATATTAAAAATCTGGGACTTTCAGATTTTTCAGATATGCTTTCTAAATTGTCTTACGCTTATCTGGGTGGGGAAGTCAACTGCTATCCCTGGATAAATATTGAAGCAAATGCTGTTAGTATAGATAAACTAAAGAAAGATGACCTTGTTCTTTCTTTTGTAAAAGAAATACTTGCGTCGGGAAGCTACGGAAGAAATGACACATCAAGAATTGTGAATTTAAAAGACAACTCCATAATAGGGTTGGTTTCTCAGTTTCATCATCAGATGAAGGAAAATTTCCCTAAGGGCTCCAAAGTGTTTATTATTTGGCCGGGCCTGTGGATTGCAACTTTAATCATCTTTATCCGAAATAACTCTCGCGTGCGGAAAACATCCACTATGAAAGTTCTTAAAACTGCTTTTAAAAGAGGGGATGTAACCAGGCAGCTTCATTTATGGAAAAGATAAATATATTAAAGGAATATATGTATGAAGAGAGTTTTATTGGTTATTAATACTCTTGGAACGGCCGGGGCCGAGAAAGCTCTTGTTGAACTAATCAATAGATTTGATAAAAACGAATATGAGATTGATCTGGAGGTAATATTAAATCAAGGGGAGTTAATTGCCAAGATTCCGACTTGGGTTAATGTTATTAACACTAAATTCGATTCTACAGAAATCGCTGGGAAAAAGGGTAGGCTGCATTTATGTAAAAACACTATAGTGACACTTTTTAGAAGGGCAGCAGTAATAAGAACTTTGCCATATCTGATTAAAGAAAGCATAAATATGCTAAGAAAAGGCACTTTTCGTAAGGAACGTATTCTGTGGCAAACCCTGGCTATGGGAGCGAAACGTAGTAAAAAGGAATATGACCTCGCTATCGCTTTTACGGAAGGCGCTGCAACATACTATGTAAGCCGCTATGTGAAAGCACTAAAGAAAGCTTCTTTTGTTCATATAGCATACGCAGATGCAGGCTACAGCCGAAGCCTTGATAATGATTGTTACAAGAATATAGATAAGATTTTTTGTGTTTCCAGAGAAGTGCTATCGCATTTTTTGGATGTTTATCCGGAATTTGAAACAAAAACCGAGATATTTCATAACATAGTAGACGTTGGAACGATCAACAGACTAAGTAAAAGCGGTGTCGGTTTCGATGACGAGTTTGATGGGACAAGAATCCTTACAGTTGGTCGTCTGACCAAACAGAAAACTATCGAAAAAGCGATAGAAAGTCTGGCTTTATTAAAAGAACAGAATATTAATGTACGCTGGTACGTAATAGGAGATGGTGAGCAACGTCAGACGCTTAAAAATGAGATTTGCAGAAGAAATCTTTCAAAAGATTTTATATTGCTAGGGTTTAAGGAGAATCCCTACCCATACTTAGAAATGTGCGATATATATGTGAACGTTTCGGAGTATGAAGGCAAGTCAATTGCAATTCAGGAGGCTCAGGCATTCGGAAAAGCAGTTGTAGCGACGAATTGCAAAGGTAATTTAGAGCAGATTCGAGGCGGAGAGGACGGTATACTTTGCGATTATGATGCCCAAAGTATTGCAAATAGTGTACGATGGCTTATTGATAATCCTGAAGAAAAAGTCAAAATGGGTAAAAAGGCTCAAGATAAGATTTACCGTTACTGCAGTAACAGCGATGAGTTTGAAAGAATTTTGAGCCTGTTTGAAGATGAATATGATTTGCCGGGTGAGCAGCCACTAATCAGCGTTTTGGTCCCTTTTTATAATGCCGAGAAGTACCTAAAGCGATGTGTTGATTCGATAATCGGGCAGTCATATAAAAATCTCGATATAGTTTTACTTAACAATGCGTCAAATGATGGAAGCGAAGAAATCGCTAAAAGTCTAATGGAGAAAGACCAAAGGATTACTCTTCACTATCTTCAAAAGCCCGGATTAGCAGGAGCGAGAAATGAACTTTTGAGACTAGCAAATGGTGAGTATATTATATTTGTGGATAGCGATGATGAGTTGGAGAGGGATGCTATCGTACGATTATTGAAGAATGCGATAAAAGTTGGGGCTGACCTCACATGTGGTTCTCATATTTATAGAACAGAAACGTCAGATAAAAGGCGGATAATGCCGCAAAAAGTAATAACAACTAAAGTTGACATCCATAAATATTTCCTGACTGAAGGAAGAGATTTTAACCATGCGTGGGGAAAACTTTATAAAAGAGATCTTTTTGAAGGACTATCTTATCCCGAAGGAAAGTATTATGAAGATATATATATGCTCCCAAAGGTTTTGGACAGGTGTATGAAAATTGTTACTTTGTCAGAACCGGTATACATATATTATAAAAATGAGCAAAGTATATCTTTCGATGAAAATGCCGGTACACACATGGATGGACTCGAGGCAAGAATGGGGAATTTAGAGTTCTATAAAGCGAATTATCCGGAATTAGAAAACGAAGCTGGCTCAGCAGCAAATGATTTTGCGCTTTTTCTTTTAGGCAAAATACAAACTTGCGGGAAAAAGGCTAATGTCCAATCTGTTGAGAAAGTAAATGATATACTCAAGAAATTGCCTCTGCCAAGAGGTAAAGAATATAAATTAATTGCTTTGGCGAGAAAACTTTACGTCTTTTGTCCCTCATTAACGATGTTTCTTTTGAGCAAATATTCAATAATAAAGAATAGGTAAAAATGAAAACTGATAGAATCGTCAAGGGTGGATTTTATTGACAAATAAAGAACATTAGAATACACTAGTAGTAGTATTCTTCATAGAAAATGCGTGAGGAGAGAGTAAATATGAAATATGAAAAACCAGTTGTTTTAAATAATGATGATATTTTTGAAGGAGTTTATGCTCAGAGTAACGAAGGCGGGTATGAGTCTCATTTTAAGGTAGTGAATAATGACTCCGGTTCTCTTTCAGTTGTGGAAATTGCATTTGAGCTTGCATTAGACCATCCTGGTGAAAGAATTAAAGTTACCATCGCTTACAATGGCCCTGGATATATTGAGAAGATTAATGATGTATCAGGTTTTGAATTTAGTTTAGCAGCAGATGGAAAGAGCTTTACATTTGATCGTAAAAACCATTATAACGCGAATGAGAGGATAGTGTTTAATGTAAACGAAATGAAGTTTTCAGAAAGAGCAGACGGCACTCCCGATGGTACTCTGAATGATGGAGTTAATAATGGTAATCATGGCTCATTATATCAGCATGCGACAAACGATCAGAATGTAGATCATCTTTTTGCTATTACAAGTATTGAGTTTTTATAAGATACAATGTAAAGGGCTTCGCGAAAGCGAAGCCTTTTTTTAATGACAAGTTTAATTGTCTTTGGTACTATAACATTATGAAAATGACTAAAGAAGAATTTATAACTAAAACGAAGGCAGCACTTTCAGACCTTAAGTGGCTGTTTCCTTTCGCTAAAAGACATATATGGGCTATTGCTTTATATACACTTCTTGGAATGACAGGAACTGTAGTGGGCCTTGTTAGCGGGCTCGTTTCCAAGGATATGGTAGATATTGTTACCGGGCATAAGACCGGTGAACTTATTACAACATTTCTTACCATGATAGGAATTCAGGTTATTATTATTTCTATCAATAGTATTTCAGGATATTTTAATACTTTGATAACTACTAAAGTAGATTTAAGCGTTAAAGCTGAAACCTATGATAAGATTCTTTCATCTGATTGGGAAGCTTTGGCTCAATTTCATTCCGGAGATATTATGTCAAGGTGGCAGGGGGACTCATCAAGTATCGCAAGTGGTATGCTGTCAATAGTGCCCTCTGTCGTAACCAATTTGTTTCGTTTTGTATCTTCATTACTATTAATAGTCAGGTATGATGCTTCTTTTGCTGTTTTTTCTTTAATCAGTGTGCCTATCAGTTATGCAACATCGAGAATTAGTATGAGGAAAATGCGCGAAGCAGGAATGGATTCAATGAAAGTAAACTCCGAACTAAACGCACTTTCTCAGGATTCGTTTTCAGACATCCAGAATGTTAAAGCGCTGGACTTATTAAAACTTTATAAGGCTCGTCTACGTGAAATACAGAAGAAATCTTTAGATGCAAAAATGAAGTATCAAAAACAGGTAGTGATTAACTCAATTATTTTAATACTGGTATCCCAGACAATAACCTATGCAACTTATGGTTGGGGAGTTTATCGTGTTTGGAGTGGAGTAATTACTTATGGAACTATGACAATGTTTTTGGGAATGTCAAGTTCGCTTTCAAGTACGGCACAAAGTCTGTTTAATGTTGTTCCCAGCACTATTACATTGCTGAATGCCACAAAGAGACTTAGAAGCATAGTTGACCTACCTAAAGAAGATTATTCAATGGGTGAAGAAGCGTTGAATTTCATTGAAATGAATCGTGATGAGGGCATTGGAATTGCGTTGAATAATGTGTCCTTTAACTATAAGGATAAAGATAATGTGTTTGCAGATTCATATATGGTAGCAAGACCTCACGAAATTGTTGGATTAATTGGTCCATCGGGAGGTGGAAAAACGACAACTCTTAGAATGATTCTTGCCATTATAAACTCAAGAACCGGGTATAGTAATATTTTTTCAGTAAAGAATGAAAGCAACACAATGCCTATTACAGCATCGACGAGACAGCTAATGGCTTATGTTCCTCAGGGAAGTTCAATGTTTGCAGGAACTATAGCAGAAAATATGAGAAATGTTAAAGTTGACGCAAGTGATGACGAAATAATAGAGGCTTTAAAGCTTGCAGAAGCCTGGGAATTTGTATCAAAGCTTCCTGAGGGTATTAATACAAAACTTGGGGAACGTGGAGCGGGTTTTTCGGAAGGACAGAGCCAGAGATTATCGATTGCAAGAGCTTTGCTTAGAAAATCACCTATTCTCCTTTTGGATGAAGCAACATCAGCACTTGATGTGAAAACTGCCAATAAAGTTCTTTCAAATATTACAGACGATACTTATCCAAGAACCTGCATTTTAACTACTCATAAACCTGAGGTTATGAAACTTTGCGACAGAATCTATATTATAGATGAATGTAGAATCGCAGAAGGTTCTTATGAAGATGTTATTTAACGATTTCTTTATCATGGTGAGCATATGATTCGAAACGAGTCTTATTTATTAAGAAAAATTGAAGATAGAACCTTTCTTTTGCCAACCGGACAAGAAATAAACTGGGGCCGAGGAAGCGTCGAGTTAAGCAACATAGGTGAGATTATCTGGGAAAAGCTTAAAGAGAATTGTTCGACGGACGATGTGGCACTTGCAGTGTATAACGCTGTTACAGAAGATTGTGCTGTAGAAAATGAAATTGTTGAAGTTGCAAAGGATAGCAAATTATACAGACAAATATATTGTGATGTAAAGACATATATTGAAGATTTAGCTGCCAAAGGAGTCGTAAATTATGGCGCTATAATTTCGGATAATTCAGAGTATAAATATTACAAAATAGCAGGAATAATACTCAAAATTTGTGATGAAAAAAATTTCATTGGTAGTTTTTTGGATGATTTCAAAGTTTTGGGCAATAACAACGGAGAAGAAACAGTTTCGGTCTACATACATGAGACTTATCAACCTGTTGAATATGGAAATGGAAATATTATTGTAGATTCCAGCGATGTGAGAATTTTGGAAAAAGAGCATGCTTATGAGATGAGCTTTAAGACTTTATCTGATATTAATTCAGCGCTAGTGTATAAGGAAAAGAAAATTATATACTTGAATGTAAGCAATAATTCAACTGCGGAGAATATTCTTTTTGCTATGCGCTTAGGATATACTTTGTACGCGCTTGAAGAAAGTAAACTGCTAATACATTCCGCCTCATTTTTATATAAAGGCAAAATATGGTTGGTTTCAGCACCTTCCGGAACCGGAAAGAGTACACATGCTTCTTTATGGGAAAAATATGAAGGAGTCAGACTGATTAACGGTGACTCAAATCTGCTTGATGTTGATTCACAAACTGTGCAAGGTGTTCCATGGTGTGGCACAAGCAAAATTTGTGAAAATGAGGATTATAAGCTTGGTGGAATATTCTTGCTTGAAAGAGGAACAAAGCCGGAAGTTTGTGAACTTTCTTTTCCCGATAAAGTTCTAAAGGTTACAAGACGAATTCTTTCACCTACTTGGGACAAAAAAATGATGCTTCATGTAACTGATCTCGTTGAAAAAAGCTGTCGTGATGTAGTTGTCGCGAAACTTGTATGTGATATGAACAAAGAAAGTTATATGGTACTAAAAGAATATATTGATCGTCTATCGGAATAAGGGGGAATAAATGCAGGAGAAAGTTAATATTGAAAACCTGCTGTCAGAAGGGAATTCGGTTTCGATTGAACCAATCGGCACAAGTATGTATCCTCTGTTTGTTGAAAGAAATGACAGGGCAATAATAGTTTCTTTTGGCAAGTTTACGAGGAGAGTTCGACGAGGCGATGTTTGCGTATACAGAAGACCTGATGGTGGACTTGTAATACATAGAATCTATAAGGCCAACTCTAAAGAAGTCTATTTTGTCGGAGATCATCAGACTGAAATAGAAGGCCCGCTTTCTTTAGATTGTATTATAGGTGTGATGGTTGCGTTCAGAAGAAAAAGCAAGGAATATTCAGTATCGAATCCGATATACATTATTCTTTCGCGCATATGGCTATTTATACGTCCAATACGCCTGAAATTGATAAAAATGGGCAGCATTGTTAAAAAATGCATAAATTAATATGCAAAAATATGCATATTTTATTCATAAATATATTGCTAAGTAAAAAATACGGTGCTATAATTTCTCCATCAAACAGTTAGTTAGACTTCTTAGAAAGTCGGAAAGAGTGAGAAAATGAAAAAAGTTATCAGTATCGTACTTGCGGCAGCATTAACACTTTCTTTGGCTGCATGCGGAAGCAAAGTTGGCCCCAGCCCTGTTAAGTCAGCAGATGATCTTGCAGGAAAGGTTATCGGAGTTCAGTTAGGAACAACCGGTGATATTTATGCTTCAGATTATGAAGAAGAAGGTTCAACAATTGAAAGATATTCAAAGGGTTCTGACGCAGTTCAGTCTCTTATTCAGGGAAAGGTTGACTGTGTAATTATTGACGAGCAGCCTGCTAAGGCTTTCGTTGCCAAGAATGCAGACAAGCTTGAAATTCTTTCAGATCCTTTTGCACTTGAAGAATATGCAATTTGTGTAGCCAAGGAAAATGCAGATCTTACAGCTAAGATTAACGAAGCACTTGCTACATTAAAGGCTAACGGAACAATCGACCAGATTGTTAAAAACTACATTGGCGATGATACAAAGGGAACATGCCCTTATGTTAAAGATGCAAACAATACAGGAGCCAACGGTGTACTTAAGATGGCTACAAATGCTTACTTCGAGCCTTATGAGTTCTATGAAAGCGGTGTTGTAGTTGGTATCGACCCTTCAATTATGCAGGCTGTATGCGATATTCTTGGAATGACACTTGAAATTGAAGATATGGAATTCGATTCTATTATCGCTGCTGTACAGACAGGAAAGGTTAGCGTTGGTGCAGCCGGAATGACAGTTACTGAAGAAAGACTTAAGAACATCGACTTTACAGATTCATACGCAACTGCTACTCAGGTAATCATTGTTCGTAAATAATATATTTGAAAAAATATAGAATAATTATTAACAATAACAGACCGTCTGCTTGAATAAAGCAGGCGGTTTTGCTATGATACAGAAAGAAATTATGCAAAAGAAGGGAGATTGGCATGGCTTCTTTTCAGGAGAAATTTATACAATGCTTTGTTACTGAAGATAGATATTTATTCTTCATAAAGGGTCTATCAAATACCTTAATTATCACTATAATGGCGGCAATATTTGGTATTTTAATAGGCTTTCTTGTAGCTATTGTAAAGACAACACACGACAGAACCGGGAAACTAAAAATACTAAATGCGGTTTGCAATGTATACCTTACAGTAATACGTGGTACACCTACAACAGTACAGCTGCTTATCATGTACTACATTATTATGTCAGGAAGTACAAATAAGATTCTTATAGCAATAATGACCTTTGCGATTAATTCGGGCGCTTACGTTGCCGAAATAGTCCGCTCAGGTATTATGTCTATAGATAACGGACAGTTTGAAGCAGGGAGAAGTCTTGGATTTAACTATGTTCAGACAATGTGGTTCATAATTGTGCCACAGGCTTTCAAGAACGTTCTTCCGGCACTTGTAAACGAATTTATTACACTACTTAAGGAAACATCAATTTCCGGATATATAGCATTAAACGACCTTACAAGAGGCGGAGATATTGTAAGAAGTATTACATATGAAACCTTCTTCCCTCTCTTTACGGTTGCTTTAATCTATCTGATTATCGTAATGGTACTTACTCACTTTGTTGGTAAACTCGAAAGGAGGTTGAGAGCCGGTGATCGCTAAAGGAGAAACATTATTTAAAATCAACGATCTTAAGAAGTCTTTTGGTGATGTGGATGTTCTTAAAGGCATATCTACCGAAATCAAGTCCGGAGAGGTTCTTGTTATTATCGGACCTTCAGGTTCCGGTAAGTCAACTTTTTTAAGATGCTTAAACTTACTTGAAGAACCAACAGACGGAGAAATATTCTTTGAAGGAAATAAGATAAATGATAAAGGCTGCGATGTTAACCTTTTAAGACAGAAGATGGGGATGGTATTTCAGCAGTTTAATCTTTTTCCGCACATGACAGTTAAGAAAAATATTGAACTTGCACCTTTGAAGTTATTAAAGATTTCGCAGGATGAGGCTGAAAAGTCAGCACAGTCACTTCTTGAAAGAGTAGGTCTTCCTGATAAGGCGACTTCGTACCCGGCTCAACTTTCCGGTGGTCAGAAGCAAAGAATTGCTATAGCAAGAAGTCTTGCAATGAATCCGGATGTAATGCTTTTTGATGAACCAACATCGGCTCTTGATCCTGAAATGGTCGGAGAAGTTTTGGAACTTATGAAAGAACTTGCCCGTTCAGGAATGACAATGGTTGTTGTTACTCACGAAATGGGATTTGCCAGAGAAGTGGCAACAAGAATTGCATTTATTGATGAAGGCCGAATAATGGTGGATAAGCCGGCAAAAGAGTTTTTCGAAAACCCTGATAATCCAAGGCTTAAAGAGTTTTTGTCCAAGGTATTGTAAGATTTCAATCGGTTTCGTAAAAATGTATATACAAGTAAAAGTCTATGCAGTTGCATAGACTTTTTTTACTTTTTTCCGTAAAGATGGCAAATTTTAGTAAAAAAAGTGCTTAACAAGTTTCGGGGTCCGAAAGTTTCGTAAACGTTTAAGGGCTTAAGTTGGTAAAACCATAGGTAAAATCAGGGTTTTATCTGTAAATGTGTACAAAAAGGGTACTAGTAAAACTAGTATGAATAACCAAAAGTGTAAAAAGTGTACAACAAAAAATCAAAAAACTATTGCGTTAGTATAAAAAATGTTATATTCTTTACTTGCGAAAACGATTAAGTACATTTTTCGACGAGAAAACATTGGAGGATGCTTTATGAAGGATTTCCTTAGAAATACCTGGAAACACAGAGCACACGTAGTAATGGCTCTCCCAGTCTTTTTAGTTCTACTTTTTATCATGTATGTACCTATGACGGGTCTTGTTCTTGCTTTTAAGAAATATGATTTTAACCTTGGTATGTACAAGAGCCCATTCTGTGGATTGGATAACTTCAAGTTTATCATCGCTTCCAAAGATATATTCCAGAGAATGACCAAGAACACAATTTTGTACTACTTGGTATTCACAGCAATTGGAACATTCTTAAATGTCGTACTTGCGATTGCAATCGACCAGTTCTTCTTTAAGAGACTTTCCAAGACAATGCAGACAATTATGATTCTTCCCGTATTCATTTCTTATGCGGCAGTTCAGTTCATTGTATTTGCATTCATCAGTTCCGATACAGGTATCATTAACCACGTTTTAGGAACACGAATCAGATTTTACTCTGATGCTAAGCTTTGGCCTTACATCTTAACAACAGTTAAGATTTGGAAAGATACAGGTTACGGTTCGGTTCTTTATATGTCAGTACTTGCCGGTATTGACTCAGAACTTTACGAAGCAGCTGATATCGACGGCGCTAACAAGTGGAAGAAGATTAAGCACATTACAATCCCTTCACTTATCCCTATGGTAACAGTTATGTTACTTCTTTCAGTAGGTAACGTAATGAGATCTGACACAGGTCTTTTCTATCAGGTAACAAGAAATAACGGTAGCCTTTACTCAACAACACAGGTTATCGACTCATACGTACTTAACTCTATTTTGAGTAATGCGAACTTCGGTTACACGGCTGCGGCTTCTTTCTTCCAGTCGGTTATCGGTTTGGCACTAATGTTATTTGCTAACTGGGCGGTTCGAAAGATTGAACCCGATAATGCATTGTTCTAAGGAGGAAAGTTATGGGTAAGAAAAAAGACAGTGCATTAGACATTGCACCTTCAAAAAGAGAAAAATTCGGCTTCGGCCAGGTTATATTAGGTATTTGCTTACTTGCATACACACTCTTTTGTTTACTTCCTGTATGGATCGTGTTTGCAGCAGCATTTACAGATGAAAAAGCTATTACACAGAACGGCTTCGCATTTATCCCTTCAAAGTTTTCATTAAACGGTGTTAATGCGGTTTTGAAATATGGTAAGCAGCTTGCGGTATCATACGGCGTAACAATCTTCGTTACTGTAGTAGGTACACTCTTCGGACTTCTTATTATGAGTATGTTCGCTTACTCAATTAGCCGTAAAGATTTCAGATTATCAAGATTTTTATCAATATATTTATTGATTCCCATGCTTTTCAATGGTGGTCAGCTTTCAGGTTACATTATCTTTACAGGTTACTACCATTTGAAAGACAGTATTTTACTTTTGATTTTGCCTTTGTGTGTTACAACAATGAACGTAATCATTTTAAGAACATACATTGCAAACAGTATTCCAAACGAGCTTATGGAAGCTGCTAAGATCGATGGTGCCGGAGAATACAGAACATTCTTCCAGATTACACTTCCTCTTTTGAAGCCTTCACTTGCAGCCGTTGGTTTCATGATGGCTACAGCTTACTGGAATGACTGGCAGAACGCTATGATGTATATCACATCAAACAAGAAACAGCCTCTTCAGTTATTACTTATCAAGATTCAGAAGAGTATCGAATTCTTGCTTAACAACAATAACGTTCCTTCATCTGCAAGAGCAGCCATGGGTGGTACAATCCCTCAGTACTCTTCAACAATGGCAACAGTTATTGTCGTAATCGGACCTATTATGATTGCATATCCCTTCTTCCAGAAGTACTTCATTAAAGGTCTTACAGTTGGTTCCGTAAAGGGCTAAAAACTTACAACTTAATATTGGTTTCAAGCTGTGACATAGTGTTACAGCTTAGAAATATAAAAAATCTTTTAGGAGGAATTTTTTATGAAAAAGTTCAACAAAATTGTTGCGCTCGGTTTAGCAGCAGCTATGACTCTTGGATTAGCAGCTTGTGGCGAGACAACACCTGCAGCTAGCACAGAAGCACCTGCAGCTAGCACAGAAGCACCTGCAGCAAATACAGATGCTCCTTCTACTGACGCTCCTGCAGCATCAGCAGACAAGACACACATCAACGTTTACAGAGCATTATTCAACTGCGCATCACCTGATGAAGCAGAAGTTAAGGCTGTTGAAGATGCAATCAACGCTTACATCGGCGACAAGATCAACGTTGAAATCTCTCTTACAGAAGTTGGTTCTGGTGAATACACAGAAAAGGCTAACCTTGCTCTTAACAACAAGGAAATCAACCTTCTTTGGACAGCTTCATGGGAAAGCACAATTGGTACAAACGACTTAGTACCTCTTAACGCAGTTTACGACATCACAAACCTTCTTCCCGGTACAGACCTTTACGCATCAATGGATGCTGGTCAGTGGGAAGCTTCTAAGTATGATGGAAAGAACTTCTTCGTTCCTGTATACAAGGACAACGTAGAAGGTTACGATTTCATGTTCCGTCAGGATCTTGTAGACAAGTTCGGTTGGGATCTTTCATCTGTTAAGTCACTTGCTGACTTAGCTCCTATGCTCGAAGATGCTAAGAACGATGGTCTTAAGTATCCCCTTCTTCTTCAGAAGACAGCTATGTTCTACAGATGGTACATCAATGATTTCGATTTCTTTACAGGCGATGTAAAGGGTAACTTCGTATCAGTTGATCGTGCTACAAACGAAGTAGTTGATACAATTCTTACACCTCAGTACGCTGAATTCTGTAAGTTAATGGCAGAATACGCTGACAAGGGTTACATTTCAGAAGACGAAGTAAACAAAGTTACAACAGATACAACAACTCAGACACAGGATTGGGCTATCTCATGGTGGACAGACCTTCCTAACAACGATGAAGCTGATGGACGTTACGGCCAGGATGTTACAATGGTACCCGCTACAGACAGATGGGCACACTCAACATCTAACCTTGGTTCATGCTACTGTGTAACAGCTAACTCTACAGAAGAAGAAGCTAAGGCTTGTATCGCATTCCTTGGTCTCCTCTTCACAGATACAAAGCTTGCTGATATGTACACATACGGTATCGAAGGTACAGATTGGAACTACGATGCTAACGGCCTTGTTGCTAAGGTTGAAGGTGCTACATACAACCACTCAATGTGGGAATCTGCATCAGCTACATGTGTAACAGCTGAAAGCACATCTCCTTACACATCAGATATGTATCTTGCATTCAACGGTGGTGCTAAGGCTTCTTGCGCAGCTGGTTTCCGTTTCAACAGAGAGCCCGTTGCTGATAAGTTCGCAGCATGCCAGACAGTATTTGATGAATTCGGTTTCGTTCTTGAAACAGGTGGATTCTCAGCTGATCAGGTTGAAGCTAAGATCGCTGAATACCAGGCAGCACTTGATGCAGCTGGTTACCAGGACGTTCTTGCTGAGTTCCAGAGCCAGTACAACGCTTGGAAATAAGTTTTAGCTTATATCTAAATAGTTGATTTAAGACCCCGGTCGATTATTCGACCGGGGTTTATTTTTTGGTTAACCAGCCCCTTGTATACTTTTTGTAATATTCGAATAATATGGAGGAATAATGAAAAAAATCGGATATAGCAGAATTATATATGGAGCCATTTTTGTTCTTACTCTTTTGATGATTCTACTTGCCTTCTTTATTGAAAGTAGGGAAGATACATTAATAAAACTTAATAGAACTTTAAAACCAATACCGGATTTAGTTTTTGACGGAAATCAGGCAGGGGATAAATATAAATGCCCTAAAGCAGATGTCGGAACAGTTCATCATCTAGAGGGATCTATTCCAAGCGATGCAACTAACCTTGATTATCTTACATTGAAAACGATGTACTGTGATGTTTCGGTTACGATTGATGGCGAAGAAAGATACACTTATCCCAGGATGAAACACCTTGGTTTTACAAAGATAACAGGAAATGTTCGAATTGTTATACCGCTTACTGAAGCGGATGCCGGTAAAAGCCTTGATATTATCTTTGTAAGAAGGTTTAGCCAGGCAATAGATCTTGAAAGACCCTGCTATGATTCATATGAGAAGATTAGTAATTATGTAATTGGAAAAGAACATTTTAAACTGATTATTATGGTTATTCTTTTTACGGTCTTTGTGCTTGCTCTGATTATCAATACATTTGCTGTAGGAAAAGGATCCGGAATAAATAAGAAACTTGTATACTACTATGTTGGCTTTGTGTTTACAGTTGCTGTATGGGTATTTTGCAGTTCAGAACTTCCGCAACTTATAACGGACGCCAACTCATCAATAAGCGTAATGTCTTTTCTTACGCTTAGTCTGATGTGTCCGATTTTTTGCGGATTTTGCATGGAAATATTTGAAACAAACAGAAAGTACCTTGGCTTCATTCAGGATGTGGGATGGCTTGTGGCACTTATGAATATTCTTGTGCCGACGTTAAGAATTTCAGACTTTCCCGATATTCTTATCTGCACTCATATTGTGATGGTTGTGACTATTATATCTGTTTTTGCCATTTCAATTAAAGGCAGTAAGCATGACGCGGAGTCAAGATATCTTGCTTTTTCAATCTGTATAATGGGAATAAGCGGGGTACTGGGCCTGTATGCATATTACAAGGCACCTTCATCGGGACTTGATGGAATTGTTCTTGGAACAGGCCTTGTTCTTTTGACATTAGCTCTTTTTTGCCTGATTTTATATAAGCAGATATCCTTCATTGAGGAGAGAAAGTACCTTGAAACATATAAGGTTTTGGCATATACGGATATGCTTACTGAAGTGGGAAACAGAAAAGCCTTTGATGAGGCCAAAGAAAGCATTTCGGACAAATTAAGCGAATACCACAAGATTACACTTGCGATATTTGATGTTAATTTCTTAAAAGAAATGAATGACATGTATGGCCACAGAAGCGGGGACGAACTTCTTGTTGATACTGCAAACTGCATCAAAGCAGTGTTTGAAAAAGCGGGAACTGCATACAGGCTTGGAGGAGATGAGTTTGCGGTAATTCTTACTGATTGTGATAAAGATGATTCAAGTATTGTCAATGAATTTGATTCATATATGGAGGAATTTAACCAAAAACGGGACAAAAAGCTGTCAGTCGCCATAGGAGTACAATCAGTTGAACTTAATAAAGGCTCTCTTGACTGGGCTAAACTTTTCCAGACAGCCGACGATAAGATGTACGCCAACAAAAAGATCAAACATGAAATGAACCAATAAAAAATGAGCAAAACTTCTGCGATTTTGAGAGTAAAAATATATACTTTCGCCAAAATGTGCAGAAGTTTTTCTTTTGCTATAATTTTTAAAAGCCAATGTGTCGATACAAATAACGCTAGAGGAAAACTGCATCAAAAATTATGTATATTATTCTAAAGGTTTTGGGGTTTAAGCCGATAATATATATAAGTGCAAGTGACTCTATTAACAATTGCACCATGGCATCATTTGCCGGGAAGGAGTATATATGCGTATTGAAGCATATACACAGATTCAGCAACTTTATAACACTAACAAAGTTACTAAAGGAAGTAGCGTTGCTAAACAGGGCCGCTTAGATGAAGTTCAGATTTCATCTGTTGGTCTTAACATTCAGAACGCTAAAGCGGCTGTAAATGCAAGCCCTGACATCAGATATGATGTTGTAGAGCCTTTAAAGAAAGCCGTACAGGATGGTACCTATGAAGTTAGCGGCGAAAGCTTCGCTGAAAAATTAATGAAGAAGTATGAAGAAATGAGGTAACTTAAGTGGCTAGTCTGGTAGAAAACCTGGTTGAAACTTTAGAGGGTGAAAATTCAGAATACCAGATGCTTCTTGAGTTATCTCGAAGCAAAACACAGATTATTGTCAACGCTGATTTGGAAAAGCTACAAAAAGTCACGGATGACGAGCAGATTATCGTTGACAGGATTAATAATCTGGAAAGACGTCGAATTCAGATAATGAATGACGTTGCTAAGATTCTCAACACGGATGTTGAAGGACTTAAGCTGGAAACCTTGATTTCGCTGCTTGATAAAGCACCTAAGGATCAGAAAAATCTGTCTTTGGTTCATGACAAACTAAAGGCTACTCTTAGGGAAATGAAACTATTAAATGAAAGAAATGAGTCTTTGTTAAATAGCGCGATTGAAATGGTTGAGTTTGATTTGAGCCTTATTCAGGCAATGAAGACGGCGCCGGAAACGGCGAACTATAATAAGGGAGCTTATAACACAGGAAGCGTTCTTATGAGTTCATCCGGCAGCTTTGATGCCAAACAGTAACATTACGTAAGAGGATTTAGATTATGCCATTAATGGGAAGCTTTTATGTTGGAAATTCAGGATTGACCACAAGCCAGAACGCTCTCAATACAACTGCGCATAATCTAGCTAACATGGATACCGTAGGGTTTGTACGTCAGCAGGCCCTCCAAAGCGACAAAGTCTATACTAATATCAAACCATCATCAGCCGCGACTACAAGTCAGAAGGTTGGTCTTGGTGTCAACTATGCTAAAGTTCGACAGGTAAGAGACTATTTCCTGGATCAGTCATATCGTCGTGAATCTGGAAGAAGCGCATTCTATGATACTTCATACAATGCATTAACTGAAATTGAAGATTTACTTGATGAAATGAATGATGATGCGAGCTTTAATCACGCAATGACACAGTTTTGGTCATCACTTCAGGAACTTGCCAAGACACCCGATGATACAACCGTGCAAAGATTGCTTGTACAGAATGCGCATGCTTTCCTAACAAATGCGCAGCAGGTTTATCAGGGTCTTGTCGACTATCAGAACGAAGTCAATTTCCAAATTTTCAACCAAGTAACAGAAATTAATAAAATCGGTCAGGAAATATACGATTTAAATAATAAAATAAGAGCCATCGAAGTAGGCGGAATTGAAACTGCCAACGACATCAGGGATGCGAGAAATGAAGCATTGGATAAACTTTCAAACCTTGTTAGCATTTCCTACAGCGAAGATATATATGGTGCTGTAAATGTCATGATTGAAGGTGTCGATTTTGTTGCAGGCGATACGGTATATGGTATGAGTGTTGTAAGAGATTCACAAACAGGTTACTACACACCTTACTGGGATTTATATGCAACTTCAGCCACAAGTGAAGATGGTATCAACAAGTTTAGAGATAACGGAATTGTAGTTGATATTACAAATGCCAGAGTTTTTAACTTAACTGACACGATATCAACAGAAAAGAATACAGATATCGGTAAGTTAAGATCTTTAATGTATATAAGAGGCGATAGAAAGGCTAACTATACAGATATTCCTGTAAAGCCTGAAATCCCTGCAGCAAGTGATTATACTGATCCTGCAGATTATGCAGCAGCTGTTAAAAAATACAATGAAGATATGGAAGCTTACGATAAGAGCGTTACATATTATAACGATACAGTTGCTCAGTCGATATGTATGAACATCGAAGCAGAATTCGATCAGCTTATACATAACGTAGTTACAACCGTAAACGGTATTCTTGCAGAAGCAGCAGATACCACAACCGGTTATCTTTGCGAGCAGGACTTAGATGGAAATTACTATCCCATTCAGATGTTTCAGAAGGTAGCAACTGACGGATATACATATAACAGTGCAACAGGAGAATACGAGTACAACGAAGAAGTAACAACAGATCCTAAGTATACGGATACTCTCTATAGCATTCCAAATCTTCAGATCAACCCGGCACTTTTAAGAGAAGCAGGAAAACTTGGTTTTATTCTTGGAGACAAGAACGTAGATTTTGAAACAGCCAAGAAGCTTGTAGAAGCTTTTGATAAAGATACATATGTTTTAAATCCAAACGTTACAACAAAATGTAGTTTAAATACTTACTATACAAACCTTGTTTCTCAGGTTGCTAACTCCGGATATGTTTACAAGAGTATTTCGGAAAGCCAGACAGCAACGGTGAATTCGATTGAATCATCAAGAGAACAGGTAATTGGAGTTTCTTCAGACGAAGAACTTTCAAACATGATCAGATTTCAAAATGCTTATAACGCATCAAGCCGATACATAAACGTAGTCAACGAGATGCTTGAACATTTACTTAATTCATTATGATAAGGAGGTAGCGAATGCCGTCACAATTTTTTGGATTAAATGTAGCATATACCGGATTGATAACGGCAAACGCCGGACTCAATACAACAGCTAATAACATCTCTAATAAAGAAACAGAAGGATATAGCAGACAGCAGGCCATTCAGGAAGCTAACAATCCAATAAGAACATTTACTACTTATGGATGTGCCGGCGCCGGTGTTGATACCATCGCTATTGAAAGAATTCGAGATGAATTTTACGATGTAAAGTTTTGGGATAATAACCAGAACCTTGGTTGCGCAACATCAAAGGCTTATTATTTAAAGTCTCTTGAAAACTATTTTACTGATACTGATCAGGTTGCAGGCTTTAACACAGCTTTTAACCTTATGTATAACGCTCTTGAAGAGTTATCTAAAAATGCGGGAAGTTCAGCTGTTAAATCACAGTTTGTAACATACGCTCAGAGCTTATGCGATTACTTCAATAACATTTCCAATGAACTTTGCGAGTTGCAAAAAGACGTAAACATGGAAATTAAGGACTCTGTTTCAACTATTAATTCAATAGCTGAGCAGATTTCAACACTTAATAAGCAGATAAACGTTATTGAACTTTCAGGTGCTAAGGCCAACGAACTTAGAGATAAAAGAGCAACACTCCTTGATGAATTATCATCATATGTATCAGTTGAGACCAAAGAAACACCTATTTATGATACAAACAACAGCTACGATACAGGTGCCAACAGATTCATGGTTACAATCGCAGGTGGCCAGGTCTTAGTTGACACAAACGAATACAACACTATCATTTGTACTCCTCGTGAGACAAATGAAACAGTTAACCAGTCAGATGCCCTGGGTCTTTTTGAATTAAAGTGGTCAAATGGAGCCGACTTTAACCTCTATAACCCTATGATTGGAGGAAAACTTGAAGGGTTAATTCAGATGAGAGATGGTAACAATACAGAGTACTTTAACGGTATGGTTTCATCTGTAAATCTTCAAGACAATCAGGTAACAATTAAGACAACTGCTGATTATTTAAATGACCTTGATAAATGTACTCTTTCATCAAGCGGTGGACGTATAAGCCTTGGTTCTGAAGTTTATTACTATAAGGACTGGTCGTTTGTATACGATGAGAAAGAACAGTGCAGTTACTACACTTTCCAGTTAGATGAAAACTACGGTAAATTCATTCTTTCTCCCTCAAGAGAAGGTGAAATAGCACAGATTGGAAAGTCCGTTGATTATCAGGGAATTCCTTATTACCAGGAACAGTTAAATGAGTTCGTAAGACTCTTTGCCAAAAACTTTAACCGAATCATTACTCAGGAAAACGCAGTTGACGGATATGGAAATCCTTCCAAAATTCTCTTCAAGGGAAATGATGTTTTGGGCGGACAGTTTGACTTTGATGATTACTATAAGGATGGCTCAATGGTGATGCAGACCAATAAAAAGGATGGGGATACCGATAGCGAACCTTATTACGATTCATATTACAGACTGACAGCTTCAAACTTTGCGGTAAGTAAAGAAATCAGCAGAGATCCCGACTTACTGGCAACAAGAACATTTAAGTCAGATGGTGAATCTAAATCAAATATTATAAATCAGCTTATTGAGATAAAAACAAGCGCCGAAAAACTTGTTTCGGATTATGGGACAAAGGGCTTCAGAGGCGGTTCGGCCAGCGAGTTTTTACAAAGTGTTTTGTCTGATGTCGCATTAAACGCAGCAAGAGCCAACAATTCTGAAAGATATTACACAACAATGCATGACATTATCGATAACCAGAGAATTTCGATATCCGGTGTCGATTCCGAAGAAGAAGCAATTAACCTTGTAAGATACCAGAACGCTTACAATCTTGCTTCAAAGATGATACAGACCTTTAGTGAGATATATGACAGACTTATTCTTGAAACAGGAGTATAAGTTTGAGTAGGAGAAACTTATGAGAATAACCAATAAGATTATCCAGAATAATTCATTAACAAATATCAATAATAACCGAGTTTTACAGGACAAGCTTTCTACACAGATTGCAACAGGAAAAAAGATTGCAAGACCTTCTGAAGACCCTATTGTTGCACTTAGATCTTTACGACTTCGTACAAGTGCTAATCAAACTGATCAGTATCTTAAAAAGAACGTGGAAGATGCCAAATCATGGCTTGCCGTAACTGAAGACTCAATCGATACACTTTCAAGCATTATCACTGATATAAGAAAGCAGTTCGTAAAGGGTAATGTTGATTCACTTACCGTAAGCGATAGAGATGTTATTCGTGAAAATCTTGAAGCACTTCAGCAGGAAATCTACAATACAGGAAATGCAGATTTTGCAGGACGAAGCGTATTTACCGGATTTAGAACAGAATCACCTCTTACTTTCCAGAGCAATACAAACGCTGATTATGAAATAACAGAGCAGTTCATCATGAAAACTGATGATCTTAAGACAACAGCGAATGTAGCTGACACAGTAAATTATGTTCATACAGGAGACATAAAGGCTGCAGGTTCCAATGAACAGAAGGTATATTCTGAGGATATAACTCGATTGAGACTTTCTTACAAAGATTGCAAGAGTGGAACAATTGATATTAAACTTTCAGATGGCACTTCGCTTACTGCAACAACTATTTCAAAGGGTGCATCTCCGGATCCCTATGAAACAGTTACTGCTGATCCTGATGCTGTGGTTTATGTTCCTGAAACCGGAGAAGTTTTACTTGGAAAGAATGCTGCCGAAGATCCTAAGCTTTACGCAGGAGAAATCAGCGTAACATATCATAAAGAAGAGTGGGTTAAGGGTGATTTAAGACCTGAACATTACTTTGTTTGTAAAGATATCACAAACGGTATTGATTACAATGAAAGTAATTCTACCGGAGAAATTGAATACAACATAGGTGTTAATCAGACACTTAGAGTCAATACACTGGCAAACGAGTGCTTCAATCATGATATTGCAAGAGAGATACATGACCTTTTGAATGCAATAAACGAAGTTGCTCAAAACGAAAAGAATCTTGATGATTTGAAAAAAGAACTCGATTCGGTTCCTGAAACAGATCCTGCAGGAAGAGAAGCGGTTCAGGTTAAGATAGACGCGGCCAGAAAGGCTCAGACTTATTTAAACTCTAAACTGCACAATTTGTTTTCAAGAGGAATCGGAAAGTCAGATAACTTCCTTGATAGAAATAATCTGGCACTTACAAATTCCGGTACAAGAAGTAAAAGACTTGATCTTATCAAGAACCGTCTGGATACTCAGAAAACAACAATTGATGAGTTAAAGTCTGACAATGAAGATTCAGATCTTGCTGAAACAGCCATCAAGCTTTCAAGTGCAGAGTATTCATATAATGCAGCCCTGATGGCGACCGGTAAGATTATGAAAGATACATTACTTAACTACATCTAAATGAAATAGACAATTGCTAAAGAAAGGAAAAAATATGGTTATCAAAACAAGAGTATTTGGTGAAGTTACAATTGATGATACTAAAATCATTAACTTCGAAAACGGAATCATAGGATTCCCGGAACTTACAGATTTTGCATTAATTCATGATTCTGACAAGGGGGATAACGTGGGAATCAGATGGATGCAGTCAGTGCAGGAACCTAATTTTGCAATGCCTGTAATTGATCCTTTAATTGTTCGCCCTGATTACAATCCTGTTGTGGATGAGGATGTATTAAAGCCTGTAGGAAATGTCGACCCTGATGAACTTTTGGTTCTTTCAACTGTTACAGTTCCTAAGGACATTAAAAAGATGACAGTTAATTTACGTGGACCTATTGTTATTAACGTAACATCGAGAAAGGCTGTTCAGATCATTCTTGATTCAGATGATTATGAAGTTAAGTTCCCTGTCTACGATATTATCAATGGAAAGAAGGTGGGTTCATGTTAGCATTATCAAGAAAGAAAAATGAAGCAATAGTAATCAATAATAACATTGAACTTACAATCCTTGAGATTAAAGGTGAACAGGTAAAAATCGGTATTTCAGCTCCCAAAGACGTTCCGATTTACAGAAAAGAAGTATATTTACAGATTAAGGAAGCCAACGCTGAAGCTATGACAGCCGATGCAATTGAAGGCCTTAACAATTTGTTTGGCTAATCAGCCAAAAGGTTATTTTTAAAATATTTTATTGAAACTATAAACTTTCCTACTAATCTTTCCGATAGAAAGATTAGTAGGAAACCCTTTTTATAGTGGCAAGGATGCTGCAGAAATGGAGAGTATAAGATGGCAATAGAAGCAATGAACAACATAATGAGTCTTCAGGCAACACAGACTAATGCGAATATTGCGCCTAAACCTGCAATGGAATACACGGATGTATCTATCGCGGAAAATAGTGCACCTAAGGTTGACAAGTCAACTAAGGTTGTTGAAAACGCTGAACAGAAGGACAGCGATTTATCTCGTGACAGTCAGAAGGAAAGTTCCAATGAGGTTCTCCATAATGCTGTCGAAAATCTTAATAAGAAGATGAGTAACTCAGAGGCAATCTTTGGTATACATGAGGGTACCAACAGAGTAACTATTAAGATTGTTGACAAAAAGACCAAGGAAGTTATTAAAGAGCTTCCTCCTGAAAAGACTTTGGATATGATTGCTAAGGTTTGGGAAATGGCAGGTCTTTTAGTCGACGAGAAGAGATAAGGAGGATACCCTATGCCAGCTCGTGTAACCGGTATGATTTCCGGTATGGACACTGAAAGTCTCATACAGGATTTAGTTAAAGCTAAAGGAACTAAAGTAGAAAAGTTAAAAAAAGATCAGAAGAAGATGACCTGGAAACAGGAAAAGTGGAATGACTTAAATAAAAAACTTAAGTCTTTGCAGTCCAACATAGTTGGAAACCTTCGCTGGTCTTCATCATATATGATTAAAAAGACCAAAACCAGTAATGAAGATGCTGTAAGCGTTATTACCGGTAAAGGTGCAATGAACTCAGTTCAGAAACTTTCTGTAAATAAATTAGCCTCATCAGGTTATCTTACAGGTGGCAAACTTTCAGCAAGTGACGGAACAACAGTTACTGATTCAACACTTGTAAGTGATCTTGCACTTAAAGATAAAGATGGAAATGCTGTTGAAGGATTTTCCGGTATTACAGGAGCTGGATCATTTTCTGTTACTGTAGGCGGAAAGAGCACAACCATCGAAGTTGATGAAACTACTAAGATGTCTGATATCGTAAGACAGCTTAATTCAGCAGGTGTAAGTGCTAACTTTGATGAAAAGAACCAAAGACTTTTCATTGGCGCCAAGACAAGTGGTAAAGACGCTGATTTTACAATAACAGCCAATAATGCTAACGGCGCTTCAGCAATGAGCCTTCTTGGAATCAATGCCAAGGCTACAGCAGGAGATGCTGCAAGTAAGGAATATGCTAAACTTGCAGGATACTACAGCACATACGGTTCAATGACCAAAGAAGATGCAATCAGCTCAATTACAAGTGATGTAAACTCTGATATCTATAAGCTTTTAAAGAATGAACTTAAAGATGAAGATGATACAGATTATGAAGCTGCATACGATAAACTTATTGAAAAACTACGCTATGCTAACACTGCATCAACTTCAGGAACAGGTTTTTATAATGAGGATGCACATCGTCTTGTGGGTGAAGATGCAGAGATTGAACTTAATGGAGTAACATTTACTTCAGCTACCAATAGCGTTGAAGTAAACGGACTTACATTCCAGTGTCATGCTATAGCATCTGATATTTCAATTACAACTGAAGATGATACAGATGGTATCTATGATATGATTAAAAACTTCGTTAGTGAATACAACAAGATCATTAACGAAATGGACGCTTTATATAATGCAGAATCCGTAAGAGGTTTCGAACCATTAACTGATGATGAAAAAGAAGCAATGTCAGATTCCGAAGTTGAAAAGTATGAAGACAAGGTTAAAGGTGGCTTGTTTAGAAAAGATGACACACTTGGCCTCGTGTTTAACGGAATGAGAGATATTATGGCTGCCGGTTATGAAGTAGATGGAACCAAGATGTATCTTTCGGATTTTGGAATCAATACACTTAGTTATTTTACAGCAGCTGATCATGAGAAGAATGCTTTTCACATTGATGGAAATAGCGATGATTCAGATACAGCAGGCAACGCAGATAAGCTTAAAACAATGATAGCATCTGATCCTGAAAAAGTTGTGAGCTTCTTTTCAGGTCTTGCAGAAGGCCTTTACAAGAAAATGTCTGATTTATCAGCTACTTCTGAAACATCATCATTTGGTTCATTCTTTGATGATAAGCAGATGAAGAAGGATTTAACTTCTTTTGAAAGCAAGATTGCTGAAGCTCAGGAAAAACTTAACGCTTACGAAGATAAGTTTTATGCCAAGTTTGCAGCAATGGAAAAGGCGCTTGCGAAGTCACAGTCAAGCACAAGCTATCTGTCCGGATTATTTGGAGGACAGCAGTAACACGATTATTGAGAGGTTTGTTATATGGCATTACCGAACGCTTATTCACAATATAGTAACAGCAGAGTCTTAACAGCATCACCCGCCGAACTTACTCTTCTTCTTTATGAAGGAGCAATCAAGTTTGGAAATATTGCAATTGTTAAGATGGAGCAGAAAGACATTCAGGGTGCTCATACCAATATCGTTAAAGTGGAAAGAATCATCGACTACTTGCGTGAAACTCTTGATATGAAATATCCGGTTGCCCAGGATTTTGAAAATATATATGTATATCTATCAAGAAGAATTCTTGACTGCATGTCCAGTAAAAATCCTGCTGATATGGAAGAAGTTGTTATGCATCTTCGTTCTGTTAGAGACAACTGGAAAGAAGTAATGAAAAGAGCAGGTTCAGGTAACAGATAAGAATTCCACAGGTGAAATGGAGATTTTTATGGGTAATACCTATATTAGCGCCTTGATAGATGGTCTTAAAAGTAAGATTGAGGTGCTTGAACAAATACATCAAAAGGACGAGGAACAATTTGAGTTAACAAAAGTTACGCCTTTTCCTTATGATGACTTTGACAGGAATGTCGAGGAAAAATCAGTACTAATATATAAGTTAAACAAGCTCGACCAGGGTTTTGAACTTATCTATAATAATGTTAAAGAAGAGTTATCTTCTAACAAAGAACTTTATAAAGAAGAAATAAAGACAATGCAGAATTTGATTACACGCGCAACGGATTTGAGCGTACAAATTCAGGCTGAAGAAAGTCGCAACAAAGCGGCTATGGAATCTGCTTTCAAGGATGAAAAGAGTAGACTTAAAAGTAACAGATCGGGTGTAAAGGCTGTAAGAAGCTATACTCAGACAATGAGAGCAGGCACCGCATATTCAGGGTTATGGGACGAAAAGAAGTAGCTTTAGTTCGATAACGAATTATTAACCAAAAAAATAATTTTAGGTATTAAGTATTCGGTAATCAAACCGATATATAATACAACTAAAGGAAATAGTTCCTTTAAGTAATACCAATGGAGCGTACGGCCGGCGGTATTTAAACAATTACACATTTGTCGCAAGGAAGCGACATCTTATTTCAAGGAGGAAATAATATGGTAGTACAGCACAATCTTATGGCGATGAACTCTAACAGAATGTTAGGCGTTACAGCAGCAACTCAGGCAAAGTCAACAGAAAAGTTATCTTCTGGTTACAAGATCAACCGTGCAGCAGATGATGCAGCAGGACTTGCAATTTCAGAAAAGATGCGTCGTCAGGTTCGTGGTTTAACACAGGCATCTGCAAACGCTCAGGATGGTATCTCAGCTGTTCAGACAGCAGAAGGTGCTTTAGCAGAAGTACATGATATGCTTCAGAGAATGAACGAACTTGCAGTTAAGGCTTCTAACGACACAATGACTACTGAAGACCGTGAGTACATCGATTCAGAAGTTCAGGCTCTTAAGACAGAAATCGATCGTGTTAAAGATACTACATCTTTCAACAACCAGTGCTTACTTGATGGTTCATTCAAGGATAAGAACCTTCAGGTTGGTGCAGAAGCAACACAGACAATCAAGATTTCTATCGATGAAATGGGTATCTCAAATCTTAAGATTAAGGATACTAATGTTAAGACTTTCAGCGATGCTCAGACAGCTATCAGCTCAATCAAGACAGCTCTTCAGTCAGTTTCTAAGCAGAGATCTGACCTTGGTGCCGTTCAGAACAGACTTGAGCACACAATTAAGAACCTCGACAACGTTGTAGAAAATACAACAGCAGCTGAATCAGCAATCCGTGATACAGATATGGCTACTGAAATGGTTAGATTTGCTAACAATAACATCCTTACACAGGCTGGTACTTCAATGTTGGCACAGTCAAACCAGAGAAATCAGACAGTTTTATCATTGCTTGGTTAATTATTTCGCTAAGAGATCTAACAACCATAGAGAGATGGGAGAGCGTACGCTCTCCCTTTTCTTTTGAAGATATTTGGGAGATTATGTATGCAGGACTTTATTTTTGATATTTATAAGTATGCTCAGTTAATACCGGCTATGAAGGAAATAGTGGATAAGTGCTATGAACATAGTCACGATACGGTTCCTGAGGAATTTGGAGCCATTTCAGATTTGCTTGTAGCTTTCTGTGAAGATATTTCGAAATCTAACTATTCCCTGGCAAGTGATATTATGAATATCGCAGAAGAAGCCTGCGCCTTTACAAGAGGTTCTGCTCCTGATTTTATCCGCATGGGAGACAGACTAAGCGATATTCTTCCTCTTTTACAGGAAGGAATGGAAAATCTTGGCGGAATTGATGTAGAGGATGGAAATTACAGACTTATAAGCAGTAAGTCCGGATTTTTATGTCTTGAAAATCTTACAAATGAAAGAAGATACAATAGCCTTATTGACCCAATGCATGAGGCTCTTATTAAAGCAAAGAGTTTATATTCCACAAAGCATACACAGTTTATACTTGCAGGATGTGATCTTGGATATCTTGCATATCAGCTCTATTTAGTATCTGATATGAGTCTTGATATTTATATTTATCATGTGGATAAGAGCATAGTTGATTATGCAATTGAGTATGGAGTCTTAAGCTGGATACCTGAGGATAAACTTCATATCATTACCGGTAGTAAAGAAAAAGTGTTAATTGATTTGAAGAGGGTTGATTATAAAAGCATAAATACAGGTTTTATGATGTTACCGGACTTTTCCGATATAGTTTCTTCGGATGAGACAGAAAAAGTTATGGAAGCATCAATTCCTGTAGCGGCAAGATATGTGAACGGATATTATAATGAGATAAATCTTTGGAGAAACCTCAAAAATGTTCCAAAGACTATTTATGATATAAAAAAAGATTCGAATAAAACAGAGTGGATGGTCATTGTAGCAGGCCCATCACTTGATGATAATATAGATTATATTAAGGAAAATAGTGGTCGCTTTATTACGATAGCGGCATCTACTGTCTACAAAAAACTGATTAATAGTGGAATTGTTCCTGACTATGTAATTGTTTGTGATCCGCTTCCAAGAACATACGGACATTTTGAAGGAAATGAAAGTTTTAAATCGAGGTTGCTTGTAGCAGGAACTGCTAACTGGAGATTTGCTGAAAAATACCAGGGCGAAAAGTACCTCGTACCCTGCGATTCTTCTTTTGAATCAATGTCATATTTTAATATGAATAGAATTAAAATGGTAGGCATCAGGGGGACTGTTGCGTATGGTGCTGTCGTTGCGGCGATGACTCTTGGAGCAAGGACTATACATTTGATTGGTCTTGATCTTGCATATCCGGGACTTGTATCACATGCAAGCAATACTATGGATCAAAAGAAAATGAACGAAGATGATTTAATAACAATCAAATCCGTTGCAGGAGAAGACGTTAAGACTTCAAATCAGTTTATGTATTACATAAAGCAGATGGAAGAGCTGTTTTTAAGCCATAAAGAGGTTAAATTCATAAATCATTCAAGGATTGGAGCAGCTTTTAAAGGAACGCAAAACTGTCTGTAATATATAAGAAAAATTTTTTTAAAAAATATTCGATTTCCTCTAAAGTTTTTGTTTGTGCCTCCGATATAGATAGTGTAACAGTTACAGAACAAACAACAAACAAACAAAAAACAACTTAACTTATAACAAAAATTAATAACAAAACGGATGTTGCTATTGCAACAAGGATGGATTTAATTCAGGGAGGAAAAACGAATGGTAGTACAGCACAACCTTACAGCAATGAACTCTAACAGAATGCTCGGCATTACAACAAGCAGCCAGGCAAAGTCAACAGAAAAATTATCATCAGGTTACAAGATTAACCGTGCAGCAGATGATGCAGCAGGACTTGCAATTTCAGAAAAGATGCGTCGTCAGGTTCGTGGTTTAACACAGGCTTCAGCAAACGCTCAGGATGGTATCTCTTGTGTACAGACAGCAGAAGGTGCTTTGGCAGAAGTACATGATATGCTTCAGAGAATGAATGAACTTGCAGTTAAGGCTTCTAACGATACAATGACATCTGAAGACCGTGAATATATTGATTCAGAAGTTCAGGCTCTTAAGACAGAAATCGATCGTGTTAAGGATACTACATCTTTCAACAACCAGTGCTTACTTGATGGATCATTCAAGGGTAAGAACCTTCAGGTTGGTGCAGAAAAGGAACAGACAATTCCGATTTCTATCGACAATATGGGTATCTCAAAACTCGAAATCAAGGATACAAATGTATTAACATTTGATGATGCTCAGGCAGCCATCGAAAGCATTAAGACAGCTCTTACTAAGGTTTCAAAGCAGAGATCTGACCTCGGTGCTATTCAGAACAGACTCGAGCACACAATTAAGAACCTCGACAACGTAGTAGAAAATACAACAGCAGCTGAATCAGCTATCCGTGATACAGATATGGCTACTGAAATGGTTAGATTTGCTAACAACAATATCCTCGCTCAGGCAGGTACATCAATGTTGGCACAGGCAAATCAGTCAAACCAGAACGTTATGTCATTACTTGGCTAATAAGATTACAAAAAAGATTAAGACCTTCGCGAAAGCGAAGGTCTTTTTTATGGTCAATTAGACTGGATATTAAAATGCATTAACTTATAAAATAAAATCTGTAAGTAAGAATAATCAAATATTATAAAGTTCCTATCGCATTATTGAAGATATAATAGTTGGCATCCTGTTGGTGTAGGTATGATACGTTTTTACTTTATTATATCCATTTATTGCAATCTTAGATCTTATATCATCATGGTCCAAATAGTACTGACACTTATCTATCAGTTCATCTACTGAAGTATAGTAATCAAAATCGACTCCGGGCTCTAAGTATTCGAAAAGTTCTTCCTGGTAATTACTTATCAGAAATCCGCCGCACCCAAGAATGTCCCAGATTCGTAATGATGCACCACTTTCGATAGGATGAATGGTCATGTTTAAATTGATTTTACTGAGGTTAAATATACGTGGCATCTCAGTAAGTGTTTTGGCTGTGCCACGGGCTGAAATGTTAGGATATTCCTTAAAACAATTAACTGAACTTGCGGTATATAAGTCAACTTTAAAGTGGTCCGAAAGCCTTTTTAAGATATCGATTCTTTCAAGAGAAGAGCAGTGGAAACCAAGGATATGGTGGGCTGCTATAAATGAATCCGTGTTTGTAACCAGCTGAGATGAATCATAAAAGGATGCCGGAATGGCTTTTTTTAATTCGTTGATTACAGTATCGTTTAAAGCACTTTCTATTATTCCACTTCCGTGTATAAGAGACTGGGAAGCAATTAAGGCATCTATAAAACCTTTGGTATAATCTGAAAGCTTTTTGGCCTCCAAGAAAGGATCTTTTTCAATGTAGAGACTTCCGATAAAAGAGATATCTGCTGAGAATTTCTTTATATCACTTTGGTTTATGGCCTTGATTTCTTCGTCCCATCTTGAAACATTTGTTGCAAGTGGAAGGTGGAAAATGCAGTCGGGATTGTAGTTACAGATTCGCTCGTACTGCCTTCTGTCAAAACAAAAAATACGATTGCAGGCATTTTTTATTGAGGTTGAGAAAAGCTCTAAAAGAGGAGCGTCAACAATCCAGCAAACATAAGGCAATCTATATATTTGGCATAAATCCGAAATGCTTGGAAAGAAGTTAATTCCAAAAATAAAAGCATAGTTTTCTTTGGAAAGATATTTAGAAACCAAATCGATTCGCTCGGTAGGTGAAAGGGATTTGTTTTCAATTTCGTCATTTACTGTATCAACTTCTAAACCGATTTTTTTAAATTCCGCAATTAAGTCCGGCTCGCAAATGCTTCCGTAGCGATAAAAAAGAACCTTCAAGAATTCCACCTCTTTTCTTTAGTAATTACATTCTATCATGGATATAAATATAGCAAAAGAACAATGTTCTAGGCGCGAAAATTGTAATGTACGCCACACAAAGACAGATATCCACGCTATAAAATCAAAAATAGGAAAAAACGGCGAAAATGGCAAATAATTTGTTAATATTTCATAAAAGTATTGATAATATGAGAGCTGTGTGATATATTTTAACCATAAAAGATGTCCGCAAGACAAGAACATCACAGAAAGCGGGAGGTAAATATATGGTTAGCTTTTTTACAAATGATGTGGATAATATTATATCCGGAACAAGAAAAACTGAATATCTTCCCAGATGGGCTATGGACGAGAAGATATATAACTGTGACAGCACATGGAGAGTCCAGAAGGGATTTTTCCTTAAATATATTCAAGCATTTTTTTCTTAATCCCTAAGATATATTCAGTTAAAAAACGAAGGTCCGAACCATAATTCATGTCAGATGGTTTGGACCTTCGTTTTTTGCGCCAATCTTAATAAAAATAAAACATTTCATTAATTGTATAATTGGCTAAATGGTTATAAAATTACAAACATGAGCGTAGAAAAAAATAAAATAGTAAATAAAATAATAAGATTCATTCCTGTTATTATTATGATGATTGTAATCTTTGCTTTTAGCGCAATGCCGGGTGAAGAGTCGAGTGATACTAGTATGAAATTTTTAAATCCTTTGCTTCATATAATGGAGGGAATTTCACATCACAAGCTCGGTCCTGACTTTGAAAATTCTCTTCACTGGTTCATTAGAAAGGCGGCGCATTTTTCGGAGTATGCTTTCTTTGGAATATTAGTTTTAAATGCATTTTATACTAAAGAAAAAACCTTACTAAGCCTTGGAGTTTTTTCTGAAATCTTCGTTCTTTTGTATGCTATAAGTGATGAAATTCATCAGTACTTTGTACCGGGAAGATATGCTGCTTTACTGGATGTTTGTATAGATAGTTCGGGGGCTTTACTTGGAATTTTGGTCGTTCTTTTGATAATAAACTCAAGAAGAAAGAGGAAAAGAAACATTGAAACATTATGATTATTTGATTGTTGGAGCAGGTTTGTTTGGCAGTGTATTCGCACATGAGATGACTAAGGCGGGAAAGAGCTGCCTTGTAATCGATAAAAGAGACCACATTGCAGGAAATATATACACTGAAGAGAAGAATGGAATTAATGTTCATAAGTATGGCGCACATATTTTTCACACTTCAGACCGTGGAATCTGGGACTACGTAAACGAATTTGCGGATTTTAATAATTTTGTGAATTCACCGATAGCAAATTATAAGGGCGAAATCTACAATCTTCCCTTTAATATGAATACTTTCAGCCGTATGTGGGGGATTAAAAAACCTTCTGAAGCTAAAGAAATGATCGAAAAGCAGATAGAAGAACTGGGAATCACTGATCCTCAAAACCTTGAAGAACAGGCACTTTCTTTAGTGGGAAAGGATGTCTATGAAAAACTTATAAAAGGCTACACCGAAAAGCAGTGGGGACGTGACTGCAAGGACCTTCCGGCATCTATTATTAAAAGACTTCCGGTAAGACTTACCTACGACAACAATTACTTTAACGACAGATTTCAGGGTATTCCTATGGGCGGCTATACACAAATAGTTGAAAAACTTCTTGAAGGCAGTGATCTTTTACTGAGTAAAGAGTATTCCGAGTTTGTTAAGGAAGCTTCTTGTAAGGAAATAAGCTTCGACAAGGTTTTATACACGGGAATGATTGATGAGTACTATGACTACAAGTTGGGTCATCTTGAGTATAGAACTTTAAGATTTGAAACGGACTATCTTTCCGAGGATAATTTCCAGGGTGTCGCAGTTGTAAATTATACTGAAAGAGAAATTCCCTACACAAGAGTCATTGAGCACAAGCACTTTGAATTCGGAAAGGGAGATGGAACATACATTACAAGAGAATACCCTTCAGAGTGGAAAGAAGGAAGCGAACCTTATTATCCTGTGAACAACGAGGCCAACAATGCTTTGTTTTCAAAATACGAAGAACTGGCGGCCGGGGAAACAAACGTAATATTTGGTGGAAGACTTGGACAGTACAAGTACTACGATATGGATAAGGTTATAAAAGCTGCGCTTGAAATGGTGGCAAAAGAAAATAATTAGAAACAAAAAACCGCGATGGATATGATTGATTGAAATCATATATGTCGCGGTTTTTAACAATAACTACTGAATATCATTCCGGTATATGGACTTGCAACATAAGGGGCTGCAAAGTTGTGACCGGGATTTTTGTAAGCTACGACAGTTTTATCTGCGTAGTTCATAGGATTTAACGAAACATCGTTGGCTTTCTTTAGCATGGAGCCTGTAAAAGTCTGAAGCGATTTGAAACTTTCTTCAACGGTACTTGAAGCGACCGATTCTTTAAGTTTGGCCTCATCAAGAGTGAAGCGACCATCATCACCTGCGTTCAAACCAATCTGTGAAAGGTCGTCCGAACGAAGTTTGGCGATAGTTGTAAGCTCATTTACCAGTCTGTTGGCACGTGGATGTTCTTCGGTGTACTTATTGGCGTTATCAACAAATGAGTTGTAACCTTCAATGAAGTGCCTAATGTTTGCAGCCATTGATTCAATGTCTGTCTGAATGCTAATGGTTGCCGTATCGTTAGAATCATCACTTACTCGGTTTAGGTTGATTTCGTACATCTTCTCAACAGTAAAGGTGTTACCGGAAGCATGTCTGTCTTCACCATTTATCTTAAACTCTGAATCAGAGTTTAATGTCGAAACATTATCAAGACCAAAATATTCAACTGATCCGGCTTTTTTACTTGTCTGATTATCTGAAATATTAAATACCTTATTCCCTGAAACTCCCGCGCCGGTTTTTTCGGATGTAATCGCTAAGGCTGAATTGCCTTCCTCATCGGTAAGGACTTCAGAAGTAAGGCCAATTCCGGTGTTGTTAATAAGTCTTGAAAGCTTTTCCTGCACAGACTTATTGGTGTCGCCTTCTTTTATGTTGTACTGGAATTCGTAGTTGAATCCGTTGATACCAATATCAAAAGAGTAGAGACCTTCAGGAAGCGAAATGTTACCGGGAGGCAACATCTTGCCCGTGTTAACCTGCGGAGTCGCCTTCTTAATTACTTCAAGTTCAAAAGAAGGAACTTCGGTCTCGGGATTGGTTTCACCGATATATGTAGCACTTGCAAGCGATTCATTAGTTGAGAAAGCGGCTTTTTTGTTTAAAAGTTCGTCTTCCTTAAGACCGCCAAGCGAAGCGATAGTATTTCTAAATTCACGCGCACCTTCTTTAAGACCAATCGCAAATTCACGGGTGGAGGGCGATTTGTCTACGATATATAGAGAATCTTCCTTATTTAACTTAACAATGGAATTGTAAACACCACGAAGCTCGCTCTTTTTATGAGCATCATATTTAGTGGTGCTCTTAGGGGCGTAAGTGGTCAGATAATAATTATAGATATTATTAATAGCTGAATTGTTAGCCATAAGGTCCTCCTTTCTTCCGTGATAGGTATATGCAAAATCCTTTTTGCCGACCTTAAAAAACTGTACATTATTTGGGTACAATAACAGATACTAAGCCTATTATTAACTTGAACATAGCACAAGATTATATTTAATGCAATACTTTTGTGGAAAAAAATTCAGTTTAGGGTTAGTATATAGGGTACGAGGTAATTCTCGGAGGATGGAGTATTTATGAAGAAGTATTTTAAAGTATTTTGGATTTCATTTATTGCTTTTGCAATCGGCATGATTGGCGCAATCATACCGACAAAAGGAATATGGGTATATTATGGAGATTTTAATGTTCAGCAGATTCCCTTCTACATCCACCTGCATGATGCGATCAGAAGCGGAAATCTTCTTTATGACTGGTCGACTGATCTGGGCGGAAGCATTATAGGCTGCTATTCCTTCTATATATTAGGAAGCCCTTTCTTTTGGCTTACAATTCCTTTCCCTTCAGCCTGGGTGGCATATCTTATTCCCTGGATTAACTGCATAAAGTATGCTGTGATGGCAACTTTGGCATTTGCATATGCAAGAAAGCACACCAAAAGCGACGAAGGTGCACTTATAGCAGCTATGCTTTACACATTTTCAGGCTACTCGGGAGCGGTTTTGGTCTTTAACCATTTCCACGACGCCTTTGCTTTCTTTCCGCTCTATTTACTGACCTTTGAAAATGCAATGGAGAAGAAGAAAAGACTTTCTTTTGCATTAATGACCTTACTGATGGCAGTGATAAACTACTATTTCTTCGTGGGTCAGGTGGTATTTTTAGTAATCGTATTTTTTGTTCGCTATTTTGACATAAAAGACATTAAAGAGTCGCTTGTAAAAATGGGACGAGCCTTCTGGTGCGGAGCCTGCGGAGTTTTGCTATCATGTATTTACGTGATTCCTGCAATTTACTATACAACCGGAAATCAGAGGCTTTCACAGGTACTTTCAGGAGAAAGCCTTCTTGTTTACGAAGAGCCGACAATGTGGCTTGCAATTATAAAAAGCATAGTGATGCTTCCTGATATTTCGGGTCTAAATTCAATGTTTAACCAAGGCTACAGCCGTGTTTCGGCCGTGGCAGGATACCTTCCTTTGGTTTCAATTTCCTGCGTCCTTGCATTCTTTTTCATGAAGAAAGGGCAAAAGAAGGTCTACGAAAGGAACTTACTTATCGTATGCCTGGTTTTTGCGGCGATTCCATTTTTAAATTCACTGTTTTCAGCGCTTAACAGCGAATACTATGCAAGATGGTTTTATATGCCGGTGCTCATTATGGCTTTAGTTTCGGGAAAAGTTCTTGAAGATATGGACAAAGATACGTATCCGTTCTTTAAAAAGGGTGTAACCATTACGATTCTTATTTCCATAGTTTTTTGGTTTTTCGCCCTGCTTCCTACAAAAAGAGACGATAAGTGGACAATCCTTGGTGTTGTAAGAAACGGTGATCTTCTTTTGACTGAGATCGTATTTACTGCAGCTATGGTGCTTGCACTTTTTATCATCACATTCGTTGTTATACCTGCGATGATGAGAAAACACTACTTTTTGCAGGGAAGACATCAGCAGATGTCGGAAGATGACGAGGAGTTTGTTGAGGAGCTTGTTGAAGAAATCGCTGATGAATATGGTATTGAGGATGATGACATAATTGATTCGTCAGTTATTACAGGTCCTTTCTATAATAGAAAGAAATATAAAAATTTCATCGTAACAGCTATAGTACTTGCAAGCTTTTTAACGTCTGCGACAATGCTTGTTTCGGGAAAACTTCTCGTTGAGACTGAAAGATGCAACAGCTTTATAGATCAGGCAATTAAAAACGGTGACAGCATGGAACTTTCGGATGCGAGATTTTACCGAATCGAGACGGATGAAGATGTTTATAACTATCCGATGATTTGGGGAAGACCGAGCATTACTTCCTTTATAAGTACAATTCCTTTTTCTACCATTGATTTTTATGCCGGAATCGGAGTCGGAAGAAAGGTTACTTCAAGAATTCATGAGTCGAGACTTGGAGCGAGAACACTTCTTTCAGGAAAGTATTATCTTATTGAAAATCCGGACCACATAGCTATTGAAACAATCGGACACCTTGATGACCCTGAAAGTTTAAAGGGTTACGAATATGTGGATACCCAAAACGGGTTCAGTGTTTATAAGAACAAAAACTTTGTACCCATGGGATTTTCTTTTGACTACTATATAACTGAACATGACTACGAAAATAACGAGGCTGCATCAGGAACTATGGACAAGATGCTTTTAAAGGCACTTATTCTTGATGAAGAAACTGCTGAAAAGTACAGCGAATACCTGGAAAGAATCCCGGCTGACGACATTCCACCGCTTTCAAACGCCGATGTTGAGTACCTTACAAGAGACTTAAGGGCTACGACCTGTAACAGTTTCAAGGCAACAACCAAGGGCTTTACCGCCAAAGTCGATATGGCACGAGACAACCTTCTTTTCTTTTCGGTGCCCTACGAAAAGGGCTTTACGGCCTATGTTGACGGCAAGAAAACTGACATCGTAAAGGTTGACTACGGCTTTATGGCAGTTTTGGTTCCGTGGGGAGAGCATACGATTGAATTTAAGTACCTTCCCAGCAACTGGCAGGCAGGGCTTGGCGCCTTTGCCGCGGGAGTCCTTCTTTTGACATCTCTTCTTATTATTTATAGGAAAGAAAACCCGGTTGAATACGAGGATGATGAAGAAGACGAAGACTATGATGAGGCAAAAGAAAGCGAATAATCAGAAAATAGAGTAAAAGGTTATTATTTTGAGTACCAAAACCTTCTTTTTAATTGTAATTAAAAGAAGTATTTGGTAAAATAATTTTTGGATTTTACTTAATGGAGGTTTGTATATATGGCAATGCGTTTGGTTACACGTTCAGACTTTGACGGATTGGCGTGTGGGGCACTTCTTCTTGAAGCTGGGGTTATCGATCACTGGCAGTTTGCGCATCCCAAGGATTTACAGGACGGACTTGTAGAGATTAATGAAAATGACTGTCTTGCGAATGTACCTTTTGTACCCGGATGTGGTTTGTGGTTTGATCATCACTCAAGCGAGATGGAAAGATTAGAACTTGAAGGAAAATACAAGGGGGAAAGTCGTATTACTCCTTCATGTGCCAGAATTATTTATGAATATTATGGCGGTAAAGAAAAGTTTCCTAATTTTGACGAAATGATGGAAGCTGTTGATAAGGTAGATTCAGGAAACCTTACATATGATGAGATTATGAATCCTACAGGATGGATTTTAGTTGGATTTTTAATGGATCCCCGTACAGGACTTGGAAGATGGAGACAGTTTTCAGTTTCTAACTACCAGCTCATGGAAAAACTCATGGTAGCATGCCGTGATAAGACAACAGAAGAAATCCTTAATATGCCTGACGTTGTAGAAAGAATCGAAGTATACAATGAGCAGACAGCTAAGTTCAAGGAAATGGTAAAGGCACACACAAGAGTTGAAGGGAATGTAATCATTTCAGACTTAAGAGGTGTAGATCCTATTTACACAGGAAACCGCTTCCTTATATATAGTATGTATCCTGAGCAGAACATTTCTGCATGGATTGTTAGCGGCCGCGGCGGTAAGGGTTGCTCAGCAGCAGTAGGTTACAGCATCCTTAATAAAACAAGTGATGTAAACGTAGGAAGCTTAATGCTTAAGTACAACGGTGGTGGCCACAAGAAAGTTGGTACCTGCCAGTTTACAGATGAGAACATGGAAACAGAACTTCCTAAGATGTTAGAAGAGCTTTGCGCACAGGCTAACAAATAAAAACAAATTGTAAAAGACTATAAACTTCAACAAATAATATGTTGACTCCGATGCCTCAATATGTTATATTCTGTCTTGGAGACGTTTATAGTCTTTTTTTTGTGTGAAAAATTATCAAGCACCCAGGCACTTTTCGAAGTGCTTGCACTTCAGAAAGAGCCTGGGTATTTGATAATAAACAGACATCGCAAGATGCTTATTCACACAAAAAGAGTGAACAAGCATCTTACGATGTCTGTTCGCTCGAAGAGCGAATTTTCACACAAAGGTGAAAAAGCTCGAAGAGCGGTTTTTCACACAAAATGAGGTGGAAAGAGCTCGAAGAGCGATTTTTCACACAGAATGGAGTGGAAAGAGCTCGAAGAGCGGTTTTTCACACTAGGGTGGGAAAAATCGGTGGAAGAATGATTTAGATTACAAACGCGGAGGACGAAAAATGCGTACAAAGATTACATTAGCATGTACAGAATGCAAGCAGAGAAATTACAACACAACAAAGGATAAGAAGACACATCCCGATCGTATGGAAACAAAGAAGTACTGCAGATTCTGCAAGCGCCATACATTACATAAGGAAACCAAATAATCTCAGAGAAAAAGGAGCTTATCATGGCGAATTCTGAAAATAAGAAGGATAATAAACCCGGATTTTTTAAGACAGTAAAAGCTGAATGGAAGAAAATCATTTGGCCCAGCAGAGAATCTGTTCTTAAACAGTCTGTTGCAGTTACTGCTGTGGCTGTTGTTGTAGGTATCTTGATTACCATATTTGATTTCTTTATTCAGTATGGCATTAACTTTATTACTGGCATCAACTTATAATAGCGAGGGTAGTATAATGGCAGAAGCACAATGGTATGTAGCACATACCTACTCCGGTTATGAAAACAAGGTAAAAGCAAATATCGAAAAGACAGTTGCTAACCGTAACCTTGAAGAAGAAATTATTGAAGTCAGAGTTCCCCTTCAGGATGTTGTTGAAATGAAGGATGGAGTTAGAAAGACTTCACAGAAGAAAATGTTCCCCGGATACGTTCTTGTTAATATGGTTATGAACGATGACACATGGTACGTTGTACGTAATACACGTGGCGTAACAGGATTCGTTGGACCCGGAAGCAAGCCCGTACCGCTTTCAGAAAATGAAATGAAAGCATTGGGAATCAGCATGGGACCTACTATTTCAGTAGATTTCAAAGAAGGCGACACAGTTGCAGTTGTTGCAGGTGTTTGGAAGGATACAGTTGGTACAATCAGCCGTATGGACTTTGGCAAGCAGACAGCAACAATCAGCGTAGAGCTTTTTGGACGCGAAACACCTGTAGAAATCAACTTTGCAGAGTTGCGTTCAGTTAATTAATGTTATTTATGGGCTTTGCCCTTAAATATAGTTCCATTTAAGTGGGAGTGCCGCGGATATTCATCCGATTAAGAGCACGCCTTACCACATTTTTATTAGGAGGTGCCACAATGGCAAAAAAAGTAGAAGGATATATTAAGTTACAGATTCCTGCCGGAAAAGCTACACCAGCTCCCCCTGTAGGACCTGCTTTAGGACAGCACGGTGTTAACATCGTAGAATTCACAAAGCAGTTTAACGCAAAGACAGCTGATATGGGTGATACAATCGTTCCTGTTGTTATCACAGTTTACTCAGATAGAAGCTTTAGCTTCATTACAAAGACTCCCCCTGCAGCAGTTCTTTTAAAGAAGGCATGCAACATTAAGTCAGGTTCAGGTGTTCCTAACAAGACTAAAGTAGCTTCAATCTCTAAGGCAAAGATTCAGGAAATCGCTGAAATGAAGATGAAGGACTTAAACGCAGCTTCAATCGAAGCAGCTATGAGCATGATCACTGGTACTGCTAAGAGTATGGGTATCACAGTAGAAGACTAATAACGTGAAACGGTGGGAGACAGGAGAACTGTCGTTGGCGAAATGCCACGCTATATGCGTTGACCACATTAGGAGGATTTAATAATGAAACACGGAAAGAAATATGAAGAAGCTTTAAAGCTTGTTGATCGTCAGACATATTACGAAGCTGCTGAAGCTATTTCTTTAGCTAAGAAGACAGCAACAGCTAAGTTTGATGAAACAGTTGAATTACACATTAAGACCGGTTGTGATGGACGTCACGCTGAACAGCAGATCAGAGGCGCTGTAGTTCTTCCTAACGGTACAGGTAAGACTGTTAAAGTTCTTGTATTCGCTAAGGGACCTAAGCTTGATGAAGCTCAGGCAGCAGGCGCTGACTATGTTGGCGGTGAAGAACTTATTCCCAAGATTCAGAACGACGGTTGGTTAGATTTCGACGTTGTAGTAGCTACACCTGATATGATGGGTGTTGTTGGTCGTCTTGGTAAGGTTCTCGGACCTAAGGGATTAATGCCCAACCCTAAGGCTGGTACAGTAACAATGGATGTTACAAAGGCTATTAACGACATCAAAGCCGGTAAGATTGAATACCGTCTTGATAAGTCAAACATCATCCACGTTCCCGTAGGTAAGGCTTCATTCACAGAAGAAGCTCTTCTTGAGAACTTCAACGCTCTTATGGATGCTGTTGTTAAGGCTAAGCCTTCAGCATTAAAGGGTCAGTACATTAAGTCTATGACAATGACAACAACTATGGGACCTGGCGTTCGTATGAACGTTGCTAAGTACTAATTAGTTGGAAAAACATTATTGGTAGTTGACACATTTAGCAAAGTGTGTTATTTTACAAAAGCCGAAGACAGTAGGTGTCGTTATACGACGTAAGCATTGCGCCTACCGAGGAATAAGTAAGTATTGATAAATTACTTCCCTCTGTCTTCAGGACAGAGGGATTTTTTTATACTTCCTATTCGGCCTAATCAAATAAGGAGGTAACCAAAATGGCTAGTGCAGCAATTCAGTCAGCGAAGTCAGTTATTATTAACGAGATTTCAGAAGCTATCAAGGATGCTGGTTCTATCGTAGTTGTAGACTACAGAGGACTTACAGTTGAACAGGATACAATTCTTCGTAAAAGACTTCGTGAAGAAAACGTAAACTACAAAGTTTACAAGAACACTTTCATTACTAGCGCTATCAAAGGTACAGAATTCGAACAGCTTGGTGTTTATCTTGAAGGACCTACAGCTATCGCAATCGCTAAAGACGATGCTACAGCTCCCGCAAGAATTCTTGCTAAGTTTGCTAAAGAAGCATCTAAACTTGAAATCAAGGGCGGTGTTGTAGAAGGAAGCCTTTATGATGCAGCAGGTATTGCAAAGGTTGCAACAATCCCTTCAAGAGACGAACTCATCTCCAAGTTACTTGGAAGTTTACAGTCTCCTATCACCAATTTTGCTCGTTGCATGAATCAGCTTGCAGAAAAAGGTGGTGCTGGTGCAGTTGAAGCTCCCGTAGCTGAAGCTCCCGCAGCAGAAGCTCCTGTTGAAGAAGCTCCCGCAGCAGAAGAAGCACCCGCAGAAGCATAATTATTGTTTCAAATAACTAACAGAAATTTATTACATTTTCAGGAGGAAAATAAAAATGGCTAAATTAACAGCTCAGGAACTCATTGATGCTATCAAAGAGTTAACAGTTTTAGAATTAAATGACTTAGTAAAAGCTTGCGAAGAAGAATTCGGCGTATCAGCAGCAGCTGGCGTTGTAGTTGCAGCAGCAGCTCCCGCAGAAGCAGCAGAAGAAAAGACAGAATTCGACGTTGAACTTACAGAAGTAGGTGCTGAAAAGGTTAAGGTTATCAAGGTTGTTCGTGAAGTAACAGGTCTTGGACTTAAAGAAGCTAAGGATCTTGTAGAAGCAGCTCCCAAGGTAGTTAAGGAAGGCGCTAGCAAGGCAGACGCTGAAGCATTAAAGAAGTCACTTGAAGAAGTTGGCGCAAAGGTTACATTAAAGTAATTTTTACCAATAATGCATTATTAAACCCGGTTCTTATGAACCGGGTTTTTTTTGAACCTAGGGGACGGTGTTAGTGGCTCGTTTTCGTCACCCAAATGAACCTAGGGGACGGGGTTAAGGGTTCATTTTTTTCGCTCTTTTTGACACGCGTTCTTTTGCATAAACTCTGGGTTTAAGGCACTTTTTGTTAGTTTTCATGAAAAAAGTTTGTTAAATATTTAGACAGAATTTATTTGTATTATTCAAAGCATGCATACTATACTTTTCTCAAGCAGAAATTCATCTATCATTTAGAAAAGCCGATAGAAGAAGCCATTGCATACTGTATAGCAAATGATATTTTGAAGGACTTTCTTATAAGGCGTCAAGATGAGGTATTAAAAGCTATGGTACTTGATATGACATTTGAAGCAAGAGAACCATTAATAAAGAAAGAAGCATTTGAGGATGGCAGGTTGGCTGGCATCGAAGAAGGAATAAAAGAAGGAATAAAAGAAGGAATAAAAGAAGGTATCATCGAAGCCTATAAGCATGATATGATATCTAAAGAAAATGCAATAGAGCTTCTTGATATAACGCAAAAAGACTTCGATGAACTGGTAGAGACGTACGCAGTATCAGAATAAGAACAGGATAAAAATATGAGCATATCATTCAGGCATTTAGCTGAGTGATGTGCTCTTTTATTAGTAAAAATATCTTCAGTTCTTTCACTGATATTTCAGTGGTGAACATCTATAGAATATAAACTATGGCATCTTACGAGAAGGCACCTTGTCATAAAACTCAATTTTAAATTTACTCAGGTTATTTTCAGTAATCTTGCTGTAATAGTCTGTTTCTCTTTGCTCATATATCTTTTGGTATAAATCCCTTTGCTCGTCTGAAAAACTTTCGCCGTATGCCATAACATAGGTTTCGATAAAACTTTCGGCGTAAAAAGATATATCATAGTCACCCGACATATAAGCGTCGACATCAAAGTCAAGCTTTTCGTATTCCTCCAAAAGTGCATCTGTTGCGCTTTGTCGTATTAATAACTCATGAAAAGCCGAATTGAATGATTCAAAAACACTGCAGTACAAAATATCCGTATCGACGGGTGGCAAGTCGTTAAATAGTGGGTACGTAAGAACTAAATGCGCAAGCTCTGAATTGCTTAAATTAGCGACTAAATCTTCAGGGGGATTGAGGTAGTCTCTAACTACATCAAACTCTGAGAATGTGCTGATTGAATTAAGTTTTTCGTCACCAAACTTGACGGGATAATCTTTTTTCTCATACCAGATACTTTTGTCGAATTCAGTCAAATCTCGGGAAGATTCAGACATACTAGCTGAAACAGTTGATGAATCGGAAAAAGAGAGATTGGCCCCACTTTCATATTTAGCAGTATCGTCTGATGAACTTACCGAAGTTGTGCATGCAGTAAACGAACAAAAAAGAAGAAAATATGGGATAAGCAAGCATTTATTTGACATTTTATCACCTCCTTTCTATAACAAAACATAACACATATAAGAAAAAGTGTAAATAAGCACGCGAAAAATAATTCCAATATACGCAGAATAATGTAATAATACAACAGTATGCATCCTATATATCAGTAGTGGAGCACCTGTATGCGTTTTTTCACCAAATGAACCTAGGGGACGGGGTTAAGGGTTCATTTTTTTCGCCCTTTTTGACACGCGTTCTTTTGCACAAACTCTGGGTTTAAGGCACTTTTTGTTAGTTTTCATGAAAAAAGTTTGTTAAATATTTTGGCAGAATTTATTTGCACTATTCAAAGCATGCATACTATACTTTTCTCAAGCAGAATTTCATCTATCATTTGGATCATTGGAAGCTAAATGCATGACACCAATATTCAATTTCTTTATTTCTAACAATTCTTTAGATATCTGAAAATCTTGCTTAACAATCAAAATTTAGAGCAGGAATCAGAATCTAAATGCTTCCTGCAATCAGGCAGGAAGGAGACTTCCTGTTAATTAAATACAGGAGGATGATGTTACGGAAAACAGAGAAATTAAGAGCGATGCTTTCTCCTTACTTATGCAGGAGAAAGAATATGCGCTCGAAGTGTATAACGCACTGAATGGGTCGGATTACGATGATCCGGATTTGTTGGAGATGGTTAGCCTGGAGGGTGGGATTTCACTATCGATGAGAAATGATGCATCCTTCATCATCGGAATGGAATTAAATCTGTATGAGCATCAGTCAACTTTCAATGCAAATATGCCATTCAGGCAGTTTGTATACGCAGCTGAATTATATAAAAGTTACGTTAAAGAGACAAAGCAGGATGCATTAAGCAGGAAAAAACTGGTGCTTCCAAACCCAAGATTTGCAGTATTTTACAATGGAAATGAAAAACGACCTGAAAAAGAAATATTAAAACTTTCTGATTTATATGCTCACAGTGAAGAACGTCATGAATTAGAGCTGGTATGTATAGTTTATAACATAAATCCCAATAACAATAAGGAATTCATGAGTAAATGCAGAACGCTTTCACAGTATACTGCATTCATTGAAAAGGTAAGAGAAAATCAAAAGAAACATTTAGAAAAGCCGATAGAAGAAGCCATTGCATACTGTATAGCAAATGATATTTTGAAGGACTTTCTTATAAGGCGTCAAGATGAGGTATTAAAAGCTATGGTACTTGATATGACATTTGAAGCAAGAGAACCATTAATAAAGAAAGAAGCATTTGAGGATGGCAGGTTGGCTGGCATCGAAGAAGGAATAAAAGAAGGAATAAAAGAAGGAATAAAAGAAGGTATCATCGAAGCCTATAAGCATGATATGATATCTAAAGAAAATGCAATAGAGCTTCTTGATATAACGCAAAAAGACTTCGATGAACTGGTAGAGACGTACGCAGTATCAGAATAAGAACAGGATAAAAATAAGAGCATATCATTCAGGTATTTAGCTTCGATGAAGTAAATAATAGGTTAGATTTCTTCTTGTATATACGTAAGGAACTCTATGAGGGTAGTACATTAGCATTCCATATATGTATCTTGCAAAAGTAAGTACCAAAACAATGGAAAGAAATATGTATATTAGCCTTTTATTATAGGTTAAAAAGTACCTTGAAACGATGAAATATACTATAAATGCAACCCACAGAAATGATACCGGATTTAAATAAAAAGCCTTTTCAAACTGAAATGAAAGAACCATTGCTATGGCACGTGTCATTCCACAGCCAGGGCATGGAATTCCTAAAAGAAGTATTAAAGGGCATGAAGCATTAAAAAGATGAATCGTGACCTCGTGATATATAAAAAACAGTATGATTGCAGGACTCCATACAGTTACATCCTGCAGAAATATTTTCTTGTTAAAATGCCATTTCTTTTCCATGGTTTTTATTATAATAAACTTGTTTAATAAAAGAAAGTATGATAACCTACCAATAGGTAGATATGTACTAAAAAGGAAGTAAAGGGGTTACATAATATGGATAGTTTTAACAATGATAATATAAATGTAAATGATAATGCTAATACACAGGAGAACGCTAATACAACTCCTAACTATAATGCCCAGATCTATAGTGAGCCGGTTCCTCAGCCTGCTCAGTTTAACAGCGGTGCATCATATGGTTCAGGAGCTTCTAATAATAACTATAGCGCTCCTAATTATACAGCACCTTCATACATTCCACCTTCTTCTGACTTAGAAGAGCCAATGTCACTTGGCGAGTGGATTGGAACTATTTTACTTTGTATGATTCCCTGTGTGAACATTGTTCTTTTATTTGTTTGGGCATTCTCTTCAGGAGAAAAGAAGAGCAAATCAAACTACGCCAAGGCTGTTCTTATTATTTCAGGTATTATTATTGCCATTTATATTGTACTAATTATAGCTTTTGCAGCAATTGGCATTTCATTCCTGTCCAGATTTTAATCTTATATATAAATTAAATCAGATTATTTAACGACTATTTAAGCTTCAGTTCTTAAAAATAAGGGAACTGAAGTTTTTTTTGTTCAACTAAGACAAAAATGCAAGGCAATTACTATCATTATGTATATAGAATTGACAAATGTAATAGGATATAATGGAAACGCAAAATGAAAATCGAGTTTCCAAAACTTGATTGGTTAGTTATTATTATTCTACTCGGAGGGTATTTTAGTGATTGATGTAGATGTATTGGTTATTGGAGCGGGTGTTACAGGATCTTCAATAGCAAGAGAGTTATCAAGATACGAAGCCAGGGTTTTAGTTGTTGATAAGGCTTCAGATGTATGTGAAGGAACAAGCAAGGCCAATAGTGGAATTGCTCACTCCGGATTTGATGCAAAACCCGGAACAAATAAGGCTAAATATAATGTTCTCGGAAGTAAGATGATGAAGGCTTTGTCCGAAGAACTTGATTTTTCCTATAGACAGAACGGTTCTTTGGTTCTCGCTTTTGATAAAGACGATATCGGTAAGCTTGAAGAATTAAAAGAACGAGGTGAAGAAAACGGTGTAGAAGGTGTTGTTATTCTTTCGAGGGAAGAAGTTTTAAAAATGGAACCGGCACTTTCAGATAACGTTGTAGCGGCTTTGTATGCCCCTACAGGCGGCATTGTCTGTCCTTTTGGGTTAACAATTGCCATGGCTGAAAATGCGGCTGTAAATGGCGTAGAGTTTAGTCTTGATACAGAAGTTATTCAAATCAGCAAGAAAGATTCTATGTTTGAAGTTAAGACAAACAAAGAAACATATATGGCCAAGGCTCTTGTTAACGCAGCAGGTGTGTATGCAGATAAGTTCCATAACATGCTTTGCGATGACAAGATAAAGATCACGGCAAGAAAAGGTGAATACTGCCTTTACGATAAAAAGGTTGGTTCAACCGTTAATGCAACAATATTCCAGGTTCCCGGCGCTTATGGAAAGGGTATTTTAGTTACCCCTACCGTTCACGGAAACCTTCTTATCGGACCTACAGCAGATGATATTGAGGACAAAGAAGGCGTAAATACTACTGCAGCAGGTCTTTCCAAGGTGACATCCACAGGTGCTTTATCCTTAAAGTCAGTTCCTTCTAAGAGCGTAATAACTTCTTTTGCCGGACTAAGAGCACACTGTGACAAGGGCGATTTTATAGTAGGTGAATCGTCGGTTGAAGGTTTCTTTGAGGCCGCAGGAATTGAATCTCCGGGACTTACAGCAGCGCCTGCAATCGGAGCTGAGATTGCAAATCAGGTAAGTAAAAAGTTAGGTCTTAAGGCAAAAGAAAACTTTGTTTCAAGAAGAAAGAACATTGTAAATATGGCAACAGCTTCTAATGAAGTTAAAAAGGAAATGATTGAAAAGAATCCTTTGTATGCTAATGTTATCTGCCGTTGCGAGCTTGTAACTGAAGGTGAAATCGTGGATTCAATCAACAGGCCACTAGGGGCAAGAACTCTTGACGGAGTTAAGAGAAGAACAAGAGCCGGAATGGGAAGATGTCAGGCGGGATTTTGTTCTCCTAAGACTGTCGAAATACTGGCAAGAGAACTTGGCGTTAGTGAAACAACGATTACAAAACATGGCGAAGGCTCAGAGTTTTTATCTGAGCACAAGAGCAACTAGGAGGTGGGTCTGATGAAAACAAAGATAGCAATTATTGGTGGCGGACCTGCAGGACTTGCAGCTGCTATAGCAGCCAAGGACGCCGGAGTAGAGGATGTTTTAGTAATCGAAAGAGATAAGGTTTTAGGCGGCATTTTAAATCAGTGTATTCACAACGGTTTTGGTCTTCATACATTTAAAGAAGAACTTACAGGACCTGAGTATGCTTCAAGGTTTATTGAAATGGCTAAAGAACGCAATGTTGAAACCTTACTTAATACAATAGTTATCGATATTTCAAGCGATAAGGTTATAACAGCAATGTCAGCTGATAAGGGATTATTTACTATAGAGGCTGAAAGTATAGTACTTGCAATGGGTTGTCGCGAGCGTCCGAGAGGAGCTTTGAATACTCCCGGATACAGACCTGCGGGAATATATTCAGCAGGTACTGCACAAAGATTTGTAAATATAGAAGGAAAGATGCCCGGACACGAAGTGGTTATTTTAGGATCCGGTGACATCGGACTTATCATGGCAAGAAGAATGACTCTTGAAGGGGCCAAGGTTAAGGCAGTCGCAGAACTTATGCCTTATTCAGGCGGTCTTAAGAGGAATATTGTTCAGTGTCTCGATGACTTTGGAATACCGCTTAAACTGAGCACAACAGTTGTTGATATAGCCGGTAAAGACAGAGTTGAATCGGTCACACTTGCCAAAGTAGATGAAAAAATGCAGCCAATTCCCGGTACTGAAGAAGTGATTAAGTGCGATACCCTTCTTTTGTCCTGTGGTCTTTTACCTGAAAACGAACTTTCGTCACAGATGGGAGTTGATCTTTCGCCTATAACAAGCGGACCTAGGGTAAATGAAAGTTTAGAAACATCAATAGAAGGCGTCTATGCAGCAGGAAACGTGCTTCACGTTCATGACCTTGTTGACTATGTTTCCAAGGAAGCTTCCGAAGCCGGAAGACACGCAGCAATGTACGTTCTTGGTGGTAAGATTGGACCCGAAAATGACGAGACAATAAATCTTGAGACAGGAAACGGTGTCAGATATACCGTTCCATGCACTGTAAGAAAGGGACATGTTGAAGACCTTCTTACAGTAAGATTCAGGGTTGGAAACGTATACAAAAACTGCGCTATTGTAGTTTATCTTGGTGAACGAGAAATCATGAGACGCAAAAAGCAGATTTGTGCACCGGGTGAAATGGAGCAGGTTATTCTAAAGAAGGCTGACATTTTAGCCATGAAGGCCGGCGAAACTATAAAAATAGCAATTGAGGAGGCATAATTATGGAGACAAGAAATCTTACATGCATTGGTTGTCCCATGGGATGCCAGTTAAAAGTTACATTTGATCCTTCTAATATGGAGAATATTACAGTTGAAGGAAATACCTGCAATATCGGACATAACTACGGTATCGCGGAAGTTACTAACCCTACAAGAGTGGTAACCGGAACAGTTGGTGTTTCAAACCGTGAAAACATTGTTGCATCAGTTAAGACCAAAAATCCAATTCCAAAAGGTGAAATCGACACTGTTGCAAAGATTTTAAGAGAAATCAAAGTTGAAGCTCCCGTAAAAATCGGAGATGTAGTGGATCATAAAAGGACTGATCTTGGCTTTGATTTAACCTTGGTAGTAACAAGGGAAGTCCAATAAAGGCTATTATGGGAGGGTTACGATGAAGAAATATGTAATGGCATTAGATCAGGGAACAACAAGTTCCCGCTGCATTCTTTTTGATGAGACCGGAAATATCGTGAACATGGCTCAGCGCGAGTTTACACAGATTTATCCCAATCCCGGCTGGGTAGAACATAACGCGATGGAAATCTGGTCATCACAGCTTGCAGTTGCCTTAGAAGCCATGGCGCTTGTGAATGCAACATACGAGCAGATTGCCTGCATTGGAATTACAAATCAAAGAGAAACAACTATTGTCTGGGATAAAAACACAGGCGAGCCTGTTTACAACGCAGTAGTATGGCAGTGCAAAAGAACTGCTGACTATGTTGAAACGATTAAAGAAGACAAGGAAATGACCGAGAAGATTAGGATGAAAACAGGTCTTCTTCCCGACGCTTACTTTAGTGCAACCAAGATTAAATGGATTTTAGATAATGTAGAGGGAGCCAAAGAAAGAGCCCAGAAGGGAGACCTTTTATTTGGAACCGTAGATACCTGGCTTATCTGGAATCTTACCAAAGGCAAGGTTCATGCAACTGATTATACAAACGCATCGAGAACAATGCTTTTTAATATTACATCGCTTGAGTGGGACAAGGAACTTTGCGAATACTTTGGCATTCCGCTTAGCATGCTTCCTAAAGTACTTCCAAGCAGCCATGTTTTTGGAAACAGCGACGCTTTTGTACTTGGTGGAGAAATCCCCATTGCGGGAGTTGCAGGTGACCAGCAGGCAGCCTTATTTGGCCAGTGCTGCTTTAAACCCGGCGATGCCAAAAATACTTATGGAACCGGATGTTTCCTTCTTATGAATACAGGACAAAAGGCAATCTTTTCAGATAACGGACTTATTACAACAATAGCCGCAAGCGTAGGGGAAAAGCCTGAATATGCCCTTGAAGGAAGCGTTTTTGTGGCAGGTGCGGGTGTTCAGTGGTTAAGAGATTCAATGCGAATGGTTGAATCAGCAAGACAGACCGAAGAGTTTGCATCCGTTGTATCCGATACACAGGGCGCATACGTAGTGCCTGCTTTTGTAGGACTTGGAGCTCCTTACTGGGATCAGTATGCAAGAGGAACAGTGGTGGGAGCTACAAGAGGCTGCAAGAAAGAGCATTTCATAAGAGCTACCCTTGAATCCATCGCCTATCAGACCTATGACGTATTAAAGGCTATGGAAGAGGATTCCAAGATAAAACTTACTAACTTAAGAGTCGATGGCGGTGCCAGTGCAAATAACTTCCTTATGAAGTTCCAGTCAGACATTCTTGACATTAACGTAAAACGCCCTAAATGCATTGAAACAACAGCGCTGGGAGCGGCATATCTTGCAGGTCTTGCGACAGGTTTTTGGGCAAGCCGTGAAGAGATTGTTCAAAACTGGAATCTTGGACGTGAATTCAGCCCTTCCATGGATGAAGGCAAAAGAAAGAAACTGTTAAAAGGCTGGCATGTAGCAGTTAAGTGTGCACGTTACTATGGCGAGCTTATGAATGAAGAATAAAGTATTGAATATATCTAAAGGCTGCAGGAAACTGCAGCCTTTTCACATCTTGACTTTATTGGGAAAAATAGACAAAATGATATTAGAAATTTCCTTTTAGGCGGTAGATGAAATGGCGTTTAATTCGATACCATTTTTGGTATTTTTTCCTATAGTTGTTCTTTTATATTATGCAGTTCCTAAAAAGCTTAAGTCATACTGGCTATTAATTGCCAGCTATTTCTTTTATATGAGCTGGAACGCTAAATATGCCATTTTAATCGCTTTATCAACTATCATTACATTCTTTTCAGGAATATTAATTCAGAAGGCCCAAACAGTTAAAGGTAAGAAGCTTGTTGTAGCAGCAAGCTTTGTTTCTAATATCTCTATTCTGGTGTTTTTTAAATACTTTGCATTCTTACTTAAAAACCTTAACGCAGTTTTAGGTCTTGTGCATATAAGTCCTATAAACAATCCATTTAGTTTTATTCTTCCTGTAGGTATTTCTTTTTACACCTTCCAGGCACTTAGCTATACAGTTGACGTCTACAGAGGCGATGTCGCGGCCACAAAAAATATCGTAGACTATGCACTTTTCGTATCTTTCTTTCCGCAACTTGTAGCAGGCCCAATCGAAAGAAGCGGTGCACTTCTTTCTCAGATTGAGAAGATGAAAGAAAAGTCTTTGTTTGACTATAAAAGATTTGTAACAGGCTTTAGTATGATGCTTTGGGGCATGTTTATGAAGGTCGTTATTGCCGACAGAATCAGTATCTTTGTAGATGGCGTTTTTGGAAGTTTGCAGGCAGTCGGCAGTGTTGAGACACTTCTTGGAGCTTTTGCTTTTGCCTTCCAGATTTACTGTGACTTTGGAGGCTACTCGGCAATTGCCATAGGTGCTGCCAATGTCATGGGATTTACCTTATGTGAAAATTTTGATGCTCCTTACCTTTCATCTAGCATCGCCCAGTTTTGGAGAAGATGGCATATATCTTTAAGTTCATGGTTTAGAGATTACCTATACATTCCGCTTGGTGGCAACAGAAAGGGTAAGATAAGAAAGTATTTAAATCTTTTCATTACTTTTTTGGTTAGCGGTCTTTGGCACGGGGCTTCGTGGACCTATGTTTTATGGGGCGCAATACACGGGCTTTACCAGATTATAGGTGATCTTTTAAAGCCGGTGAAAAAGAAAGTAAACGAGTTTTTTAAGACTGATACAGAAGCCTTTAGCCACAAATCGATGCAGATAGTGGTTACCTTTCTTTTGACATCACTTGCATGGGTGCCTTTTAGGGCAGCAAGCATTTCGGATACCTTAAGATACTTTAAGTGTATGTTTACGAGACCTGATTTATGGGTTTTATTTAACGAAAGTCTTTTTAGCTACGGGCTTAACAGGACCGAGACATCGATACTTTTGTTTTCACTGATGCTTTTGGTGGCAGCAGACTTTTTGAAGCATTTTAAGAAGGAAACGGTTGGCGAATTCCTTTACAGACAGAACCTCTGGTTTAGGTGGGGAGCGCTTATATTTCTTCTTCTTATGTGCCTTGTGTTTGGTGAATACGGCGTGAATTTCGATTCAGCCAAGTTTATATATTTTCAGTTCTAGGAGGGATTATGAAAAAGATTATTAAATGTCTGTCCTTTTCAGTCCTTGCTTTGACAATGGTATTTTTATCATACAAAGTTCTTTCCTGGAAGGATACAAGCGGAGCATATGTTTCCGTTACCAAACAGCTTTATAACACTAAAAAGGATATGATTGACGTCGCTTTTGTGGGTTCAAGTCATGTATATACTTCGGTTTATCCGGCATACCTTTGGAATTCATATGGAATATCAGCCTTTGATATGTCCTTATCCGAGCAGGACAAGATATGCTCTTATTACTGCTTAAAGGAATTATTAAAGACACAAAAACCAAAGGTTGTCTGTCTTGAAATGTACGGTCTGACTTTTGAGGGACACAATCACATAGGTGATGAATACAGAAATATGCTCTCTTTAAGAAGTTCACTAAACTCGCTGGACTTTGTAAAGAACGGATATACGACGCAAAAGCCTATAGACTACATTTTAAGATGGCCTATCGTTCATACAAGATACAAAGAACTTGACAGGTACGACTTTAGAAGCAACGAGATAAATAATTACAGCCGAGGCGCAATAATGGGCTGGGGAAGGCGAGAGGCAGGATATATGAATCCAGACACGATTGCCATTAAAGATGAAAGTGCGTTAAGCTCTGAAAACATAGCCTGGCTTGATTCTTTCGTGGAACTTTCTAAAGATTACGGTTTTGATCTTGTGTTTTTCTTAGCACCTGACTTTCAGTCTCCTGAACAGAGAGTCGTTACAAATGCCGCCAAAAGTTATGCTTTTGAGCACGGAATAGCTTTTTTTGATTTTACCGAGCTTGCAGAAGAACTTTCTTTTGACCCTGCAACAGATATGGGAGATTTACTGCACTGTAACGCAGAGGGCGCTTTTAAGATCACTTCATATTTCGGAAAATACCTTGATGAGAATTATGATCTTGTAGATCACAGGGGTGATGACAGATATCATCAGTGGGAAGATGATTATGTGCTTTTTGAACAGATAAATCAGGAAAATGCTATTTATCTTTCAGCCGAAGATGAGGACTATCTTGATGTTTTAGCAGATAGTAAAAACCTTGTCGTACTGCTTTCTTTGGACGGAGAATTTGAAAACTGTATCGAGTTTATGCAAAAGTTTAATGTGCCCTATGAAGAGTGCATAAATGGTGGCAAATGGATTTATAAAAACGGTCAGACAAGTAAGATTATGGATAATACCCCCGGCGAGAGCCACATCGTGGATATCAACAGATATGATGCGATTAAGGTTCAGTGTGCACCTTTAGGGGGCGATAGCATGTCAAATATTTTGTTTGGCTTAGATCAGATGATGAGTACCGAAAACGGACTTAATGTATTTGTATATGATGAAATAATGTGTAAACCGATTTCAAAAAGGGGAATGTCATACTAAAAGGAGGCACTTATGGCTACCATTTCTTTATGCATGATCGTTAAAAATGAGGAAAAAATTCTTGCAAGATGTTTAGACTCGCTTGAGGGTATTTATGACGAAGCAATTATCGTAGACACCGGATCTTCCGATAAGACCAAAGAGATTGCACTAGAATATACCGATAAAGTTTATGACTTTGAGTGGATTGACGACTTTAGTGCTGCAAGAAATTTTGCTATGTCTAAGGCCACTTGTGACTATATTTATATGGCCGATGCCGATGAGGTTTTGGATGAAGCCAACAGAGTAAGATTCATGCTTATGAAAAAGGCCTTATTTGATGATATAGAGATAGTTCAGATGAAGTATGTAAATCAGCTTTCACATTCTACGGTTTATAACTTCGATAATGAATACCGCGCAAAGCTGTTTAAAAGAGTGAGAAATTTCACCTTTGTAGATCCCATACACGAAATTGTAAGGACTGATCCTATCGTTTACGACAGCGAAATCGAGATCATTCATATGCCTGAAAGCCTTCACTCTTCAAGGGATATAAAGACCTTTGAAAAAGCGATAAAAAAAGATGGCGTACTGTCGCAAAGACTCATCCCAATGTATGCCAAAGAACTTCTTCTTTGTGGCACCATGGAAGATTTTGAAAACGCCTTAGAATACTTTGAAGGAGTGTATATAAATTCCGATGGAGTGACGGAAGATAATCTTAAAGTGGTTTACATAATGCTTGCAAAAATATATATGGAGCGCATGGATGCGAAGGGGCTTATGACCTTTGCTTTAAAGGAAATGATAGGTGAATCCTCAAGCGAAATATGCCATATTCTCGGACAGTTTTACGAAAAGAGCGGCGACTACTCGGAAGCTGCGATGTGGTACTATAATGCCTGCTATGAAACCAAGCCTTATCTTGCTGTTAAGTACGATAAGATTCTTCCGCTAGAAGGTCTTATAAGAGTAAGCAATAAACTTGAGAATGCTTCGGATGAGGCCTACTTTAAAGAAGAACTTGAAAAGATTCTTTTGGCAAAAGAAAGCGAATAGAACAATAAAGAAACTAATAGCTTTTGACAGGTAATAATTCAGTATTAATGCCTGTTGAAAGCTATTTTTTATTTTTTCAAAAGAAAATATTCTACGTTTTTATCAATAGATTTAAGGTCGTGTCTCTGTTAATGTTTGTTTCAAACCTTCGAAGGTAAAAGCAATATGTCGGGAAACATATTTGTTGACAAACTATGCGGAGGTATTTTTATGCCCTTTTTTAATGAAGGAGTTGATTTTAAGTCTTCAATTCCATTTAAGATAGCTAAAGCAGCAGCTATGGCTATCACGATATTTACTATTCTTTTTTTCAATAAGACCGCAGGTCTTGCCAAGACTCATATCGAGTTTGAACATTATCACTCTTCTGAATGCAATAGATTAAGTAATGGAACCTATTCATGCGGACTTATACAGGGAAAAGGATCGGCTGATATTAATGCCAGCACTGATATATGGACTAACGAGCCGGTTACCATATCTGTATGGGCTATTACAAATGCACCTGATTTGTTCCCTGCAAAGCCTTATGCATGGAATGGTGGCAGTAAGACATCTACACATTTCAAAGAATTTACAGAAAATGGAAAGGTGGTCGTTGAAATTTACACAGCGGATAAAAGGCACGACACCTTGGAATATACGATTAAAAATATCGATATGACTAAACCCAAGATAACAGCAACCACAGTTACACCAAACGACTGGACAAATGGTAATGCCACTCTTGTAGTGGAGGCATCAGACTCCGGTTCGGGTCTTCATGAAACTGCTTACTCTATAAATGGCGGGGCATCTTTTCATCATACCGGCAAATTTGAAATAAAAAAGAACGGTGATTATACAGTTGTTGTACGTGATAAGGCGGGAAACACTGCCGAAAAGAAGATTTCAGTTACCTGTATTGATAAGGAAGGTCCTTCTATATCCTATTTCGGACCGGCAAATCAAAACTGGGTTAATGGAGATATTGTATTAAATGTATCTGCCCAGGATAATCAGTCAGGTCTTGCAAAATATCCCTTTTCTTTTAATGGCGGAGAAAACTATACGGCCAACACTACTTTTAAAGTAACTTCAAACGGAATATATAAAGTTATGGCCAAGGACAGGCTTGGAAACATAAGTGAAAAGAGTGTAACAGTATCCACTATTGATAGAGACCTTCCAATAATCAAAGGAATAAGTACATCTTCCTCTAAGTGGGTTAACGGTGAAGTGACTATAACAGTAGATGCTACTGATATGACATCAGGTCTCGCGGAAGAGGCTTATTCTTATGATGGCGGTAAAAACTTTGTTTCATCAAATACATTTATTGTTACTAAGAATTCAACAATCAATGTCTGTGTAAGAGATAAGGCGGGAAATACAACAAGCCAGTCAATAAGTATTAAAAATATAGACAACACGGCACCCGAAGTAAATGTTAAAAAATCTTCGGATTCATGGACCGGTAAGGCAGTAGAAATCAGTGTAAGCGCAACTGATAAAGAATCAGGCCTTGCGGACGAAGCATTTTCTTTTGACGGGGGAGTAACTTACAGTAATGTTTCTTCCATTAAGGTCAGTGAAAATAAAGTAGTTGAAATAGCAGTAAAAGACAAAGCAGGCAACGTTTTTAAATCTGACGTTATTGTTGATAACTTCGATAATGAAGGACCTGTTATAGCAGACATATATCCTGAAAACTCTTCATGGACCAAAGAAAGTGTAAACGTAGTTGTAAAGGCCAAGGACAGTCTTTCTGGACTTGCAGCGAGCCCCTACTCATTTAACGGAGGTTCATATACATCTTCTAATACATTTAAAGTAAATGATAATTCTTCTGTCACGGTTTCAGTTAAGGACAAGGCAGGCAATGTATCTACAAAAACAATCAGTGTAAACAATATAGATCGTAAAAATCCATCTATTAAAAATATAAGTAAGAATACGGCAAACTGGACTAATGGAGACGTAAAGATTACTGTTTCGGCATCAGATGCGGAGTCCATGATTGCTCCAAGCGGCTATTCTTTTGATGGCGGGAGAACCTTCATATCATCTAACAGTTTTAACGTTAAAGCTAATTCGACCATTGAAGTTCAGGTTAAGGATAATGCCGGAAATATTGCTTCATCGAGTGTAAACGTATCGAATATAGATAAAGAAGCCCCGACAATTATAGTTAATAAAGACCGAAATAACTGGACTAATAAGGATATAAGGCTAAGCGTCAGTGCATCTGACAATCTGTCAGGGATTTCGGATAAAGGCTATAGCTTTAACGGGCGCGGATTTTCCTCAAACAGTGAATTTAGCATATCTTCAAACGGAAAATACTCTATTAAGGTTAAAGACAGGGCGGGAAACGTATCTGAAGAAACCGTAGAGATAAATAACATCGATAAGGAAGCTCCGGTGATTACAACTGTAAGTAAAAGCGATGATGACTGGGTTAGCTCGGGACTTACCATAACGGTTGAAGCCAGTGACGCTCTTTCTGGTCTTGATGGCGCTTCATATTCTTTTGACGGCGGAGTAAATTATGTAACTACTCCTTCAGCTTTTGTAAAGACTAACGGTACTTACAATGTAAGCGTTCGAGACAGGGCCGGCAATGTTTCGAGTAAGACAATTACAATTTCCAATATAGGAAAGAACCCTTCGGAAGCTGAAAAAGAACGCTTAGAAGCCGAAAAAGAGGCCGAAAGGCGGGAAAAAGAGCGTCTTGAAGCCGAGAAGGAAAAAGAAAGAGTACGACAGGAAATAGAAAAGAAAAGAGAAGAACTGTATAAGAAAAAGGAGTCAGGAGACTATGAGGAGGACGTACTGATTCTTGAAAAAGAGATTGGGAAAATGCAGGAGGAGTATGTTAAACAAAACGATAAGATTTACCTTCTAAAGCAGCAGAAAGACCAGGCTGATGAAAGGGTAAGAACTCTTTCGGACAGAATTAATAAGGAAAAGGAAGCTGACATTATTGGAAATGTAATTGAAAGTTTCCATAACGATAAAAATGACATTAAGCCCGTAGAGATAGATGAAAACGGTGACTATCAGAAGGTTTCGGTAAAGGATTATATCAATGTGCAAGAACTCGATTTGTTAGACGAAGAAGGGAGAAAAGTGCAGGATGGAGCGGATGGACAGAAAGCAAAAGCCAAAGAAGCTGATGAAAAAACATCTTCACTGCGTAATACCTGGCTTCTTTTAGGAATAGCCCTTATCATAATCGGATTATTTGTCGGACTATCACTTAACTATGTTTATTTAATTGACGGCAAAAAGATAAGAAAACTGGTCTTTGTAAAAGTAAAAAATGATAGGTCTAGAATCCTAGTCATGGTGCCTAAGGGACGACTTTTGGAGGACGGAAAATACAAAATTTTCTTTGCTTTTTTAACAAGAATGGTGATTAAGGATAAGACCGTTTACGTAAATGTCGATGGCGTTGATAACATATTTACAACAAATGAAGGAAAGTCATTTGAATACGTCTCTGCGTATTGATAAATCAAGGGTTTTTCTGTATACTAATTTGGAATTTAGAAGATATAAGTAAAAAGATATCGCCTGACTTTTGGCGGGATTATTACATTTTAGTTACAGGAGAATGACGATGAGTTGGGAAGAAAACGTTAGAAAAGTTGTTCCTTATGTTCCCGGAGAACAGCCCAAGATTGATAATCTTATTAAGATAAATACAAATGAAAACCCCTATCCTCCGTCACCTAAGGTGCAGAAGGCGCTTTCGGAGTATTCTTCAGATGATTTTAGAAAGTATCCTGATCCGACATGCGCAGAGCTTGTTGATGCACTTGCTACAGTATACTCAAGAAAATCTTCTGAGATTTTTGTGGGTGTAGGTTCGGATGACGTTCTTGCTACTGCTTTTTTAACCTTCTTTAATAGTGATAAGCCTATTCTTTTTCCTGATATTACTTATTCATTTTATGATGTTTGGGCTAATGTTTATCGCATTCCTTTTAAACAGATGCCACTTAGAGCAGATTTTTCAATTGATATAAATGACTACATGGGTGAAAACGGCGGTGTTGTTATCGCTAATCCTAATGCTCCTACAGGTCTTGAATTATCGACAGAATTTGTTGAAAAGATTATTGAGGCCAACAGGGATGTTGTAGTTATAGTTGATGAGGCATATGTCGATTTTGGCGGTAAATCCGTTGTCGATTTGATTGATAAATACGATAACCTTTTGGTTGTAAGAACCTTTTCCAAGTCAAGATCTTTAGCAGGACTTCGAATCGGATATGCCATTGGCTGCGAAAAGCTTATCAAGTATATGCTTGATGTTAAGTATTCGATCAATTCATATACAATGAATATGCCTTCCTTAAAGCTTGGTGCAATTGCTGCCTACGATAAGGAATATTTTGAACTTACCACTAAAAAAGTCATTGAAACAAGAGAGTGGACCAAAAAGGAACTTAAAGACTTAGGTTTTTCTTTTGCTGACAGTCATACAAATTTCATTTTTGCAAAGTATAATGGCGAAATGTCGAGAGACGAAATAGCTTCAAAGCTTCGCGAAAGAAAGATTATTGTAAGATGCTTTAATGGCGATAAGGTTAAGGATTATATGCGTATTTCAATCGGAACTGATGAAGAAATGCAGACAGTAATCAAAGAACTTAAAGATATATTAAAGTAAGATGGTTTAAAGATTAATTCACTTTAAAGTATAGTAAGCAGTATTGCGGAATGGAGTATTTATGTTAAAGAAATTTTTATGGGTTTTTATAATCTCAATGGTACCCTTGATTGAACTTAGAGTTGCTGTGCCTTATGCACTTGCAGCAGGACTTCCCGTGTTACCAAGTTACTTGATCGCTATTTTAGGTAACATGCTTCCTGTGCCTTTTATTTTCTTCTTTGCAAGAAAGGTACTTGAATGGGGAAAGGATAAGCCTGTTATTGGAAAGTTCTTTACATGGTGTCTTGAAAAGGGACACAAAGGTGGTGCCAAGTTGTCTGAAAAGGCAGGCGGCGGATTATATGTTGCTCTGTTTTTATTCGTTGGAATTCCCCTTCCCGGAACAGGTGCATGGACAGGTACTTTGGCTGCATCAATTCTTGACATGGACTTTAAAAAGAGTGTAATTGCAGTTGTTTGCGGTGTTGTTCTTGCAGGTATTATTATGGGATGTGGAACAAGCGTTGTTCTCTTTTTAACAAGTCTTTTCTAAGAGGTTTTAATGGAAAGTTATAGTGATTTTGCCGCGCTTTATGATGAATTCATGGAAGGAACTCCTTATGATGAGTGGTGTGAATTTATCCTTGAAAGGCTAAAGAAAGAAAATATAAATGATGGTCTTGTATGCGATCTTGGAGCCGGAACAGGTGAGATGACAAGGCGCCTTCGTGATGCCGGCTACGATATGATTGGTATTGATAATTCCGAATCAATGCTTTTAGTGGCAAGACAGAAGGAAGATGCGGATAGTACAATTCTCTACCTTGAGCAAGATATGCGTTCTTTTGAACTGTATGGAACTGTAAAGGCTATAGTAAGTGTATGTGACAGTGTCAATTACATCCTTGATAAGGATGAACTTGTTGAATGCTTCAAGCTTTGTAACAACTATCTTGATCCTAAGGGCCTTCTGATATTTGATTTTAATACCAGATATAAGTATGAAACTGTTATAGGTGAGGACACAATTGCCGAAAACCGTGAGGACTGCAGTTTTATCTGGGAAAATTATTTTGACAGTGATGAAGGCATCAATGAGTACGATATCACCTTCTTTGTTAAGGAAGGTGAACTGTTTAGAAGATTTGAGGAAACTCACTTTCAAAGAGGATATACATTTGAAGAGATGCTTGAGTGTATAAAAAAGTCCGGGCTTGATTTTGTAGAAGCGATAGATGCTGACACAAATGAAGCGGTCACTGATGAAAGCGAGCGAATATATATTATTGCGCGTGAAAATGGAAAGTAAGGTAATAAAATGGAAGATTATATTGTTAGGGCAACTGCAGGAAATGCACAGGTAAGAGCATTTGCCATCTCATCTAAAAATATTGTTGAAACAGCACGAGAGGCACATAATACAAGCCCTGTGATGACAGCTGCATTAGGAAGACTTTTATCGGCAGCAGCCATGATGGGAGCTATGCAGAAGGGTGATGCTGACGTACTTACTATACAGATTAAGGGTGGCGGAGCAGGAAAAGGACTTACTGTTACTGCTGATTCGCATGGTAACGTAAAAGGTTATGCATTAAATCCTCAGGCCATGCTTCCTCCTAACAGTAAAGGAAAACTTGATGTGGGTGGGGCACTTGCACCGGGATTTTTAACAGTAATTAAAGACCTTGGACTTAAAGAGCCATATGTTGGAGAAATAATGCTTCAGTCCGGTGAAATCGCAGATGATTTAACCTACTATTTTGCCGTAAGTGAACAGATTCCTTCGACAGTAGGCCTTGGTGTTTACATGAATAAGGATAATACTGTTTCGTCTGCGGGTGGCTTCATAGTTCAGTTAATGCCATTTGCTACTGAAGAGGTTATATCTAAGCTTGAAGAAAACATGACAAAGGTTACTTCAGTTACAGCAATGTTAGAAGCAGGAAAGACTCCCGAGCAGATTCTTGAAACAGTGCTTGAAGGCCTTGATATAGAGTTTACTGATACACTTCCTACAAGATTTTATTGCAACTGCAGTAAGGACAGAGTTGCCAAGGCACTCTTTTCATTAAGCCGTCAGGATATGGCTGAGATGATAAATGATGGTAAGGATATTGAAGTTAACTGCCATTTTTGTTCTAAACATTACAATTTCACAGTTGAAGAACTGAAAGAAATTGATTCAATAAGATAATAATGTATTGGCGCTTCATACTTTTATGAGGCAGATGGAGGCAAACGATGAAATTTACTACCGCACCTATGGGTTGGAACAGCTGGGACTGTTACGGCGCCGCAGTAGACGAAAAGACTGTAAGAGCTAATGCCGAGTACATGGCTAAAAATCTTAAGTCATTTGGATGGGAATACGTTGTTGTTGATATTCAGTGGTCTGAACCGGAAGCATCAACTAACGAATATCATCCTTTCGCAGATCTTTGTATGGATGAATATGGCAGACTGTTACCTGCACCCAACAGATTTCCCAGTGCAGAAGGTGGCAAGGGCTTCAAGCCTTTAGCTGACTATGTACACTCTTTAGGACTTAAATTCGGTATTCATATTATGAGAGGTATTCCCCGCCAGGCAGTATCTAAAAACTGCCCTGTTCTTGGAACCAACACAACAGCAAGACAGGTTGCAAAGACTGCAAGCATTTGCTTCTGGAATACAGATATGTATGGACTCGATCCTGACAGAGAAGGCGCAAGAGAATACTACGACAGCATTTTTGCTCTTTATGCATCATGGGGCGTTGATTTCATCAAATGTGATGATATTTGCCGTGAACTTCCTCATGAGGAAAAAGAAATGGTAATGCTTTCTGAAAGCTTAAGAAGCTGTGGAAGAGACATGGTTCTTAGCCTATCCCCCGGACCTGCATTGCTTGAAAAAGCTGAACTTTACAAGCAGGTAGCCAACATGTGGAGAATCACAGATGACTTCTGGGATGATTGGAAACTTCTCTACAACATGTTTGAAAGAGCTGAAAAGTGGTCAATTCATACAGGACAGGGAAACTATCCCGATGCTGATATGCTTCCTGTCGGACCTATTCGTCAGTGCTACGATCCTGATGCAGTAACCAAGTTTACTAAAGAAGAACAGATAACTATGATGACTCTTTGGGCTATCATGCGTTCACCTCTTATGATTGGCGGTGAAATGACAAAGTTTGATGACTTTACCTATAAGCTTCTTACCAATGAAGGAATACTTGATATGCACAAAAACGCCCGTCATTCTCACCAGGTATACAGACGAGAGATTAATGGCGTTGAAACAGTTCTCTGGATTGCAAGCAGTGCAAACGGTGGCGAATACGTTGCTGTATTCAATATAGGCGATACAAACAATACTGTTGAAGTATCATTAGATGATCTTGAATGGACAGAAGCTAAAGAAGCATGTGAAATGTGGACTGCTGAAAAACTTACATGGTGTGATGGTGCCAAAATTTCCCTTCCTGCTCACAGTGCAAAGGCTTACTACTTCAAATAAATAATATAGGATTCGTGAACATATCTTGCTTCGAAATCAGAATCCGTCTTATTTAAAATGTTTACATACTGGTAATTATCAAGCCTCAAACTTGATGATTACCAGTTTTTTTTGCAACCATTTAAAATAAAATCGTACATATAGGATGAAAACAGTAAACTATATATTCTAAGGAGAAACCGGAATGAAAAAAGTAATGATTTTTGTCCTTTGTATCTTATTTATATGCTTTAGTAGTGTTTTTGTAAGAGCTGATTCATTGGATGATGTTTTTGAAGTTGAAACGGTGAAAACTGATGAAGTTATTGAAAACATGGATATTTTAAACGATTTGGCAAATGAATATCTACGGTTTCAAAAGAAGCAAATTGTTGACCCGAAAATTATGGGTTTTAGTCATGGCGAATTGCAAAATGCAACATTGAATTCTCCCTTTTCTTTTTATGTATTTGACAATGAAGGGGAAATTATTTCGTGCGATTCATGGATATATCCGGTTGTTTCAAAAGAAAAAGTCATTGCTATTTTAGAAATGAGTTATAACGAAGAAACATCCGATTATTGCTATACATTTGGGAAAGCATATTCGGACAAACTCAATGATGTTTTAAATAGTTCGGTATTTGGAAAGGGCTCTATTTTATTCATTGGAAGAGTAAAGGATAAGATAATAATATCAGATGGTTCGATTTCTGAAATATTGTTTGAAATACCTTCCAGAGAAAGAAGCATAATAACTGAAAACATGATTTCAGTAATATCCGAAAAAGTAATGGATAATGTAATAATAATGAACCACGGAGGAATCTGGAGAAAAGTCTATTTCATGCAACCAAGATAGAAAAAATATATTTCCCAACTAAATTAACTAAATCAGAGAATCCTTTGCAACTTCCGGTCGTAAAGCAGAACGAAGTATGTGGAATAGCTGCTTGGGCAGCTATATTGAATTATCGGTTCGGAGCAAAATATACGGAGGAGTCATTGACCACTTCAATGAAAAAGAAATATATGAATGGGGACGGCGGTATTCCTAATATGGAAGATTATAAGAACTTCACTAATAGTTTATATAATGCTGGCGTTGACGTATATTCCTCCTTGCCGTTTAGTTCACTTAAAAAGGCAATTAATGCAAAGAAACCTGTCATGGGTTCGTGGTATTCTGGAAAAGGGAGTAATAAGGAGTGGCATGCGATAATAATAGCTGGATATATAGAAAATAGTAAAAGCAATTATACATACTATTTACGAAATCCATGGTATGATTATGTACAAACTATTACGGTCACAAATGCAAAAGCGGTTGTATATAAAGACTCGGGATATACGTGGAATCTTTCACAGAATGTATATTAATTATACTACTGCAGGGGGAGGGGAATATGGAAGATAGCAAAATAATAGATCTGTATTTCGAAAGAAATGAAAAA
>JAKSRS010000020.1 GCA_024403515.1 Lachnospiraceae bacterium
TACATCAATTGACTCTAATCTTACTGTAAGTCTTCCGCTCGTTGTTAGATTAAGTTTGTAGTTGTAACCTCCTAATGCAGTAACCGAAGCACTATCTAAGTAGTTGTTGTCCGCATCGAATGTAACTGTCCTGTCTGTTTGAGCAGCATTGGCATTTAAACTAAAAAAGCCTGCCACAAATAACACTAACATGAGCGTTGTGACAAACTTAATGAGCTTAGAAGCGACAAGACTACCCTTGTTTGATTCTTTTCTTTTGCACATAATAACTCTATCCTTTCTTTTACGTTTCCTGATGGAAATCATCAGTCATAGTCTGAGTATAAACTATCACCCCCCCCAATTTTCAAGGTATTACCTTGATGTTTTTGTATTGTTTGTCTACTCATTCTTTTTCCTTAAAAAATCTAAAGTTAACAGAATATTAATTATTATTTTCAGAAAATTCATAGTTTTTCTCCCAATTATGTGCTATAATCCTTTTATCAACCCGAAGCTATTCGGTGATGAGGAGGTAATGCATATGAAATTTATAATCGTGGGAAAAAACATCAATGTTACAGAGGGTTTGAAAAGCGCTGTTGAAGACAAGATTGGAAAGCTTGAGAAGTACTTCACAGCTGATACAGAGGTTCATGTAACACTCAGTGTTGAAAAAGACCGTCAGAAGATTGAAGTTACTATTCCAGTTAAAGGAAATATTATCAGATCCGAACAGACATCTAATGACATGTACGTATCAATTGACTTAGTTGAAGAGATCATCGAACGTCAGTTAAAGAAGTACAAGAATAAGATTACAGAACGCGAGCAGGCAGCTGCAGCGTTCAGACGCGAATATATCGAAACAGATTATTATGATGAAGATGAAATCAAGATTGTTCGTTCCAAGAAGTTTGATATGAAGCCTATGTATCCTGAAGATGCATGTGTACAGATGGAACTTTTAGGACACAGCTTCTTCGTATTCATCAATGCTGAAACTGATTTAATCAGTGTTGTTTACAAAAGAAAAGGAAACACTTACGGACTCATCGAACCCGAATGTTAATATTAAAATAATCAAGGCCACCTCAGTGAGGTGGCCCTTTTTATTAGTAGTTTTCTTCACGAACTTCAAAGTAGCTCTGAGGATGATTGCAAACGGGGCAAACTTCAGGAGCCTTGGTTCCTACCATAATGTGTCCGCAGTTACGGCATTCCCATACTTTAACTTCACTCTTTTCAAATACCTGGGCGGTTTCAACATTGTTGAGTAAGGCTCTGTATCTTTCTTCATGAGCCTTTTCTATCTTGGCTACCCCTCTAAACTTAGCTGCAAGTTCCGCAAATCCTTCTTCTTCGGCTGTTTTGGCGAAGCCTTCATACATATCTGTCCATTCAAAGTTTTCACCATCTGCTGCCTTTGAAAGATTCTCTGTGGTGTTTCCAAGTTCTGAAAGTTCTTTAAACCACATCTTGGCGTGTTCTTTTTCATTCTCTGCTGTCTTAAGGAAAATAGCTGCTATCTGCTCATAGCCTTCTTTCTTGGCTACAGATGCAAAATATGTGTACTTGTTTCTTGCCTGAGATTCTCCTGCAAAAGCTTCTTTCAGATTCTTTTCGGTCTGTGTTCCGCTATACTTATTCGCCATATTATTTTTCCTCCTTTGTCTTATATGGTGCAAAGAGGGAGCGCAAATATACGCTCCCTCTAAAATAGTATCTAATTTTAAATTTTAAATGCTTAGAAAATTCTACGAATTCCAATGATTGTTGTGTATGTCGCGCTACCAATTACGATACCCTGTGAAGGTGTAGCTGCATGAACGATCTGGCCGTTACCCATATAGATTGCAACGTGTCCTGAATAGCAAAGGATATCACCGGGCTGAGCCTGATCAAGTGATGCGATTGCGTATCCTGAGTTACGCTGTCCTGTACGGGGAAGGTTTACACCGAAGTTCTTGTAAACGCTCATTACGAAACCTGAACAGTCACATCCTTCTGTGAGGGATGTTCCACCGTAAACATAGGGGTTACCAACAAACTGAACTGCGAAGTTAACAAGCTGTACACCAAGGTCATAAGAATCACCTGAAGGTGTGTACGCAGGCGCTGAAGGTTCGCTTTTAGTGTTCTTATTAAGCTTGGCATTGGCCTTAGCCTGAGCCTCACGTCTTGCTTTTTCTTCTGCTTCCTTACGTGCTCTTTCTTCTTCTATAGATTCTGCTTCAACAAATTCAGTGTGAATATCAACATAATCAAGTGAGATAAAACCGATTTCATTGTTGTAATCAACTTTGGCAAAGCCATCTTCCTCGGCGGTAACTACTAATTCATCACCATTTGAGAATGTACCAAGAATTCGAGACTCGGTAGTTGCCTTTTCACGAACTCTTAATGTAGGAACATTAATCTTGGCATATGTGATTTCAACATCTCTTGCTATCTTTAAAGCTTCCATACCCATTACACAGTATTCAGCTTTAACGTAGCCTTCAACAGTACCACTTTTAATCTTGTACCAGCCATTGGTCTCTTCAATGAAGTGTCCAACGGAGTTGTTATATAACTTTCCTAAAATCTTACCGTTCTTTTCATCGGGTGTTTCACGAACATTAACCCATGAGTCAACCTGTGCAATTACAAGATCAACATACTCACGGTTGTCTACAAGTTCAACGCTTGTAGCATCTTCGCAGGCAGGGCCATACGCGTATGTGGGGGCCTTAGAAAAAAGTCCTAAAACCACACCGGCTATTAGTGCTGTCGGCCAAAGAATTTTCTTAATACTCATTACATATTTCCTCTCAAGTCCTCTGAAACAGAATTAATGGCATTGGCGCCATCAGCAACCGCTGTAATAATCTGTCTCATAGGTTTCTGTCTTATATCCCCGGCTACGTAGATTCCGGGAATACTTGTACGGCAGTCTTCAGAAGCGATAACATAACCTTTATCGTTCATTTCAAGCTGTCCGTCCAAAAAGCTTGTTGCAGGAACAATTCCTACAGCAATAAAGACTCCGTTTACCTGGAGTTTGGAAGATTCACCTGTTACCTTATTGAAAACTTCAACGTCTGTAACTTCGTCCTCTCCGTTTATCTTCTTAACTTCACTATTCCATATATAGTGAATGTTTGAACATCTCGATGCAGCTTCCACAAGAGAATTGGCTGCTCTTAAGCTGTCTCTACGGTGAATAAGAAAAACATTCTGGCATGTTCTTGAAAGATATATTGCATCTTCAACTGCCACGTCGGATCCGCCTACAACGCATACATCAAGGCCTTTAAAGAAGGCTCCGTCACATGTTGCGCAGTAAGAAACACCCATTCCTGCAAGTTCTTCTTCCCCGGGAACATTAAGCTTAGCATGAGTAGCACCGGTTGCAACTACAACGGTTGCCGTCTCGAAGTCTCCTTCGCTTGTTACTACTTTAAATCTCTTACCAGCTTCTAATGTTTCTACCTTTTTAACAGTGGCTTCAACCTTATTGGCTCCTGCATTAATTGCATGGTCTGAAAACTTTTCGCCAAGGTCAAGTCCTGAGATTCCGGGAAGGCCGGGATAGTTATCTACTTCGTAGGTTGAAAGTACCTGGCCGCCGTTTACGGGACTTTCTTCAATTACTAAGGCATTAAGACCGGCTCTTGATGCATATATAGCAGCGGCAAGTCCTGCAGGACCGGCGCCAATAATAATTGAATCGTACATAACAAATACCCCTTGCTTTTTCATAAAACCATAAAGATAATAGAATTATATCTTGAATTGACATTTTTGTCAAAAAAACGACTCTTTCTACCAGGAGAACGCGCATGAAAACAGCACTTATCACAGGTGCCTCAAGAGGCATTGGAAAGGCTATCGCCGAAAAATTTGCAAAAGAAGGTTACTGCCTTTATCTTACCTGTTCTAAAGATATAGATTCACTTAATGAATACAGTAAAAGACTATCAAAAGATTATGGCGTAAATGTGAACGCTGCTTTAGTTGACGGTGGAAATTTCGATGAAGTTAAAGCTTTTTTTGAAAAGATTGATTCTTTGGACGTTTTAGTAAATAACGCCGGAATCTCTTATGTCGGATTACTAAGTGATATGACTAAAGAAGAATGGGACCGCATAATGGCAGTCAATTTGGATTCTGTTTTTCACACCTGTAAATTCGCTGTATCTTTGATGCTTAAAAAACACCAGGGAAGCATTATTAATATTTCTTCCGTGTGGGGAAATATCGGTGCTTCCACCGAGGTTGCCTACTCAGCAAGTAAAGGTGGTGTCAACGCATTTACCAAAGCACTTGCCAAAGAGCTGGCGCCGAGTAACATCAGTGTCAACGCCCTGGCATGTGGTTTTGTTGATACAGATATGAACAAACATCTTAGCAAAGAAGACCGTGAATGTCTTAAGGCTGAAATTCCTGCAGACAGATTCACAGATCCTTTAGAAGTTTCTGATGCAGTATATAAATTAGCAACTATGCCGCCTTACCTTACAGGCCAGATAGTTACCATGGACGGTGGTTGGACGTAGGGCGGGCGCCGGGTGCCGGGGTGCTAGGGTGCCGGGGTGCGAGGGTGCTAGGGTGCTAGGGTGCCGGGGTGCCGGGGTGCGAGTGAGCACCCCATAGCTCACTCGCACACCATAGCTCACTCGCACCCCATAGCTCACTCGCACACCATAGCTCACTGCACCACCACAGCGTGCCCACGCCAAATACTACAAAATCTTAATCTTGTTAGGAATAGGTTTTCTCTTCTTTCCTGTGATTTCTTCTAAGAATACCAAATCGGGTTCAAAGACTTTCTTTACTTCGTTTCTTTGTGTAAACATCTTAGAATCTACATGAGCAGAAACTTCTTCAAGGTCGAATACTTCGTTGAGTCTAATCACAACGTTACCGGATTTTACTTCATAAGAACTTTCGCTTGATAACGGACTGATATCTTCATATTCATATTCAAGGTAAAATTCCGAAATATCGCTGATGCGATGCAATACTATAGGCTTAGCGCCGTGATTTACATAGAATACCTTCTGGTTATCATCTACATGAATTCTTCCGCTTTCTGAACTTCTTGTAACAGACAAGTTTGCCAACATCATTCTTTTGTTCTCAACATCTGCCATGGCTCTTCTTACATCATTTACGGATATATTCTTGCTTTTCCATGAATGTCCAAGTAAGAACAATTCAGTATGCCAGCCTTCATCGCCAATTTTCTGGCAGTTGTCGCAAATTGCGCCATCCGAGAGAGGAATAACTTTTTCAAACTCCTGATTACAGAAAGAACATCTGTACTTTTTGATTTTTTCAGGATGTGCCTCCAGATACTTATTCTTGGCTCTGTAATAAAAAATAACTACGATAACTAAAACTATAAACGCTAAAATAAACATTGTCCCAATCTCCTCTTTCTCTAAATTAAATTAAGGTTTCTAGCCTTTTGTACTGCTTCGGTCTTACCGCTTACTCCAAGTTTCCTGTAGTTTTCGGCAGAATAGTACTTAACCGTTCTAAGAGTTACACCCAAAGCCTCCGCGATTTCAGCCTGAGTTTTTCCCTGTGCCTGCATCTTTAATACCCAAAGATCTGTTTCTTTAAAATCGACAAGGCTAAGCTGATTTATTCCGCCATATGCAGGGTAATGCTCTGCAACTGATTTGGTCTCTGTAATTACACGTTTAAACCATTTGGAAGATATCTTCTTTTCTTCTTCTATTTCTTTACTAATTTCCTTTAAAAGAGGATATACCAAAGCTCCTTCTTCTGACAAAATACGAATAAAGTCATATTCGCAGACCGTGCAAAGAGCTGAAGTAAAAAGTTCTTTCCATTCCTGTTTCTGTCTAAAACGTACCACACTTTCAAGAATATCAAGTTCCATTAATATATAAGTGCGCTTACTCTTCTCGGCGTAAACACGGAGTAGTCCTATAAGGGCGTTGGCTCTTATATAATCAGCATGAATTATGTAATAACGAAGTTTTGTAAGATACCTGTAGCGGTCTAATGTACAAAATTCCCTCTGCTCGTCGGGCGCCTCATTTTCAATCCAGTTTTTTACTATTTCCTTCTCACCGTTATATAACGCAAGCCTGAACCGAAGTGCGTTGAAATTCGGCCTAAGCTGGTTGGCTCCCTCGCTTACTATTCTTTCTCCAAAGCTTTGCAAAAGCCGTTTGGCATTTTCCATGTCGCCAAGTACAACGTTTAGCCTTACCTGTATACCTATAGTTGCAAAAGAAAGTTCTATCTTTCCGCTATCCTGGCTGCTAAGCTGGGCTTTTGAAAGATATTTTAATACCTCATAGCTGTCGACGCCTTTTTCATAAAAGCTCTCACCCAAAGAGTGGTCAATTATCCCGTTTTTGTAGTCATGGAGTACTTTTTCTATTAGTACACCTATTGTGTTGGCAAGAAACTTATCGATCTTGCTCCACTCGCAGAAGTCCTTTCCGCCATTCATAACCGAGGGCTGATTATTAGTAACCGACATTTCGGGGAGTGTTTCTAACCCGCTTTTTGCAAGCTTTGGATAGTTTCTCATTAAATCAGCTACTGCTGCACTTCCTCTGTGAGGAAGTGCGATATTTAAATACGCAAGCCTTCTAAGTGCTTCACGTTTTTCACCACCTGTGGTCTTTTCACTGTAGTTTTTAAGCTTAGCGTACCAGTACTCTGACTTATCTTCCTGCATTAAAACTGAATAAAGCATGCTTAAAGCAGACATTAAAATCGGGTCGTTTTCGACCTCCTCTTCAGGAAGCATCAGGTAGTATTTGCGTAGTTCATAGTAGAATCCGGCACCGGGATTTTTACGACCGTTTCTAACAAGAAGGGAACGGATATTTTCGTTATCTCCGATTTTTTCATACATTTCAAGGGCCTTTATGATTTCATCCTTGTACTCATAAAAACGACCGGCGTTATAGTAGCACTGGTTCATCGCGTTTTTGCCAAGTTTTTTGTAGCCTCGGCTTAGCAAGGCTCTCTTTATAATGGGCCTGAAATAGTATATTCCTTCTTTTTCCTCAAGAAAGTTTCCGGCGCTTCCTGAACGCTCTATAAGCTGCAAAATCCTGTCTTCGCCTGTGATTCTTTCTGCAAATTCTTCGTCAAAAGAATCTACTACGCTCATTTTCATCATGAAGTCCTGAATGTCCATATCCCACTGGCCAATCACATGGTCATCCAAAAATCTGATGAATTCTTTGGCTACAATTGCGTTGGTCTCAAGTCCAACCGGCATATTCTTTTCTTTTACTATGGATAAGTACAAAGAAATGACATATGCGTTGCCTTCAGACCTTTCGTATATAAGTGCAATGTCTTCCTTACTAAGTGAAAGGTTCAACTTTTTGGAAAGCGCTTCAATTTCTTTTTCCTTAAGGTGTAAGTCTTTTTCATTGATAAGTACAAGTCTGCTTGCCAGCACATATGGTCTTAGCCATGATGCAAGATCAGCTCTTGATGACAGAATAACCCAGACATCGTCCCTATCCATAAGCTTGGTTAAAAGATGCTTTTGGTAGGTGCTTTGGATTAGGTGCGCCTGATCAAATACCAGACAGCCAAAAGATGAATAATCCTTTTCTTCCCAGCCGGGTTCGCTACAGTCGATATATTCATAAGAGCGAAAGTCAAGGTACTGCTTAATAAGCGTAGTCTTTCCATATCCTGTCGCCCCGTACAGATAAACGTTGTGCTCCATTCGCCTTGCAAGCTGAAGCTTTCTGTGCGCCTCCACCGGTGCAATATAATCTTTATTCAATAGAATATCCCCACTAAAAAACCATTTTCGATAAATGCATTATATCGCATAAAACATATGACTTTCTAGTGTACTAAGGTGCAATTTTTGTACAAAAACGATATTTTCGGTGGCAAATGACACTGTGTGGCATTTGCCGGGGTGCCGGGGTGCTAGAGTGAGCTATGGGGACGGGGTTAGGGGTTCATTTTGCAATCGCAAAATGAACCCCTAACCCCGTCCCCATAGCTCACTCGCACCCCATAGCTCGCCGCACCCCATAGCTCACTCGCACCCCATAGTTCGCCGCGCCACCATGGCTTATCGTATTTTCTCAACCTCTTCAAAGAATTCAGAAAAGGTTTTTCCAACATATTCGTAATCGGCAATTGCCATGTTGCCGGTCATAAGGCCAAGCATCGTAAAGGCCATAGCTGTTCGATGATCGCCGCGTGTTTCAATAACTGAACCGTGAGGCATACCGCCTATAATAGAAAGTGAAGTTGATGTATCCATACAGTAGATACCGCACTTTTCAAGGTTTTCTTTCATTACTGCTATACGGTCGCATTCCTGGTGGCGAAGGTGGCCTACGTTTTCAATAGTAGTCTTGCCTTCTCTAACCGAGGCAATAATAGCCATAATCGCAAACTCATCCGAGAAGTTTTCCATATCAACGGTGTACTCTCCTGCGAAGGTTTCTTCGTTACACTCAACGATTGTTGCTCCGTCATCACCGCTTTTTATCGTAGCACCTAAATCTTTTAGGAAGTTTAAGTAATTAATATCGCCCTGCATTGAATCGAAATTGACTCCCAATACAGACGCGCTTCCTTTGATAAGAAGTGGCAGCGAAAGAAAGTAACAGGCAGAAGAAACGTCTGCTTCAATTATATGTTCCTTACTTGTATAAACACCCGGAGTATCCAGGATATATTCATTATTTACATTTGTTATGTGCTGGCCAAATTCATCAATCATCTTAAGAGTAAGAAGAATGTTGGCATCACGATTGGACCCTGTTGTTGTAAGCCTGGCTTTGTCTCCTAAAGAGGGAAGTACCATTAAAAGAGCTGAAGCAAGCTGGGTATTTTGAGAAATATCAAGGGTAAAATCAAATTCCTTGTTCTCCTTGGGTCTTTTACCTTCTATCTTTATAGGGAAATGTCCGTCTTTTCCAAGACAGGTAACCTTGGCTCCAAGCTTTCTAAGTGCCACTATAAGGTTTTTCATGTTCTGGGAAACTAATAAAGGTGATGCATTGATTACATACTTACCTTCTGAAAATGCAAGAAGGCAGGATATAAATCTTGCTGCAGTAGCAGAGTCTCCAACGAAAAGCGTAGCTTCCTTTTTAGGAATCTCGCCCTTCATTCCACGGACTCTCATTTCCTTCATATCAGCACTAAAAAAGATAGAAAAGCCCAAATCTCTTAAGGCAACCATCATGGTCCTTGTATCCTGAGAAAGGGTAACATTCTTTAAAGTGCAAAGGCCGTCAGAAAGGGCCGAAAGTATAAGTGCTCTTGTAAGCACTGTTTTAGAAGAAGGAACCACTGATTCAAAATCAACGGGTCCTTTTATTCTTTTAACTTTATATGTTGATTCGTTCACGTATTATAAAATCCCCTGTATCTATGCTTTAGCTATGACCTAAAAGTCACAAATCCACTAGCAATATAGCAATCCCTTAATATCAATAAATTAAAACTCTCTAAGTGATTCCGAATCGTTGATTGTAGAATTGTCAATCTTTCTTATGACTACAAAATAGCTGTAATCTTTGTTTACAACAATTTCAACTCTGTCGCCCACCTTGTGGCCCAAAAGAGCCTTTCCCATGGGGGATTCGTTGCTGACAAGTCCGCTTAAAGAGTCTTCTCTTACAGTTGTAACAATCTTGTATTCTTCTTCACAGTCATCTTCCTCAACATAAACTGTGATTGTTTTGTTGATTCCTACTTCATCATCTTTAGAATTATCTTCAACAATATTTGCAGTACGAATCATTCTTTCAAGGTATCTTATGCGACCCTCGTTTTTATTCTTTTCCTTTTTAGCGGCATAGTATTCAAAGTTTTCACTCAAATCGCCATGAGAACGTGCTTCTTTTACGTGTTCAAGAAGTTCTTTTCTCACAACAACCTTTCTGTGTTCGATTTCCGCTTCCATATCTTCTATATCTTTTCTTGTAAGTTCGTTATTCATCTTTATCTCCAAAATTTCCGTGCAAGCGCTATAAAGCTTCTTTCCGGTAAGTGGCTTCGCCTTCCCGGACTGTGCGAATGCTTTCTTTTGCTTTTTACTTAATCTTTGTATAGGTGACGTAAGTGTATGGTATTTCTCCGTCTACATGCTCATCGATGGTCTTTTCATAAAGTGACTCATCAAATTCAGGGAAGAAGGTATCACCCTCCAAAACAGTATCAACTTCAGTGATAAAAAGCTTGTCGGCAAGGTCAATTCCTTCCTTGTAAATTCCCGCGCCGCCGCTTAAGTAAATGTTCTCGCCGGGGCGATTCTTCTTAGCGTATTCAATCGCCTCATCAAGACTAGGAAGAGTTACGCAGTTTTCAGCCTGATAATTTGCTGTTTTAGAAACAACAATAGTAAATCTATTAGGAAGAGGACGACCGATTTCATCGTAAGATCTGCGGCCCATGATAACAACATTTCCGGTTGTCAGTTCCTTGAAACGGCGCTGCTCGCCCTTGATTCTCCAGGGAATGCAGCCCTTGTTTCCTATTACTCGGTTATTGGTGTATGCAACAATAAGTCCTATCATCTTGTATCCTCTCGCTTTGTATTTGGGTTAAAGTCATTAACGCGCCCAATTTTAATGTTTATTTTGGGCAAAAGAAAGAACCCTTAAGTTCTTCCTTTACTAATATATGGTTTTATCCTTCTTTTTACAATCCTTTTGTGGGCAGAAAAAAAGCCCATATCATAAGATATGAGCTTTTTTCCAACAACACACTCGCATGCAACGATGGGAAGTCGTTACACGCATTATTATGAAAGAAAAGATTTGGGGATTGGCAATTTTTAAAGCAATTGAAACTTCCAATTGCGTCTCGCTTGCTTCAAGCGATGAACCAAGTATATTACCTTACGCTCCAAAATTCAATTAAGAAGAGATTATGTATTTATTAAATAAGTGAAAACTAAATATTAAATCAAAGGAAAAATTACATCATTTTGCGAGGGATAATAGTAAAGTCAGCTTTGATTTTTGGAAGCTGTATCCTGTATTTTTCAAGCAATGCAGGCCCACAGGAGTTAGATCCGACGCCCGCCATCTTGTAGTCTATACAGATTACATTATCTTTATCCTTAATAAGTTCATAATTGTGACGCTTGCTTTCAAGTTCTTCCTGAGTGTACTCTGAGGCATTAAAAGAAAAGTCTTCTGAGCTTTCAAATCTTACGCAGACATTTGAACCCTTTAGTGTCATATTCTTACAGCCGCAGTGGGAAGAATTTTCCTGAGGACGGATATAATCTTCATGCATGTCACAAATCTTATTTTCAAAGTTTCCTATATAAGAAGCTCTGTGCTTATCAACATAGCTTTCATTCGGGCCATAGCCAAAGTAGCTTACCCTTTCAAAATCTTTAGGAACAAAAAGTCTTAATCCGAATCGGGGCAGAAAATCAATAACCCTGTCGCAGGTCTTAAGATCACAGTTAATCTTTAATACTCCATCGCCGTCAATTACGTATTTAACCCTCATTGTCGCAAATGGCTCGTGAACGCTCCATCCAAAGGCCTGATCAACCTCAATTTCGGCCTCAGATTCCATGACATTTACCTTAATATCATGAACCTTAACTGTATAAGCATTAAGATGAGCCTTCTTCCAGTCCTCACGCATGGGGTCATTATCCAAAGGAGCCCTAAAGAAGTTGTAGTTCATAGGCTTAGTTAAAATTTCAACCCCACCGCACTTAATAGAATCGAAGGTAGCCTTTCTTTTGTTAAAGACATACTCATTATCGCCGGCATAAACCGTAATCATTAAAGCCTCATCAACAGCCGAAATCTTATTCTGTGAAGGAAGCTTACTGAGGCTTTCAGCACCTTTTGTGATTAAAAGCTGGTCGAAGCAGACTTCATAGCCTTTCTTGCACCATAAGGTATCCTCTTTGGCAGTAAAAATGAAACGAATGTAATTATCAGTGCCCGGTTCAAAAGAAAGTTCATCAAGCACGATGCTTTGACGGGATAAGGGGGCAATATCGATATCCACTCTTCCCCTGCAAGCCACGCCACCATCGTAGGTCACTTCATAGGTAACATCCAAAAGTTCGCCGACATTTCTATAGGCAAGCATATTTCTAAAGATAAACTCACCGTTTTTTTCACCGGGATAAACTCTTACAGGTCTATAAACCTGCTTAACCTCGTAAAGACCGGTATGAGGAGTTCTGTCAGGATAGGTAAGGCCGTCCATACAGAAGTTTCCATCATTGTGAAGCTCATCAAAATCTCCGCCGTAGCCGTATTTAATGCGTCCGTCTTCGGTTTTACCGGTTGCTACGCTGTGGTCGCTAAACTCCCAGATAAGTCCTCCGGTGAAACGATCGTCGCTATCAAAAACTTCAAAGTAGTCCTCCAAATCCCCGGGGCCGTTACCCATTGAATGGCAGTACTCGCACTGAATAAGAGGTCTCTTTTCATTGGTGTCCTTGTAAAAAGAACGCATCTCGTCTGTAGACATATACATGCGTGAATTAATATCTATTACATCGTCAGATGTTTTATCATCAAGTCTGTGGACCATACTTTCGTAGTGAACGATACGCGAAGTGTCTAAAGACTTAACGTAAATTGCTGCTTTTCTTGTATTCTCGCCCCAGCCGGCTTCATTTCCAAGTGACCAGAAAATGATACAGGGTCTGTTGAAGTTTCTAAGAACGTTGGAGCCCTGTCTGTCGAGAATAGAATTTAAAAATCTTTCGTCTCTTGCAATCATCGAAAGTTTTCCGTAGGTATTCTCACCCGTCCAGTGAAGGTCGTTAAATACAACTACAACTCCATGTGCTTCAAAGTCTGATTCGGCTATGACATAAAAACCGTACTCATCACAAAGCTTGTAAAAAATCGGGGCATTAGGATAGTGTGAGGTTCTGATAGCATTGATGTTATGTTGCTTCATGAGATTTAAATCAGCAATCATCTGCTCTTTGGATGCAACATAACCGGTATCAGCGTAAGAGTCGTGACGGTTGACGCCTCGAATCTTTATGGCAACACCGTTAACCTTTACCACACTGTTTTCAATCTTAATTTCACGAATACCAACCTTTTCACCTATGATTTCATGGTCGGTTTCTATTGTAAGCTTATAAAGATATGGTGTCTCGGCAGTCCATAAGTTAGGATTATTAACCTTAAATGCGACCTTAGCCACCAAAAGATCAGGATGGGCATTAATATCGCTTTCTAAAATATCAACGTCCGAAGCATCACTATTTGAGACGTCCGTAGTTTCACCCGTAACATCTTTTAATGATACTTTTTGAGGAACTGCTTCTTTACTTTCAATAAGCTTTCCGTCTGCATCGTAAAGTGAAAGTTTAGCTTCCTTTCCCCATACAGTGACATAGATATCAGCACTATTATCGCCTAATTTGGTGATTACATGGTAATCTTCAAGACGGCTTTGAGGTCTTGAAAGCATGTAAACGTCTCTAAAAATTCCGGTAAGTCTGATTTTATCCTGGTCTTCAACATAGGTTGCATCGCACCACTTAAACACAGCCACTGAAATCTCATTGCTTCCATCAACAAGATAGTCCGTTACATCAAACTCAGATGTATGGTGTGAAATCTGTGAATAGCCTACGAACTTACTGTTTACAAAAAGATAAATATTGCTGTCTACGCCTTCAAAGGCAAGAATTCTTCTAAGTCCGTCAGCCTTATAGTCATAAGCTCTTTTATAAAGCGCAACCGGCACCTCATCCGGAACATAGGGCGGATCGTAGGGAATCGGGTATTCAAAGTTTGTATACTGAGGCTTATCATAACCCTTTAACTGAATGCATGATGGAACCTCGATTTTATCAGGCAAAAGAAGGTCCGTAAAATCATCTTCCATATCGATTGCACTTTCATAATATTTAAAATCCCATGTTCCGTTTAAAAGCTCAAACCGTTCGGACTCAGTCCTTTCGGCGAATGGATCACAGCCCTTGGAAAACGGAATAAAATAGGCATGATTATCAAGAGTGTTTACGTGGAAAACCTCAAGATTTTCATGATAGATAAGATGGCTCTTAGCTGAGCCTTCTTTGGAAATTTCTGCTAGTTTCATATACCCTCCATTTCAATGCATAAAAGCAGATTTTCTTATGCTTTCACACAATTTACTACATCCGAAATACTTAAGAGAATTATAGTCTTTGCCCCCTTCGCCCGCAATGATATATAACTATGTTTTTTTGACTTTTTATGTGGTATAATTTACGAAAATATTTGAAAGAGGAATTCTTATGGACAAATATCTGATTTGTGAGGAAAGTCGTAAAGCCAAGCGCCCAGTTTTAAAGTCTTCAGACGTTGTGGTAACTCCGCTAATAAGTCCTGAAATGGTCAAGTTGATTGACCATCAGACCGATGAAGCATCAAAGGCCTTGTACATGAATATGCTGGACAGAGCCTCCAAAGATCCTGAAAATGGAATCTGGTACACCTGTTGGGATATCGCTTTAAAGCATGATGAAAAGCAGTCCATAGGTGTTGTATATTTCGACGGTCCCGCCGAGTACGGTATCGTTAAGCTTTCTTTTGCATGTGAAAACAGATATAAGTGGGAGCGAGTTATTGCAGATGCCTTAAGACTCGTATCCGAATGGGCATTAGTCCAGGACGGTGTTTACGAAATCGACACCTATATTCCCACTTCAGAAGACGGATATATTAGAAATGCCGAAAGAGCAGATTTTATCTATCGCGAGGAAGTTGACGGAATTGAGTTTTACTCCAAAGAAAAGCCCCCGTCATCCTGGATGGGACTTTACCTTTTCATTGGACTTATAGTAGGTTTCATCGTAGGATACGTCTTCTCAAGCATGATTATCGGTATGGCTGTTTCAGTTATTGCAGGTATTTTGGTTGGTGGAATTCTTGATCAGAAGGAAACCGTTGCCCGTGAAAACGTTACCGGCCAAAAGCGTCAGTCACGAAGGGTAATCGCTAAAAAGCGTAAGGAAGCTGCGGCATTAAGGGCAGCCAAAGAAAAGAAAGAAGAAAGTGAAGAATAAGCCATAGAAATAATCGGTGGATGGCATGAGTAGCCTTTACTGTATAACAGTAAAAGTAACTCATACCATCCACCGACTTTTTTAACCTTCTATATCATTTAATTCAAAATCCAAAGATGTCAAAGCTGACATGTCAGCAGTCTTGTCTGCTACTAAACGTCTTGACTGATTCAAAATTGCATCCTCAATCTTGTTACGAACAAGTCGTCCGTTACCGGCATCTTTAGCTCGTGTGGCCTGAACTGCATTAAAGTAAGATAAGAGCGCAGGTCTTACGCCATCATCAATTGTATAGCCCTTTGAATTAGCAGTGATATCCGCAATTGCCAGAAGTTCCTCACCCGTGTAATCAGGGAAGTTGATAATATTAGGAAAACGGCTCTTAAGTCCTGAGTTTGCTGTTAAAAACTCGTCCATTTCCTTGCTGTAGCCTGCAAGAATAACAATTAAGTTGTCTCGATTATCTTCAATACCCTTTACAAGAGTATCAATAGCTTCCATTCCGAAAGCATCATCTTTTCCGCGATATAAACTATAAGCCTCATCGATAAAAAGAACGCCTCCGATTGCCGAAGAAATTACCTGATTTGTTAAAGGAGCAGTATGACCTACGTATCTTCCAACCAAATCGGCTCTTGATACTTCAACAAGCTGACCACCTGTCAGAACGCCGATTGCCTTAAGGTAGCGGCTAATGATACGGGCGATTGTAGTCTTACCGGTACCGGGGTTACCTGTAAAAATCATGTGCTTATTGACTTCGCCGGCCTTTAAGCCCGCATCACGTCTTCTCTTCTGAACTTCAAAGTACTCTTCAAGGCTTAAGATATATTCCTTAATCTCCTTAAGTCCCACGATGCCTTCCATTTCCTTTTTAACCGCATCAATTTCTCCGGTGTACTGACCGGGTAAAACTGAAAGAAGTGAAACGCTCTCGCCTTCAACATCGCACATTACGCTCTCATCTTTTATATAAAGGCTTACCGGAGCATTCTTGGAATACTCACCATTAAGTCTTAGTTCTGATAAAGCCTTAAGTAAATCCTTGTAAAAAGAAATGATTCCACTAAGACCTGCATTATTTTCAGCCATCTTAACGCTGTAATCAAGAAAGTCTTCAGATACTGTAAGTTCAAACAAAGCGTTTGACTTGGCATCTTCGATAAGTTCGTCTCTTTCACGCATAGCTATAGTCTTTAATGCTTCATCTGAAAGTTTGCAAGCTTCGCAGACATCTCCAAGAGCATTAATAAAAGGAGCACCCATAGCATCTGAAAGTTTTGTAAGATTTCTGGTGCTGACAAATACAAGGTATTTACCCTTTGCTGATAACGAACCTACTGTCTGGCTTGAAAGCGCATTGGATACATTAACAAGCTGTCCGTTACTCATTGTATAGCGTTCTGAAAGGTTACATTTTCCTTTGATTACAAGGTCTGATAAGCGTGCAAGAAGCGATGTATGGCACTTCTCGTAGTTTTCAAAAACTATTATCTCGGAAGGACTTTGAAGGGCTCCATATAAGTCCTGTAAAAAGAGTTTTTCTTCAGAAGCATTGGGATACAAAGAAAGGTCCATCATATGAACATAGTCTGTTTTAACTATTCTTCTTGCATGCATCGCCTTTACAAGAGTATTAAGTGCAAGGTGTTTCCCTGTGTATGTAGGGCCTGTGATAAAAATAGCGTTTCTTGCCATTGAATCTTCAGGCTTCATTACAAAAGGACGCTTAAAGGCAACAACAAGCTTTTTAACAAAATCATCCTGGCCGATTACGACTTTGCATACCTCATCTTTAAGTCCGTTGAATGCATCCAAAGCATCTTCATCTGATAACTTTTCCTGAGTATTTCCACCCATAGTCATTGTCTGAGCTGCATTCTGTGATACAGACTGACCATTTGCTGAAGTTGTCTGACCCATTGACTGCTTAGACGCCTGGTTAGTTCCCATCATGGGAGTGGTTGAAACCTTGGCATTATTTTCCTGTTCGTATTTTCTAAGTTCCTGTGAAAAGGCATCAAGCTGTTCATTTAATGCCATTGAATTGGAGATGACATCCCCCATTGAAGGCTTATACTCTCTTCCGGTAACCGCTGTAAGATTTTCAAACAGGGAACCTCCATTTTTCTTTCTAAGCTTTTGAGCCATCTCGATTTCTTCTACTGTATAGTTACTTCTTGGTCCCATTAAAGGACCGAAAGACTGATCAAATCCGTCCTGCATCCAATATTACCTCTCAAAATATTTAAAATCTGCATCTTCCATAAGCGCTGTTCTGTTAGCAGGCTTAGCCATATAGAACTGATGGCCCCCTCTTACAAATACAAGCACCTCGTTTAATGCTACATCAACATAGTGATTTCCTGCTTCAAGTTCGATATCATCAAAGTCATCAACACTTCTGAAGCGAAGCATGCGCATTGCTTCAGGAAGATAAACATAGCGTCCGACAGCGTTGGGTGCTGTCACTGGAGCTATCATTATAGAATCACCAACTAAAAGCTGGTCTTCTATTGAACGCGCTCTTACGTCATCAGGATAAGCCATTGCAAGTGGTGTAAACATCAGCTTACCATTTTCGGCACTGTCGCATGCGCTTTCATATAAGTAAGGGATAAATGAATATCTTAAATTTAAGATATTTCTCATTGTATCTATATCTTTAAAACGATAGAGTTCCTGATCACGTTTTCCCAGAGCACAGTGGTTTCTGAATAACGGTGTGAACATAGAAAGCTGCAAAAATCTTGTCATCAAAGGTTCACTTGTGTGGAAGCTGAATCCACCTGTATCTGCGCCTACATATATGAATCCACACATATTAAGGTTAGGAAGCTGATGCATCAATAGATCCATGTGTGAATAGTAAGAGCAGTTATCTCCTGTCCAGATACCGCCATATCTGTGTCCACCTATATAAGATGCTCTGGAGAAAAGAAGCATCTCGTTATCAGGATTATTTCTTCTAAACCCTTCAGCAGAAGCTCTAGTCATTCCAACGCTGTAAAGATTATGAACCTTATCATGTCTTACTTTCTTACCATCTACTGTATGGTAGAAACTTTTATAGTCTTCAGGGTTATTTGAAAGCCCTGAAATTGTAGCTGTAAAGTCCCAAAGTTCATTTAATGTAAGATCGTCAACTCTTTCTTCAAGTGTTTTAAGATCATGCGCTACTTCTTTAAGGTGCTTTCTTGAATAGAAAAGTGCGGGCTCGTTCATATCGTTCCAAAAGCCGTCAATTCCTGCTTCAATAAATTCCTTGTATAAGTCACCGTACCACTCTCTCACTTCAGGTCTTAAGAAATCAGGCATTACAGTAAGTCCACCCCAGACTGCTGCAACGAAGTCTTCTCCGTTTTCGTCCTTACAAAAATAGCCTTTCTTTTTACCTTCTTCATAAATGCTAAATCCATCTTCGCATTTGATTCCCGGATCAACGTTAGGAAGGATATGGATGTTTTCAGCCTTCATCTCATCCATAAGTGCCTTAAGATCAGGGAAGTTTTCCTTATTTAAGGTAAAGACCTTGTAATCATCCATGTAATCAATATCCATGCAAATTGAATCTATAGGTAAGTCGTACTTTTTGTGGTTAGCAATAATTTCTCTAAAATCATCACCGGACTTGTAGCCCCAACGGCTTTGCACATATCCAAATGACCACTTAGGTCCCATATAACTAGGTCCGATTAATTCACGAAACTCTTTGATAATTGATAAATCGTCCTCGCCTTCAACTGTGTAAAGATTATAGTCAGCATCTTCAAGGCTTACTGTCATAAGGTCCTTATCTGTAAAACCAATATCCCAGGTTATGCTTGCAGGATAGTCTAAAAAAATTCCAAGCTTACGGCCTGAAAGGCTATCAATTAAAACGAAAGTGTGCGAACCATAAAGAGAATATCTGTCCTCATCATGGTGCATGTCATCTGTATTGTTACTTATATAAGTAAAGCCTCGCTTGTTCATTCCATGAACAGATTCACCAAGGCCATAGACAATATCGTCAGGTTCAAGGCTTATGGTCATGCACTTTTTATCTGCTGATAGCTTTATGTATTTAGTCAATTCATTTTCACTACTTACAGGAAGCTTTACTACTGTAGCTTCTGTCTCAATAGGGTTTCCAAAAGAAAATCTTTTTATCATCTGAACTTCCTCCTAAAAAATACCTTACAAAAGTCTATTTTATGCAAAATAAAAGGAATGGTCAATCGACCATTCCTCTTTATTTTACCAGCCATTGGCATATTTGTCTTTAACTAGGGCTATAAGTTTGGGAATATCTCTTTCAGAAACTTCAAGTTCAGGATAATCTATATTTATAAGTTCGGCAATTTCCCGATTACTGGAGCAGTTGACGTACCGTCTAATAACAGTCGGATTAGAAATCAGCACATCTATCAACTCAACCATATCATTGTCGTTCCAATCTATTCCCATAGTCCTTCTTCCTCTCGGCCTAGCTACTGCAAGCATCGATCACGTCGCTCCTTTCTATAGTTTATAGTTTTTCTTCATCTTTTTTCGTCTTTTTTCGCCGTCTTTTGAAACTATTTTAATCGCTTTTCAACATTTTATCGATTAACTAACAAAGCAGTCTCAAACTTTTTTGATAAATACAAAATATGAGTTTTAAATTTGCGGGTAATTAACAATTGTGTCAAATGCATTATTTATGTAATCCACTCTCTTATAAACCGGTAAGTTGCAATGATTATCTTCTAGGCGTTATATGGTACGAAATAGATAAAAACTGAATTCTTCTAGTCATTAAGTTGCCAAAGATAGCCTGTTTAAAAGAAAAAAAGCATGTTTGGGGTAAAAGGTATGAGGTTTGCGACGGTATCATTCAAATAAAATTAATTTTAAAAAAAACTATTAATTTTTCTGTAATTTTGAAAAAATAACATTTAATTATGATTATTGACATTTTTTTAACAATATACTAGAATGAATTTATTTATAAATATGAAAGGAATTTGATTATGCGTGGAATTTACACATCCGTTAACGACATAAGAAAACGAGTTTTTGCGGAAGTCGCAAAACTTTCCTATGATTACAAAGATGGCGATCTTTCTCAGATGAGCGAGATTCCCTACAGAGTAATTCCCGGTGAAGTTTCTACCTATAGAGAAAGCGTATTCCTTGAAAGAGCTATTGTACGCGAAAGAATGAGACTCGCCATGGGGCTTAACCTCAGATCATTCTCAGAACATGCTCCGGTAACCGAAGGAGCTGATGAATGTGTTCAGCCCGAAAAGTACTATCAGCCCCCTCTTATCAACATCATCAAGTTTGCCTGTCACAAGTGCCCTGATAATATTGTACGAGTAACAGACAGCTGCCAGGGTTGTCTTGCTCACCCTTGTAAAGAAGTTTGTCCCGTTAAAGCTATTACCTTTAAGGATGGACACTCTGTTATTGATGAATCCAAATGTATTAAGTGCGGTAAGTGCATTAGCGTGTGCCCTTACAACGCTATTATGAGACTTGAGCGCCCCTGCTCTAAAGTCTGCGGCATGAAGGCCATCTCAAGTGATGAATATGGTCGTGCTGATATTGATCAGGACAAGTGCGTATCATGTGGTATGTGTCTTGCCAACTGTCCTTTCGGTGCAATCGCTGATAAGGCACAGATTTTCCAGGTTATTCAGGCTATAAAGAGCGATGTCCCTGTATATGCAGCTATCGCTCCTGCTGTATCAGGCCAGTTTGGTAAGGATATGTCACCTGAAAAGCTTCGTACAGCATTTAAGTTACTTGGCTTTGAAGACATCATGGAAGTTGCTATCGGTGCAGACCTTTGTACTATATCTGAAGCAAGAGACTTCGTTGATGAAGTTCCCGAAAAGCTTCCCTTTATGGCTACATCATGCTGTCCTGCCTGGGCTGCTATGGCCAAAAAGCTCTTCCCCGAACAGGCTGAATGCATTTCAATGGCACTTACCCCCATGGTACTTACAGGAAGACTTTTAAAGAAAATGCATCCCGGCTGCAAGGTTGCTTTCATCGGTCCTTGTGCTGCTAAAAAGCTTGAAGCAAGCCGTAAGACAGTAAGAAGTGATATCGACTTTGTACTTACCTTTGAAGAAGTTCTTGGTATGTTTGAAGCCAAGCAGGTTGACTTTAGTGAGCTTGCTGATGACGAAGTAATGCATGGTGCAAGCGGCGACGGTCGTGGCTTTGCCGTAAGTGGTGGTGTTGCTGATGCGGTTGTTAACTGTATCAATGAGCGTTATCCTGATTTTGGTCCTGTAAAAGTTGAAAAGGCTGAAGGTCTTGATAACTGTAGAAAGATGCTCACTCTCGCCAAGGCAGGAAAGTACGACGGATATCTTCTCGAAGGTATGGCCTGCCCCGGTGGATGCGTTGCCGGTGCCGGTTCAATCGCTCCTGCTGCTGCAACCGCCAAAGACATAGCAGCTCACAAGAAGGTATCAACCATCCAGCACGCGCTTGACAGTGACTATAAGAAGATGCTTGAAATCCTTGAAGAGTCTGATAACGACTAGAAAGATTCAAATATTAAAGAGTACAAAGCTTCTTAATAATATAAAACGAACTAACCCCTTATCAAATGAGAACGTAAAGCTTTAACGGATTATCCGAAAGGCTTAGGCCCAAAGTTTGATAAGGGGTTTTCTTTTACTTAGTTCTTCATTCTGATAATGGAATTGTCCTTAACTTAAACGTTTTCATGCGCATTTTATTTAATATGCACCGAAAATTTACGAAAATTTTGTTGCATTTTGTCGATATTAATTATCCGTTAATGGCTTATTATAGTATTCGTTACAAAAAACTAGTCCATTAGTACCAGTTTCCTATGGTGAGAGAGTATGATAACTATAAGTGGAGGTTACAAAATGAAACTACAACGTAAAGAATTAACGCCCGACCAGTTTAGAAGGGCCAACAAATTAACAGCTATTTCTATAACATTTGTTTATGTGATTTTTCTTTTCTTAAACTTTACTTCACCTACCATTGATATGAAGATGAAGTTTGTTGGTTTAGGTATTTATCTTGTATGGTATGCGCTTTCAGCCATATTTGTTACAAAGTTTATAGCAGACCGCAAGGCAATGCTTATGCTTGCTTTTGCATTTGAAATGAGTTACTGCCTGCTGATTTTCACAACCCCTATGGCAAGCATTTTCCTCATCTTCCCCGTTCTTTTGACAATATACGTTTACTTAAATGAAGTTATACTTCTCTGGGGAAGCCTGGGCTCTGTTGCCCTTTTCATGTTAAAAACTGTAATTGATGTCGCAAATAAGGCAGCAACACGCGAAGACTTAATCTGCGTTAACGTTGCAATAATGGGTGTACTCATCTGCTTATTCGGCGGATTTAAGGCAATAAGACTTCTTATTCAGTTTAGTAATGAAGAAACCGATGCGGTTAAAGAGCTTCTTGACAAGCAAAAGAAAGTTGCCGACGAAGTCGAAAAAGTTACTATTCAGGTTTCAAGTGACTTTGCGGATGTTATCAAAGATTTGGAAAGAATCAATGAAAGCGTTTCAACTACTGTAATCGCAATTGATCAGATTGCCCAGGGTTCTGAGCAGACTGCTACGGCTGCTACAGAACAGGCCGGTATGACAGGTGAAATCCAGAACCGCCTTGAAAGTACAAACCAGATAGCTTCAACAGCAAAAGAAACATCAGATGAATTAAAGAAAACTATCGATGCCGGAATGGCCAACTCAAGTGAACTTGAAAAGCAGTCACTTATCGTTGATGAATACGCTAAAGATATTTCATCTACAATTTCAGAACTTGCTGAAAATGTAGCTTCTGTTTCACGCATTACAGATACAATTTTGAATATTTCAACACAGACTAACCTTCTTGCCCTTAATGCTTCCATTGAAGCCGCAAGAGCAGGTGATGCCGGAAAAGGTTTTTCAGTTGTAGCCGACGAAATCCGTCAGCTTGCTGAAGGTACTAAAAAGTCTACTGAAATGATTACTAATATAATGAAAGAACTCACTGACGTTACAAACAGAGTTGAAAACGCAGTAACTAAATCAACTGAAAGCATCACACTTCAGAGAGAAAAGATTCAAAGAGTAACTGAAAACTTTGCTACTGTTGATGAAGGTATTGAAAAACTTTCGAAAAACGTCGATGAAATGAACGATGAAGTAAATGCTGTAATGGTTGCAAATCATCGTATAGTAGAAAATGTCGACACACTTGCCGCCGTATCCGAAGAAATGTCTTCAAACGCTATAAGCAGTGCAAACGACACAACCGAGCTTGGTAAGAGCATGGATAAATTCACATCAGTCATTGAATCTACATCATTAAAGATAAATGAACTTCGTGAAATCACTTCTAAATAACGCTTATGTCGAAATCCTTTCATATTAGATTCCATTTATATTGCAAAATGGAACCCCCGCTATCAGGTGCACCTTTTTAGGTGCCACCAATAGCCAAGTGTGAAAACACTTATTCACACAGCTTGTCTTAGAGGGCTTCAAGGTCTTTTAGCCAGATACTTGCGCAGGCATCAGTTGGCATTCTCAAATCGCCTCTTGGTGAAACTGCGATTGTACCTACCTTGGGGCCGTCAGGAAGACAGCTTCTTTTAAAGTGCTGGGCAAAAAATCTTCTGTAGAAGGTCTTCTCCCACTTAAGGATAAATTCGTCATCATATGTTCCATTAAAGGCATACTTTGCAAGTCTAAAGACCTTCTTTGGACTGCAGCCATATCTTAACATATTGTATAAGAAGAAATCGTGAAGCTCATAAGGGCCCACCAAATCTTCAGTTTTCTGTGAAATCACACCATCTGTCGGGGGTAAAAGCTCGGGAGATACTGGTGTGTCCAAAACATCATACAAGGTCTTGGAAAGCAAGTCATCTTCACTTGTATCAGCATAAAATCCAACAAGATATCTGACTAAAGTTTTAGGAACTGAAGCATTTACGGCATACATTGACATGTGGTCCCCATTATAGGTTGCCCAGCCAAGTGCAAGTTCTGAAAGATCACCTGTACCGATTACAATTGCATTTTCCTTGTTTGCAATATCCATAAGAAGCTGAGTACGTTCTCTTGCCTGACTGTTTTCATAAGTCACATCGTGAATGCTTTCATCATGTCCGATATCGCTAAAGTGAACTCTTACTGCATTTACAATACTTATTTCTCTAAGACTCGCGCCTATGCACTTAATTAAGTTAATTGCGTTGTCGTAGGTTCTGTCAGTAGTACCAAATCCGGGCATAGTAACGGCAATTATTCCTTGTCTGTCCAAAGAAAGTAAATCAAAAGCCTTGGCTGCTACTAAAAGAGCCAGTGTGGAATCAAGTCCGCCCGAAATTCCTATAACAACATTTTTACAGCCAATATGCTCAAGCCTTTTCTTCAAGCCCATTGCCTGAATAGAGATAATTTCATCACATCTTCTGTCTCTTTCACCCTTGTCTCCGGGAACGAAAGGGGTTGATGCAACAAAACGTGTAAGTTTTGTTTCTTTATTCTCAAGCGAAAAGTATATCTTGGAATATCCACCCTTATCATCTGTTTCATAGGTAGTCATTCTTCTTCGGTCTGCTTCAATTCTCTTCATATCAAATTCAGAACTTATGATGCCCTCTGAAAAAAGTTTGGATTCGCAAAGAACATTTCCATTTTCAGCAATGATATTATGACCCGAATAAACCACGTCCTGGGTAGATTCACTTGCACCTGCCGAAGCATATACATATCCGCAGACAAGTCTTGCTGACTGACCTTTTACAAGTTCGTGTCTGTAGGCACTCTTTCCTGTTATTTCATCGGAGGCTGATAGATTTACGATCATTGTTGCTCCTGCCATACAGTGGTCTATGCTTGGAGGATTAGGAACCCATAAGTCCTCGCAAATCTCAGCAGCGATTCTTAATGAAGGCATATTGTCGCATTCAAAAATAATATCACTTCTAACCTCAATCTCTTCGTCCATAAATACCACATAAGAAGCCATGTCTTTGCCAGAGTGGAAGTGTCTTGCTTCATAAAATTCGTTGTAATTTGGAAGGTAAATCTTAGGAATAAAGCCTAATACCTTACCGGAATTCACTGCTGCTGCCACATTGTAAAGTTTTCCATCGATAGCCATCGGAAGCCCCACAAAAAAGAGGGCATCGAGTTTTTCACTATGTTTTGCAATCTTTTCAAGTCCCCAAAGCGCCTCTTCAAGAAGTCTGTCCTGCCAGAAAAGATCTTGACATGTATAACCTGTGATGCAAAGCTCAGGGAATACAACAACCTGATTTCCGCCCTCAATGGCTTTAATCATGTCATCGCAAATCTGTGTGGTGTTGTAATCAACGTCTGCCACCTTAAGTTTGGGTGTAACAGCTGCAACCTTAATGAATCCGTCTTTCATACCTATCTCCCGTTAAGATATTCTACTACGCTTATTGCTGCAATATTTCCTTCACCTGCAGCCTTAATATACTGATAAGGCGCCCCTACGATATCACCGCAGGCAATGCATCCTTTAATATTTGTTTCCATTTTACGGTTTACTTCTATATGATTTCCATCCATTTTAAGCCCGGGAACCAGCTGGGCAGGGGATACGCTTTCTCTTAGGATAAAGAAGCCGTCTGCGGTTATCTCTTCGTTTTTAAGAACAAGAGTGTCGGCCTTAAGTTTCCCCTTTATCTCAACAGGCTCATCATAAATAACCTTAACCTTGTCATTAACTTTCACTTCTTCCTTATATGTTGGAATATAAATAACTTCTGAACATATCTCAGACATAAAGTTGGCTTCATGCTCTTCCTTTTTGGTAGATGCGATTATCACAATCTTTTTGTTCTTGTATAAAGGAGCATCACAGGTCGCGCAGTAACTAACACCTCTTCCCAGGTACTCATTTTCGCCAGGATACGGCTTCCCAAAGTTAACACCGGTTGCGATGATAACTGATGATGCTTCAAACATATCGTTATTAGTAGTCTGGAGGCTAAAGAAATCTCCCATGGCATAAACTGCATGGACCTGATGGTTTTCAATGGTCACGCACATCATATCGGCGTGACTTAAAAACTTCTTTGAAAGGTCACTTCCCGAAATTTTAGGAATGCCTAAATAGTTATTTATTTCATGTGCCTTAGAGACCTTTTCACTTACAGTATTATTACCTATTACAAGCACGGACTTGTTTCGTATTTTTAAAGTTATAGCAGCTGATAAACCTGCCGGTCCCGAACCGATTATAATGCAATCGTATCTCATTTTTCTCTCCATTTCAGTCACAAAATACGTAATTTGTTTATAGTCCCCTCATAATTGTAACTTCTTATTAGTATACTTTATAAAACAAAAAGGAGCAAATGCTCCTTTTGTTGTTGTTTTATATTTAGTTTATGTATTTAACATATATAAAAAGGTTCTGATTATCATTTGAATAATCGCTTGCAGTAGTTATTTCCAGTAAAGCCAGGGAATATTTGTCTTCATTCTTTCGCCTGTATAAATGACTATAAGAAGAATTTCCGTCAGCAAAATACTTCTTTAAATACTCAACAGAAATCTTTGATTTAAACTCCTCTACATCGTCAGGATGAACAAGGCCTGCATCGCAAAATCCCTTTAACCATCCGGAGAAGTTTTCTGAAAAGCCGTTTTCGATAGTCTTTTCTCTCGAATCAACATTTATTATGTTATATCTATCTTTAGTAAGGTTAACCTTAAGCATTTTGGTGTACAGAGCGCATAAGGCAACGTGGGCTTCCTGCTGACCTCTTCTGTCGACGCCGCTTTTATGATAGTAATTGGCCTTTTCAGCGTACATACGCTTATCAGCCAACAGCGCGATTTCTTTTACGGATGTGATGCCGCTTTCTTTCTTGGTCACATATCCACAGGACAGGGACAGGTGATCGACCAATTTACCCTTCCAGGTATCAACGGTTCTGGCAAGATCATTTTGAATATTCTTAAGCTGTGAAGGTGTTGCATAAAGCATAGCAACAAATTCATCTCCTCCAATTCTATAAACCTGGCCATAAGGACCAAGACAACGTTTCATGCACTCTGAAGCTCCGAGGATAAGTTCATCTCCGGCAACATGGCCCAGGGTATCGTTAACCACTTTAAGACCGTTTATATCTATAGAAACGTAAACGTAGTTATCTTCAACAATCAAATCGTTATGAGCAACAATGTCGTCTTCATAAGCCCTTCGATTCTTAAGTCCGGTAAGCTCATCTGTGTTGGATTCTTTAATGAGCCTTTCTTCTTTTCTTTTGATATCATCTATACTTCTGGTTACGAAAATGACCTTTGTAGGAACCTCGTTTTTATCAGTTTCAATCGCGATAAAAGAGGCTTCAAACCATCCCATGTTCCTGCCGACAAACTCACGGGTAATGATTTTTTTGCCCTGCATTCTTGCAGCTACCGTGTTTATGTTGGTAAACTCCAAGGCTTCTTCCATAGACTGTGGCATGGTAACTGTTCTCACAACGTTTTCCATCATTTCCGCCACGCCGTTTTCTTTTGTAACGCCGGCTTTTACCTCGTTTTTGGCCGTATATACTTTGACGTGATCGTTTACAAGATCAATAAGATGCATGCTATAATATATCTCGGCCATCGATGTAAGTATTGAAAGTTGATTGGACTTTTCATTATTTACACTGATAATTCTTATGATTACGTATGAAATAATGATTCCGGCAACAATCAGATATATAAATTCAATAAAAAAAGAAAGTGCAAAGTTGTTAAGGCTGGACTGGGTTGAATAAGTAACAGCGACTATGTAATCGCCAACTAATCTGACACGCGCATAGTTTTTGAACCCATCAAGTGTAAGTGTTTCTGTTTCCTCATCCACTTCGGGACATCTAAGGCCTGTGTCATAAATATCACCGCCAAGCCTCGGCTTATTAGTAGTTCCGTAAATATAACCGCTTTCTTTATCTGCAACATAGATATTTACACCTTCGTATGCAGGCATATTATCTACGACATTTTCAATTTCATTTTTCTTAAGTTCCTGCAAAAGTCTTACAGGCTCAATACCAATCTGAACCATCATGGTCTTATCTTCGTTCCATGAAGTGGCGTACATCATACTCTTACCCTCAACAGTATTGGGGGTAACATCCTGACAAAGTGAAAGATTTCTATCTGTAAGCATAGGCTTAAAGAATGCCATCTGTTCACCTGCGTCAAAAGAAAAACCATAGTATTTAGGCTCTGTTCCGGCATAGATCACACCCTCTTCATCAAAGAGGTTTATCTCATCAATTTTCATCATCTGAGAAATCTTTTTCAATTCCTCGATGCAGCTTTCAGCCTCAGGCCTTGTTTCCAAAATATAAGCAACAGTCTTGGCCGTTACAATATACTCATCCCTTAGTGTTGCTATCAGATTCTGCTCATCTTCATAATTGTCTTTTAAGATACTGTCAACCTGATTTAATAAAAGAGTCGCTGTCTTTGTCGCATTTCGGCTGTTGAAGTGGCTAAGAATGAACATATCAAGAGCCATCGCAACTATAATAATTGCGACGGTGTAGCTAATTACTCTTAATGGAGTTAGTTTTCTAGCTTTGCGCTCTTTCTTTGGACTATTCAATCGCTATCCTTTCCAGTCAGCATTGCTTCTAAAAAGTATTGTGGAATTACTTTGCGCTTATTTAACTTTATGCTGTTCTAACCTCGGCGCCTTTCAATATTATTGACTCTGTAGTATTCTGCTTTAGCTTCATACATTCGCTTATCAGCGAGTTTGCATATATCCATAACATCCGTCAAGTCTTCAACATCAGACTTATAAGCTATACCTACCGAGATGCGCATTTTATCACTATACGCACCCTTCCACTCTTCACAAAGATTATCAAGTATCGTCTTGCAGTCTTCCATATCCTCGGCAGATGCCCTTAAAATAGCAAAATACTCGTCTCCACCGGTTCTATAGACTCGTCCGTATTTTCCCATTGTCTCCTTGATTAATCTTGCTGCCTCCGAAATAAGTTCGTCTCCGGCAACATGGCCAAGGTTGTCATTTACTCCTTTAAGTCCATTTAAATCCAAGGACACACAAACAAGATTTTCAGGAATTGATTTACTAAATTTACCTAAATCTTCATCGTAGGATCGACGGTTATATAAGCCTGTGAGTGTATCTTTGTAGGCAAATTGGTAATAAAGCTTCTGGCGGTGATGCTTGGAAATAATTAAAACCAAAGAAACCACCATGGCCGAAAGCATTGCAAAAATCGCTAATGATATGGCAAAAGAATGTCTTCTTATAAATTCTTTTAAACTATAGTCATTGGCATGTCCTATGTATTTATAGGTAAAGGTCATGGCAGCATCATTATCCATGGTTCCAAGTGCCTGATTAATCAGTGGAAGTATGCCCTTATGGAAGGTACTCACGCCAAAGCATTTAACAGTTGTATAAGGAAGTTCGATGTAGCTTAACTTACTAAAATCCGCTTCCATCAAAAGTGTACTTGCTCTAAGTCCACTAAGTATGGCTCCGCCTGCCTCACCCTTTGCTACTGATTCCAAACACTCATCAACTGAATCAAAATAGACAATGGTCGCATTGGGAAAGTGGGTTGCAGCGTACTCATACTGAATTTCATTGTTCCGATTTATTGCAAGTGGCTTTTCCTTGGCTTCTTCAAGATCATCAAGATAGACAAAGTTCATCGCTGATGTGATGACATCCTCGGAATGAAAAAGGTCATTTTGCTCAATATAGTAAATATCATTTGAGATAGGAAAAAGAAGTTCTATCTCATGCATATGTAAAGCGTCAATCATATCCTGAGTACTTTCATATGGATAGTATTCAAATCTGATTGGCTTATCGACTTTTAAATTGGCAAAAGAAGCCTTTAGTATATCAACCATAATTCCGGTCGGGCTTCCATCTGCTGCTGTGCCGCAGTAGGGAAGGAAGTTCTCCATGTAGCCTACTCTTATTATGTAGTCATGCTCCTGTAGCCATTTAACCTCATTAGGTGATACATGAACGCTTATTGCACTTGCGCTAAAGTACTTTTCAGATAATTTGTAAACATAGTACTGTTCTCTATTATCAAGTTCTGAAAGTGCAAAATTTAATTCGTCTAAAAGGTCTCTTCTTTTCTTGGAAACCCCAAGATACATGTTCACATTTTTAACCTTAATCAATGGCGTTATACAAGCCTTTGCACTAACAGATGAGCCTTCACCGATAAAAGCGTCTATTTCTCCTGATTCCAATGCATCATCACGGTTAGAAACATCAGGATAAACTATAATCTTAGCATCTATACTCTTTTCATGAAGCCAGCCTGAAAGGACACTTTCCATAAGGCCCTTGATAGTTCCAATTGACTTACCATTTAGTGTTGATGCATCAGTAGTTATTGAATCATCTGCTGAATTTGCATAAATGTAGTAGCTTTCATAGCCCATCGGATAATCAGGATAGTACATGTCAGAAAGTCTGCTTTCAGAGTATCCAAGCCCTGCCAAAAGGTCTATATCGCCATTTATGAAAGCATCATAGATATCTGTCCATGAGCCATAAATATAGTCATATTTCCATCCTGTATAGGATGCCACCTTTTGAAGGTATTCATAAGAATATCCTGACTTTACGCCACCTTCAAAAGCCCCCTCCTGAAAATTTTCATTCTGGTAGTAACCGACTGTAACAGTTTTATTATCAAATTCAATATCACTTGCCTCATCGGCAAAGGATCTAAGCTTTGTCAAAGAAGAAAACAAAATGGCAACAGCTAAAGATGCAATAATTATTTTCCTTATTCTTTTTAACATATAAATTTTCCATTCAATCAGCAGCTGATTAGTCGGATAATGCCTCCTGTTCTTCTTTTGACGCATATTTTTTACGAAGTTTTTTAAGTAAGCCATAGGCTAGAAAGTCTCTGTTCTCACCTAGGAGCCTACAACCATAAAATACGGTGCCGGCTTTCTTTTCGGTTCTTGCAATCTGGCAATCAACCTTAAGATTATAGTTTTTATCATCAACACTGTCTTTGTAATAAATTCTTATATTTCCCGACGAAGGAACATAGCTTACCGGCGCGTAAAAAGAAATGCCGTTGTCGCTGATGTCATAAACCATTATGTCAATATAGTGGTCATTCACCTGATCGTAAATCTGTGCCTGTCTTCGTATTGTTATCCTCTCGTGATCTCTTCGGTCATCGTGACGTGAAATACTGTTGAAGGCTCCCGTTTTTAAATGATATAAAGTCTGGCCCCCTCTTTTAACAGTTTCGACTTTAATGTTTCTCCACGAAATGCGTCGTCCGCTTTCCGGATCATCCGCAAAAAGATTGCACTGTACATTACTGTTGTTTTCAATTGAAAGCGTTAACGCCTCACCATTATGAGCGTAGCTTGAAACGTAGATTCCCTCGCTTGCTTTATCTATAACAGTAGAATTAAATTCAATCCCCTGATCTGAAAATTTCAGTTGTATAATAATCTGCTGTGATATCAACAGGTCCTTTAGTCGCATAATTAAGTCACCTTTTCCACCTATTCACAACAAATACTACGAAAATTGAATTAAAAAATAGTTACAAAAAAGACTATCTTTAGTGGATATGTGTCTTTTATTCCTTAACATCGGATAAGGATACATACCAATACAGATAGTCTTTTTACACTCAAAGCAGAGTATTATTTAATTTATTAATGCACCGGCCTGTGAATTAGTCGAGTCGGGTCAACTTAAAACACAATCTCAAAGCTGTCTTTATTTCTCATTTTATAGATACTTTCAAGTTCAGATATCTTTTCAGTCTTATCAATTATACTTCCCATCTCGTGGCTTAATAAAACATACTTAGCCTTTAAAGATTTCAAAAGATCGATCTGAGTCTTAAGTAACTGGGCATTGTATATTCTATTTCCATCTTTAAACTTAGGGCACAAGGCATCACCTAAAAAAGCATATTCACCACCTACTTCAAGCCCAAGGCAACCCTTGGCATGGCTTGAAGGCAGCAAGAATATATGGATATTTCCAAAATATAAGTCACTTTCAACAATCTCTCCGACATGAATATGTTTAAAGGTTTCTTTGGAAACATAAAGATTATCACATTTTACCTTCTCGATATTTCCAACATGATCAGGATGAAAGTGCGAAAGAACGACTTTATAGGATCCTGACAAATCCTTTATAATTTCAGGTCCCATTCCGACATCAAAAAGCCAGGTTGAATCTTCATTTCTTATAAGGGCAATATCCGATGACAAGGGACTTTCATAGCCTTCAATATAGCATATATCATCATTTATCCTGCAAACTTTGGACAATTACATCCCTCCCTTTGGACCTGGAATTTCCCGCATAACATAAGGCAAGCGCTATGATAAGCGATATCAAAGATGTTATTAAAAACATCAAAAGGCCTCTTTGAATCTCTGAGTACAAGACTAAAGAAATGATTGTAAACACATACATATGTATGAAATATATTGTTGTACTCATCTTTCTGAGAATACGATAAATCTCACTGTCCTTAAGATTAATATCTGTCACAAGATAGAAAAATCCTACTGACGATACTATCAGGGCATATTCACTTATAATAGGGGACTTAATGAACATATTTAGTAAAAATCCCGCCACTAAGGCTACTGCTGCCACGAGCCTGTATTTGGCCTTTCTGTCTGAAATTTTACCAATACACATTCCGATAGGAATATAGATTAAGCCCTTAAAAATTCTGCCGTCCGAAACGGTATAGTATAAAAGTTTTTTAATCAAGAAAATGCTTGCAGCTATTTCACCCCTATAACCGACAATATAATCCGTAAAAGTCATAAGAATCAGACCCAAAAGGCTTACTAGGATGAGTCTCTTTCTTTTGCATAAAAGAATCACCGATATGGCATAAATCGTTGCCAGAAGGTACCACAAATGCCAGGAATTGTACCAGCTGCCGACAAATAAAAAGCTTCTAATGTAAAGTGCGATGGCTTTAAATATTGGCTGGCCGATTTTTATGTTGTTATATATTTCAAGCGGGGTGTAGATAAGCGTCCAAGTGACATACATGCGTATGATTTTAAGAAGATAGTTTTTTAAAGTATCTCCGGCATTTTCAACATCTTCACAAATTATTTTAGGATAAAGAATGTATCCTGTAGACATAAAGAAAAAGGGTACAGCCATTTTTAAGACTATACCCAAAGCATTCTTTAAATCACGATTTGGAGTATGTAAATTCGCACCTGTATGAATTGCTATTACAGCAAATGCCATTAGAAATTTAAACACATCTATGCTGTTATACCCTTGTCTTTTTTCAGGTGAATTCACGTCACTTTTTGTCACATTTTCTCCTTTGGGCCACCTCGTAATTTGGTCATTGTGGCTTCTATATATTTACGGACAAAATCCTTGTACTCATCGTTTACAAGATAATAGATTAAAGAATCAATATAAAACTGCTGGCCTTCACCGCGGCCAACTATTTTAAAGTTTTTAAAGCCCATAGCAGCGTACTTTTCAACGTCAGCATTTGATAAAAAGCCAGGTCTTTTCATCGCGCCTTTAAAGGTTCTCTTCTCAGGCGAAGGATCTGTGCAGATAAATCTGATTCTTGCGTCAAATTCAAGCTGATACTTGGATATTTCCCTGTAGTGAGCTGATCTGTTGGGACAGTGCGCCTGACAGGTCTCATTCACAAGAATCTCAATCTTATCAGCGTAGGGAAGAATCTTTTCGGTAACTTTATCGTTGTGATTGAAATCATAATCAAGCACCACAAGATAATAGTCCTTGGACAACTCTTCCATGAGTCTGTCTACACTAACAATTCTTTTAGTTGTAGACGAAAGTACCTTGTAGTTAGGATAGTTTGTACGAATATAATCTTCAAGTATCGGACTGTTTACAAGGACCTGATTAAAGCCATTATCGCCTACTTTCATAATCATATTGCAGTAGGTATCATAGACATGCTTTTCTTCAAGCATTACGTTAGTCCAGGTAAATCGTGCAGGTATTCCAAGGTCATTGTATGACTTGATTATCTTCTCAACTTCCTGCTTATTAGAAAATCCGTCTAAGATGTTACGTCCACCGTTCCAGATGGCACAGGGAAAGGTTCCATAAACCGAGCCAATCTCATAGCCTTCCTTAAACATCTGTGGAAATTTTTTCATAGTATCAAAAAGGACATGGTTCAACAGTCCATAATGACACAGCCCCGGCAGGTGCCAATAAATCTTTTCCATTCTTCTTGCTCCCTAATAATATGATAATAAAATCTATATTTAATTATAAGAACAGTATACCCTTTAACCACTTAGTGGGCAAGATTCATAATAAAAGCCTCGCATTTCTGCGAAACTTTTTTTAGCGCCTTAGACTGTTTAAGTATATCTTCTGTTCAGGAGTTATTCTGAAACTTTCTTTGGCCTTTTGAATAGTCTTATTGTGAACCCAAACATCCAGTGTGTTATTTTCTATGAACTTAACCGTACTGTCCCATTGCTTGGCAAGAGCAGTTGCGAAATACCATGCAATCATCATATTAATGTAATACTTGTCCGACTTAACTGAAGCTGCAAGTTTAAGATACTCATTGAAATCCTTTAATTTATGTTCCATGGTCTGTATTCCAAAGGTTTATCGGCTCCCCAGGACTTTGCTGCCTCAAGAAAGCGTTTTTTTGCAAAAGTTTTAAAAATAAACTGTAACATCAGGCGAATATATAAAGGAAAATACTCGGGTCCTGCAAACTTTCGAGCTTGCTCGCAGTTAAATCCATTCTCACTCACATATACCTTGCCCATCTCCCTATAAGGGGATGTCTGCTTAAGCAAAGCTTCGCCGGATGACAATCTGATGCCAAAGTTATCTCCTTTTACTAACGTTCCACCGTAGCTTACTCCCAGGTAATTTACAAGTTTTTCCAAGAACGCTTCTCCACATCTTAACTGACTCGCCTCAGCGAATCCACTTTGAAGTATAAATGATACCTGTGTGTTCGAATCCTTTTTAGGTAAAGTTTCAAGAAATTCCAGTAAAAGTCCCGGGATGCACTCAACATACAACGGAAGCGCAATTACGATTTTCGTATTATTTACGTATGCATCCCTCGCCTTTTCCCAAATGTTTCTATCCGAGATTGCGTATCTTTCAAACTCTACTTCCATTTCAGAGAGACCTTCTGAAAAAGCATCTATTATTTTCTCAGTATTGCTGTATTTTTCAACTCTTGGACTTCCATTTATTATTACTACATGCATTTTGTTGCCTCCTCAAGATTGCTGATATCGTAGGCGCCCAGTGACTTACCCGCAAAGTTGATGGCAAGTCTTTCGCACCATCTGTCCAGATACTCCTTGTCGCCATCACCTGAAAAAATCACTCCCCAGTCAGGGTTCTTTTTATATCGTGTTATATGTCTCATCTGTTTTCCAACCATATGAAGGTTCATTGTAAATAGTGGCATTAATCGGTCAACAATATTCTTGGTAGCATATGTAACAAAGCCAAACTTAGTATCCGAAACGAGCCATACCTGGTCGGCTTTAGAAATCTTTTTAAGCAATGGTTCGTAGTCGTCTTTTACAACGCACTCACCCGGTGTTTTAAGCCAGCAATAATTGCACCCAAGGCAATGAGATATATTTAATCTGCTTGCATCAACATATACAATAGAGGAGTTCTCGTTTTCAGAATCCAGTCTTTTTAATACCCTTTCTCCAAGACCCTCTTTGGTTGTGTCTATTAATAAAATCATTTTTATTTATTCTCCTGTTTTGGTTATGTATTTTTCGGCGTCAACGCCATATTTTGTAAAGCACATGACGCCCTGATCATAAATCATCTGAAAAGCAGTTTTTCTATCCAGTAGAAAAGAGTCCCAAAGTAGCATTGTTGCAAGACCGTGCGTGTAGATGACGACGTCCGCCACTATCCTGTCTACTTTTTCTCTTGGTAACGACAGTTCTTTGGACAGCATTTCTTTAATGAATTCATCCCCCAGAAGCGACTCGAAGCTTCTATCCTTAATGCTCAGATCATTTGCTCCATCCACACAAAGAAACTTAAAGACATTAGGATGGTCTATGGCATTGGATATGTATATCTTTCCTGTTTCAAAAAATGCTTCAACTGCATTTAGTTTAGAAAGTCTTGCATTTAGCCCTTCAAACAGTTTTTCCATTGAGTACTTATATAGTTCTTCCCTCATCTTTAACATATTTCCAAACTGCCATGAAATCGGCTGTGTCGAGCATCCTACCCTGGAAGCAACGGTTTTAATGTTTACCATCGAATACCCTTCTTCTACAAGTATCTCGTATGCAGCCTGCAACATGGTTTCTTTGGAAATTTGCGTCTTTCTGCCCATATAGTTCCCTTTCTTTTATGTAAACGCGTTTATATAAATATGTTTATATAATATCCAATCTTTTTTGTCAACAAAAAAACGTAGCTGCATTTGAAATAAAACATTTCAAATGCAACCACGCTCTAATCATTATTCCTCATATATCCACTATTCAACTACAAATATAGTGTTCTTTTCAAAGATTCCAACCGCAAATGCCAGTTTTATAAATAATGGCATGTCCGAATATGCTTCATAAGTCGTTCTTTTGACAAATTCATCGATGGAAATCTCTTCATAATAGCCATAGGGGTTTGCGATAATGACCTTGTCGCCCGCAATATCCATTCCTGTTATTAGTGAATAGTGTAATGTCCACTCGTCTTCATATTTAGCCGCCCACTCAAATGGTACCGGATAACCGTTTGAAAGGGCCGTATAAACCTTTTCAATCAGCTCGGTATCAGACAAATATTTGTGCATTGTTGTTTTGTGGTCTGAAAACTGCTTGTTCATTTCACGGCAAAAGGACTTTCCCGTTGAAGTCACGACTTTTCCATACTCACTATAAAGACTTTCTTCTGTAATGTCCTTACCGACCCAGGCTGCGAACATTTCTATAACTGCATAGCCGCATGATATATCCTGCTTTATGACGTCTACGTCATCTAAAAAAACCGGCGTCGCGTATCTCTCGTCATTATAGATAAAGGTATAATCGTCCGCCAAGCGGTTTGTTCGATAATTTAAAATCCCCAAAGAGATTCCTGCAGCCACTAAAATAATAACCACAAACGACACAATAATAGTGATTTTTTTAACCTTGTTGTTTCTCATGTACACATCCTCGTTTCTAATTGATAAGTCATTTATACCTAAAATGTCTGTATCAATCTACCAAGGCGAGTTTACAATGTGTCAACGTAAGGTTGCGATACCGCTGAATCTATTAAAAATATTAGTCTGTCCTGGTTAAATCAAACTCACTTTTGGCGGCCTTAAGGATATCCATGTACTTACTGATTCGGTTTCGGGTTGCCATTGTATCCAAGGTTTTCTGTAAGTTTTGAGCCTTATAAAGATATTCGGCCATATAGGGGTTGTATCTGCTTCCTCGCTGCTCATATATTTCTTCAAAAACATCCGCAACGGTTTTAGTGTTGGAGTAATTACGACCAAGATGATCTGTTGCTGCATCCAGGCAGTCACAGATTGTAACCAGATCAATAACAGGTCTGACTTCTGATTTGGTGTTATCAAAGTCAGCAGGATAACCAAATGAACCGTCGTAAGCCTTGTGATGACCTAAAATAACATCTTTATATTTAAGAAGAATCGGAACCTTGTCTAAAAGTGCCGCTCCTTCACTTGGATGACTCTTTATTATTTCAAACTCAAAGTCATCTATCTTACGGGTCTGAGTGTTAATGACATTTCCTATTCGAGTCTTTCCTATATCATGGTAAAGAGCTGCGTTAGTTATATAGTCAATTATCTCGTCTTTATTCTTAACAACTTCGTCTACGCTATAGCCCCAGACTCCTTCAAATAATTCAGGCTGGTTTTCAAGCATATCAGTAGCAAGTACTCTGGTAAAATCCGACACCATGACAGAATGAATATAAGTAGGTATATCTCTTTTAACCAGAAACTTTTCAAGCCACTCTAGCTGCAAGGTTTCATCGTCGTCTACTGCTATAATTGTTAAGCAGGCATCGTGAATAAAACCATCTAAAAATGGTCCCGGAAGGTTTGCATAAAGTTCATTCCACATACGGTGCAAATCGCTAAGATACATCTTGGCCTGAGCTAAAGTCTTCTCACGTGGAATACTGTAGGTTTCTATCCAGTTAAGAAGAAGCTGTGGCGTATTCATGTAGAAGTAAAGATAGTCCATATATTCATACGACATATCCACCAGTTTCTGGTGGTCAAAGCCGCCGCTTTTCATCAGGTAGTCTCTTCTATCCACGTAATATTTGGCTAAAAGATCAAAACCTTCTTCGGGTGTTATTTCCCCTCTGTTGGTCATAACAGCTACGTGAGCTCCGTAGGTTTCATAAGAAATTTCGTAATCCTTCTTACCAAGACTCATTTCTTCTGCATATACCCTGTCTGCTGTTTCAGTGAAATATTTCCTGGTTTCCTCAGAAGCGTCTTTTAAATGCTTATGAAATTCAAGCCATTCTTTCACCGTTCTTTCGGGCATTGAAGATATTCTTTCGTCTTCTCTATCGAGCGCCTGAACCATAGGCGATTTATAGAACATTAGCATTTCCTGAAGATAGTAACACGATGTATCGATGTCAATCTTATTGGCATCCATACCTACTACACAAAGATTATAGTAAATAACAAAGACTTTACGTCTTGCTTCCAATGTAAGCTGATTATAGAAAGCACGATATCCAAGTACTGCTGCCGCATCCTCTACGACACTCTGCGGATCTACCTTTCTTGTAAATCGGTCAAGTACTTCGATATTATGATAAAAACGAACTGCAAACAGATTAACTAGTTTGGAAAAGTCCTTATTCTTATTGTAGTAATCAATAAGGGTTTCCAGAAGAAGTTTCATAAGATGAAGATCATCAAAATCCCCATAATACATTTCCATGGTACTCTCATAAATGTAGTCAGCTTCTTCAGGTGTCCACGGCTCATCCTTAGTTTTAGAAAGTGCCTCTTCGAACTCTGAAATCAGCTCATTATTCTCCAAATAAAGGCGCTGAAGTTCTTTGGAACGTTCTATAAGCATCTTTTCAGTAAGGTCAACCTTGCTATCTGTCAACATTGAATCAAGTTCAATATGACGGTTCCAGTTTGCTAACAAAGTTTGAAATATGTCTTTACGCATAGTCCTTCTCCAAACGATCAATATATACCCCATTTAAACATTGCGTTCATTTACCATGCTCTGTTTGCTTGAATTGTATCAGAAAGTTTACCAAAATGGTAGTATTTATATGTGAATGGACCAAGGGGACGGGGAAAGTGAACCGGGGGGACGGGGTTAGTGGCTCATTTTTGCCTGTGCAAAAATGAGCCACTAACCCCGTCCCCCCGGTTCACTTTCTTGTCCTACCTGAAATCTTCGACCACGTAAACAGTACTCGTTTCAGCTAAGTAAAACAGAAACAGCTCCGAGCCGTCTTTTTCTTTTAGATAAATTAGTTTGCACTTTTCCCACTCTGGAATCATATTGTCATTCACATCAATTTGCTCTATTATCTCTTTGACTCTTTCAACTTGCTCTATAGTGGAGGGCTTGGCATCAAGGAAAATATTCTCCAGTTTCAAGGCTGTGTTCTGCCTTCTTTGGCCCCCTTTTTCAACCGGGTAATCTATCACATGATAACGTACACCATCCCCATGAAAGCTTGGCGTTGAATACCCGAAAATATCTTTCGCACCTTCTTGAGGCAATTCTATTCCCCAGTTTATTCTAAGAACCGTTGTATACTTGTTCAGTGTCCTAAAAAGAAGAAAACACATTGCAAAAATGACACAAAAAATCCCTGCTATTATAAATATTATCTTTTTAGATTTCTTCATCCTGCTACCCCACTATAAAAACATGCAATCATATCATCTGCTTTTCGTACGTTTTGCGGTATATTTCTTAAGTTTACTTTATATCTCGTTTTGTAAGATGTCAACACACTTCATCACACAAAATCATTAATCTTAACATATTATAATTATGCCCGCTGCTTAAATCCTTTATACACTTTTTACTTCTTTTACCGCTATTCAAATCCCCTAAAATGCCTATGGATACAACCATTGGGCCCATTGAATACAAAAAGACCTTCGCATTTCTGCGAAGGTCTTGATCAATGTAGCAAACTAAAAATCATTGCAAATAATCCGAAGCGAGTATTCCATATAT
>JAKSRS010000021.1 GCA_024403515.1 Lachnospiraceae bacterium
ATGATATAACTTCTCACATTTTTATTTCAGATTTCCGTTTTTCCAATATGCTTCTACCTTTCTGGTAGCCAAATCAATAATAGCTTCATAACTATATTTTTTACTCCAAGCGCAAAAAACAGAGTTCTTACCTAAAATTAAACGTGTAATAAAACTATTGGGTTTTGATATCCATCCATCTATTGGAGTCATCTTAAATATTAATGTATTATTTTCACACTGAACGCTATATTCTCCCTGTACATAACCCATTTGTTCTCTCGGATTAATTGTAAATTGACCGGCACAAGGTTTATCCAAACTCAATCCACCACTAAAGAATATGTGTACATTATCTTCACCCAAATGTACCCTCACCTTCTCTAAATCAGCTTTATAGTCAAAGAAATACTCTATATTACCATCCCAATAAGTATTCTCATTATTCAGCTCAATTTCTTGCAGTTCCATAATACTTGTATTCGCAAATTCTAGCAATTCACATTCATTACTGTATCTGGCATATAATCTTGCCTGACCATTCATTGGCATTGGAAAATTGTCTATTGTAATTTCCTTGCCGTCAATGGTGCAAGCAACAATGGATTTACTTTTGCGTATGAAATCAAAGTCGTACAAAAAAAATACCGGTAGATATTCAGGTGCCTTGGAACCAATTCCAATGGGTGCCAACAAATTCATCCCTTTTGACTTTTTCTTACTTTTTTCCTCAATATGCACTGATATTTTTCTATCATGTATATCAACAAACTGAAAGCTAATAAGCTGATTATCATTCTCTTTACAAAACTGTACATTGTTAATTGGAGTCTGAATATGTTTATGCAATCCATTCTCAACAACATTAAACTTTTCATTTTCGTTAAAATTCAATGCCACATCATCATATACATCTACATAGTTATCATTTCGATACGCAAGCACTCGGTATCCCACTCCATATGGTTCTCCATCAATATATTGCAGTTCGAAACCTCTATAAATGGTATCCGGAGACTTTTCAAAAGGAATTATCGCCAACTTTCTAATAGGGCTATATTTTACTATAATGGGTAAATATCCTTTCATTTTCTCCTCCACTCACTTCGACCCTTTCTGCAAAGCGTTATTAACCGCATTCATAATAATCTCACTTGAAACAGTTGCTCCACTAACAGCATCCACATCATATGTATTTTTATCTACCATCTCATCAACAATCACATTTGCTGACTGTCCCAGTCCATTTTGATGATTTACAATTTCAATTTCAGTTATTCTACCCTTTTTCACTGTTACTTTCACGTCTACAATAACCGGACCAAGTTCACTATGCCCTTCATAAGTCCCGTCTTCTACTTTAGATAAATCTATGAAAACATCCTCAAGTTCCCTAGCTTCTTTTACAAGCTTTGCACTCCATGTTTTGAATCCAACTACTCCTATAAAAACAATGCATAAAAATATGACCGCTAACCTGATTACTTTCTTCATACTATCCACTATCCTTCTAATAAACACTTAATAAGTGGTTTTGCATATTCACTGGAAGTAATATTATAGGAACTTTTTATTGCCTGTGCAAAACCTTCTTCTGCGCTGTCCTTATCCTTCTTTTTATCCATCACTTTAGACATCATTTTCATAATTGTCCTATTCGAAAATGACATTTTTTCATAACAGATTCCACCTTGCATATAAAAATGAGGGATAGCTTGCAATTCTTCTGCTGACAGATTGTTCTTCCAAACCTCCTCAATCTCCTTTGTGGCTTCATTAGGCGTTCCACCTGTTGCAAACAGAATAAACCTGTTCGCTGAACTCTTTTCAAATATCTCTTTCGCTTTTTTATATCCATTTATCATTCCTGCATACAACCCGCCACCATAAACAACCACATCATATCCAGACATTATTTCAGCTGTAACTTCCTTAAAATCCATCAGATTGCCATCTACTTCTTTAGCAATGAATTCTGCATACCATTTTGTAAACCCTGTTTTACTTTTATAAATTATCAAAGCCTTCATCTCTTCTTCTCCTTAAATCAATTTTAAATTATCCTCAATCTGCACAATGGTCTGTATAGTAGTCTGTAACTGATTCTCAGACACTCCTTCAAACATTCTCTTCAAAAGCGTCGTACTCATTTCATCGTTTTTCTCACAAAACTCTTGGCAATATGGCGTAAGTTCAATCCGTTGCTTCCTCTTATCCTGTTCATCCACAGAAATAATTACAAACCCCTTCTTCTCCAGTTTCAACAATATTTGTTTCACATTCTGATGAGAGCTACCCATGATTTCCGCTAACTCCTTAACTGTAGGAGGCGTTTTGCACAAGTTGATACATATGATTGCAAAAAACTGTTTCCAACTAATTTCTTTCATAGTACTGTCCGCCATTGCCTGAAATCTGTTCTCAAAGGCACTTAGCAATCCCAACAGAAAATAGGATGATTCAATGCCTGTAAAATTCACTTTATCACTTCTAATTACTTCCTTTAAATTCATTACGTCCTCCGATAGGTAATATATTACTTTATTTAAGGTAACACATTACCTATCTTTTATCAATAGAAAAAGACGAAATAAAATATCCGCCTTTAAGACAGCAGAAAATTCTAATTGGCTAAATTGAAATCCACCAGCACACGCCATATTTGTCAATAATGGTAGCACAACATTTACTCCATGGGAGTTCTCCTATCCTAATCTATAAGGGCGACCTTATGAAGAGACCCTAGATATTGCTGAGCAAAGAGATATTTATCAAGTTTAGAACACTACACATTCTCAAGAGATAAAGAGTTCTTAAATGAAATCGGAGATCTCTGGGATAACTTCAACAAAGAAAATGCTTTGTCTAAAGTCGGTTAGCTAAGGGGCCAACCAGGGTCAACCACTTTGACATGTGCGGAAGATGGGGTGAGGTGGATAAAGAAAAAGGTCCACTGGACCGCACTCGCCCCAGACGACTGCGTATTACTTTCGTGAAAGAATTAAATCTCATCTTCCGCACGCAAAAAAAGCAGGTCTATCGACCTGCTTTTTTACGTGCGGAAGATGGGACTTGAACCCACACGACTGCAATAGCCACAAGATCCTTAGTCTTGCTCGTCTGCCAGTTCCGACACTTCCGCGTCCGCTATCTCTCAAGCAAGATGAATATTAACATCTATTGAATTAATTGTCAACACAAAAACAAAAATTATTTTGCCATTTTTAGGGTCGTGGTCTTCAACTCCAGTAACCACGCCATTTTAGCCCTTAAAAAATTTTCTAAATTTCATCTGCAAATCAGACAATTTCAGAAAGATAATCCAATCTTAATACAAAATAATGCCTTTTTCTTTTGCTCCAGAGTTATTATACTCTCATAACTATATTTGACTTTAAGGGGGGAGATAGTATTGAAAAAGAAGGTATTCTTACTTAGCAGCCTTTGCCTTATATTGATTGTTTCCATATTTGCCTGGTTTAGTTTTAAGACTAATCATACATATACGCTTTCACCGGATGCATACAATCAGCCTATGGGAACACAGATCAATCCTATATTTGGTAAGGTAAGTGTATACTCTGAATACGATACTAATCTGGTATTCACAGATGTTGATACAAAAGAAACTTTTGAAATAGGATATTTGACCAGAGGGCTTAACGAAACTATCATTTTAAGACGTAATCACTTCTATACAATAGAAGCTAATGGTCCTATCACAATTAGTATAGTAAACCTACGTATACCCTAAAACTCGGGCTTTTAATCGATTAAACGATGAGTTATAATAGTTATGCGAAAACTACAATTTGGTTTTAATAATACATTAATACACAATATATAGTATTTGAGTGGAATTTGAAGTCACAAATTGTTGTTTTATAGTTTTACAGAAATATCGGAAGGAGGATAAAATGAGTATCCGTATTACACCCAAAACTGATTATTCATCATTATTTAACAATACATCTAATGATGCCAATCAGATTACTTCAGCTCTTTCATCTGAATATAGCAGCATTAAAAACGGAAGCTATGGTAAACTTTTAAAGGCTTACTATTCCAAAACGCCCAATGCCAAATCTTCAGAATGGGTTAAGAAAAACGCCAATGTAAAGGATACCAAGAATTTATCCGAGGTTAAGTCTTCTTCTGTTGACCTTAAGCAGAGCGTTTCCGTTATAAATAATAAGTTGATCGACAGTGGTGATAAGGACAAGCTTAAGACATCTGTTAAAGAGTTCGCTGACAGTTACAATTCACTTATAAAATCAGCCGAGAATTCTTCAAACTCTTCTATCATTAAGCAGGCCAAATCACTTACAAACAACACATATGTTAATGCTGATGTTTTAAAGGGCGTCGGAATTACGATTAATTCAGACAATACTCTTTCAGTTGATGAAAAGAAACTTACAGCTGCTTCAGATTCAGCTTTAAAGAGTGTATTTACCAATAACGGATCTTTTGGTGACACAACATCATCCAAAGCGTCTTTACTTTACAACTCCGCTAACAGTGCTCTTACGTCCGGCGGTTTCTACGACAGAAGTGCAAACAGCAGCAACAACAACCTTCTCGGCGGCTTGTTTGAGACTTATAATTAAAAATATCTTAAAGTTTACAGGAACCCTTCGGGGTTCCTTTTTTGTTGCCTGTATTGTATAATATCTTGGTAATTTACAAGCATTTTAGGAGTCCAAAATGAATTTAGACATAAAGATTAAAATTAAAAATCGTGAATACAACCTTCTTGATATACTTGCTGCCGCGGCAGTTATCTTATTTGGTATCGTTCTTAGAGTTAAGCTCTACGATTTTATTTCCGGAGACTATACGGAATTTCTTGAGAAATGGACAAGAATCCTTGGTGTTGAAGGTTTTAAATCTTTAGGTGATATATGGTACAACTACACTCCTTTATATATGTATGTTCTCTATATCATTGCCAAACTTCCTATTTACAACTTATACGGAATCAAGATTTTTTCTGGAATATTTGACCTTTTACTTGCCGGTGCAGTTGCCAAAACATCCAAGCACTTAAGGCCTTCAAGTAATCCGCTTATTCCATTTGCAATCGTCTGGTTTACCCCCACAATCGTATCCAACTCAAGCATGTGGGGGCAGTGCGATTCCATTTATACCTTCTTTATCGTAATGTCATTTTTATACCTTATGAAGGAAGATTCTTTTGAAACAATGCTCTACTTTGCCTTTGCTTTTTCAATCAAGCTTCAGAGCGTTTTCTTTGCACCGGTTATACTTCTTATGTTCTTTTTAAAGAAGTTACGTTTTAGAGATTTCTTCCTTGTACCTTTGGTTTACATAATTCAAATTATTCCTATTTGGATTGCCGGCCGCCCTTTAAAGAGCTGCCTTCTAATCTATCTTGAACAAAGTCGTGGCAAGAATGGTGGAATCTCAGTTAACTATCCAAACATCTTCTACCTTCTTATGAATGACGCTTATATTGACCTTTATAGCGGCGCAGCTGTTGTATTTACCGTATGCGTTCTTTTGGTCCTTATGTATCATGTACTCAAAAAGTGCTACAAAAACGGCATCAACAACACGATAATTCTTGAGACCGTTCTGGCTTGCGGCACAATCATTGTTTATCTGCTTCCCAGTATGCGTGAGCGTTACTCCTTCATGGTTGATATTATCGCCATTATTTATGGCCTCACCATTCCCAAGAAGCTTCACATTCCGATACTTCGAATCTTCATTTCATATATGGCGTACACAACCTACTACATCCACGGCGAGTACGTTTCATACAAGATTCTGGCAGCAATCGGCATCTATCTTATTTACGACGCCGTTACTACTTTGTTAAAAGCTTTAGAAGATAAGGCAAAAGAAAGTGCAGACTAACCCGAGGTTATTAGATATTATGTCAACCAACAATACTATTTTTAATATTGAAACAATAAACAGGTATGCTAACATGCCTGTTTTTGCTTATGATGAGATTGATTCAACAAACTCTGCTGCAAGACGCTTCCTTGAAGAGGAAGCTGATAAAGCGGGAATCTATGAGAGTTTGTTTGTCGCCGACTTCCAAAGTGCGGGAAGAGGACGAAGCGGACACAGTTTCTACTCTCCCAGCCATACAGGTATATATATGTCCTATTTCTTTACACCTAAAGATGGGCTTATGCTTGCAAGCTATGCGACCACGAAGGCTGCGGTTGTAGCAAGAAAAGTTCTTGAAGAATCATATGGTGTAAATGTTGGTATAAAATGGATAAATGATTTGTATGTAAACAATAGGAAGGTTTCAGGAATCCTTGCTGAAGCACACATAACAGGTGTAAATAAAGGATCTGTAATAGTTGGAATTGGTATAAATCTTACTACTGAAGATTTTCCCGATGACATTAAGTCTCGTGCCGGTTCCCTTGCTGCTATGATTGATTCCAAGCTTCTTCCTTCAAGAGAAGAAGTAATCGGAAAGATTGCGGCCGGCTTTTCCAAAGAAATGGCAGATTTATCTGATAAAAGATATCTTGAAGAATATCGCAGACATTGCATTATACTTGGTAAAGATATATCTTATGAAGAAAACGGCATCAGCTGTAAAGCTCATGCAATTGACATCGCTGATGATGCCGGTCTTATTGTAAAAATGCCTGACGGCTCAGTAAGAAGCTTAAAAAGTGGCGAGGTATCATTAATAAGAACAATATAAAAAAGCGAGTAGCAATGATTCTAATCATCGCTACTCGCTATATTTTAACCATGTGACTGAAGAGCAATTTCTTTAAGCACAGGAAGCGAACTTACAAAGCAATCCATTATTTCATCAGAGAACTGTCCGCACTCTCCTCGCTTAATCATATCTACTGTTTCTTCGATCGAATAAGCATCCTTATAAACTCGCTTGGATACCAGTGCATCAAATACATCGGCAATAGAAACAATCTGTGCCTCTATCGGAATTTCGTTTCCCTTAAGCCCTCTAGGATATCCTCTTCCATCAAACTTTTCATGGTGATAAAGACAAATATTCCTACAATAGTTTACATACTCTTCGCTGTTTAAAAGTTCAACCTTATCAAGTATTTCGCCACCCTTTAAAGTATGAGTTTTAATCACATCAAACTCTTCAGGTGTAAGCTTTCCGGGTTTTAAAAGAATAGCATCGGGGATTGCAATCTTACCTATATCATGCATCGCTGAAGCTCTTACTATATAATCAATCTGCTCTTTGTCTATACCGCAATTAGGATACTTTTCTACCATAGCATAGCAAAGAACTCTTGTATAATCTTTAATTCGCTGAACGTGTTCACCGGTTTCAAGGTCTCTAAATTCCACGATTGAACTAAGTGCATCAATGAGGCTTTCATTGATACGGTCGAGTTCTCTTTCTTTTTCCTCAAGTTCATAGCCCTGGATTCTTACCTTGTGCTCAAGCTCTTCCTTGTATGCAAAAAGGTTTACGGCATTCTTTACTCGTTTCTGAACGATAAGTGGATTATAGGGCTTTTTAATGATATCAGATACTCCATAATCAAGCACTTTAAGCTGCGAACTGTTTGTATCATCAACGGTTACAACAATAACAGGAATCCTTTCACCATCGGGCATAAGAATGAATTTCTTTAAAAATTCAAATCCATTCATCACCGGCATTTCAAGATCAAGCATAATTGCTGCGATACGATTCGTATCTTTCTTTATTGCCTCTAATGCCTCGATTCCGTTAGATGCATGAATTACATTATATAAATCTTTAAAAATCTCTTCGAGTAGAAGGCGATTAATTTCTATATCGTCAACTATAAGTATAGTATCGCGCTTCATGTTTCCTCCTAATCACTAAAACAACTGAGCAATCACATCAAGTGTTTCCTGGTACAAATTAACAAGCATTGGATTCTTTTCTTTAATATAGTCAAGTTTTCCTTCTTTACCTGAAAGCTCGCTATCCTTGGCTTCATCCGAAAGTTTGGTTGCACCAACCTGCTTGGCTGCATTCTTTAGTCCATGAACTTCGATAATATACCTGTCGGTATCATTGTTGGCTATTAGTTCATTAAAGAGCGGAATTTTCTCGCGACCTTCTTCTAAAAAGGCTTCCAATACTTCTTTGTAGATTTCTTCATCATCGATACAAAGTTCCATGGCACTCGCCACATCAAAACCATAATTAGTTAAATCGCTAACCTGCATCTTTTTATCCTCGCTTTGCTATTTATTCTTGCTTCCCACGTCATCTTTGTGTTCACGTAAGCTGTCAACAATCTTTTCAATCATCAGTTTTTTAATGAACACATCGCACCCCAGCTTGCATACGAAAGAATATAACTGCAAATACTCGCGCTCATCTTCCGGAGCATCTCCAAAATCAGATAAAGAAGCTTCGAACTTCTTCATTACATCCTCATGTATTGAATCAATCTGATTTCCAACTCCCTTAAAGATATCATTGTAGACTTCTTCAATTCCAAAGTCAGTATCTTTACCATAGTACTTTTCATTTATTGGATCGAAGAGCTCCTTTATATCACTAATCTGTAAGAAGCTTTTGAAGTAATACATCATAATGAGAATAAGCATATGCTCTTTGGTGTACTTCTTCTTTACTGGTGGTGGAATTACATCATTCTTAGCATAGTTGTTGATCATTGTCTTGGTGATAAGTTTTTCATCATTAATGACTCTTGAACTATGCTTAAGTTCCTCGTCGAGAAAGGTTGTTACCTGATCCATATATAAGTCAATGGAAGGCACATCCTCGCTCCTTATGTAATGCATCCTGTCAAAGCTTGAATTAATACTGTCTAACAGATTCTGGATATCCAGGTTCATCTAATCACCTCTCGAAATATGTTTCAAAGTATTACTATATTCATTTTATAGTATTGAAAACTACTTCTCAAGTATTATCTGTATTTATTTGCAGCCTTAACTCAAACTTTCTGGATATGACAACAATAGCAAAAGAATATTTACGACAAATTAACTATCTTTCACAATTCTTAATATATTTACTTCTTTACTTTACGACTTTAATATGCTAAAATCATTTTGTTCGTGGGGAACACAGTTTGGAGGTTCTAGTGTTATGAATATGAAGATAAAGACTGATTCTGTAGACTATTTATTTGATGCAATTTTAAGTCTCAACAATAAAGAAGAGTGCTACTCTTTCTTCGAAGACTTATGTACAGTAAATGAATTACTCAGTTTATCACAGCGTTTTGAAGTTGCTTCAATGTTAAAGAAAGGACATACATACATGGAAATTGCTGAAAAGACTGGTGCTTCAACCGCAACAATCAGCCGTGTAAACCGTTCTTTAAACTATGGAAACGATGGATACGATTTAGTATTTGATAGAATTGGTAAATAAAAAAACTCCGGATTATTCCGGAGTTTTTCTTCTTTCCTTCTTAACTTAGTCAATTAAAATATCACTTGTCATATCGCAGCGACCTTCAAAGATACCCTTATCATCTACAATAAGACTCTTGGTATATAAGTCACCGTAAATCTCGCCTGTACAGTTAACTTCAATGTGTCCAACCGAGTAAATCTCGCCATTTACAGTGCCACCAACAAATATGTCAGTGCCCTTGATAGTTCCGTTTACCACGCCACCGTTACCGATAATAAGATTTCCCTGTGAATAAATGGTACCTTTTACAATACCTTCAATTCTTACTGTTTCTTTTCCACAGTCCAACACACCGTCAAAGGTTACTCCCTTTCCAACAATTGTGTTTACTCTATTAGTTACGTAATCGTTTGTTCTTTTGCCCATTTTAATCTCCGTTTGTTATGTTAACCATTTATATCTATTATTGTCATAGGATCAATGTATTCTCCATCCTTGGTAATCTGGTAGCCAAGTAGTGAACCATCACCGCCACCGATAAAAAGAATGTATCCTCTAACTACTTCGTCACCCTCCATAACCTTGGGTTCTCCAGCATTTCTATAGATGGAGACATAACCGTTTCCATGATCGATTGAAATAAATGTTCCGTAGTTTGTGTCTTCTCTGACCATTGTTACTACACCGTCAGCAGCTGAAACAACATCAGAGATATCTGACATCTCAAATACCGCAATCGGAACATAGTTTTCAGCCTCCGTATCCTGTTCAACATAAGATGCGGAACCTGTAAGAGGGAAAGAATTAGGATAATGCTTTTCTTCCATGATTCTTTCTTCTTCCTGGGCTTCTACGGTCTTAATTCCTATAGTAGCATTTAATACTTCGTTTTGTGACTGTAATTCAGCCTTCTGTGCATTAAGTTCATCAATCATGTCTTTCTGCTCACTGATAATTTCTCTAAATGTCACAATATCCTTTTCAATGCGTCTTATCTGTATAAACTCAAATGCAGTTATAGCCGCTGCAACCAAAACCGCAATAATCATCGAGTTTATGCAAACTTTGAAGATATTAAATCTAGAACGGTAGTATTTAGTTTTAAAGCTTGAATAATCAGAAGTAACAGATACTGTATAATGCTTCTTTATTCGTCTCTTTCTTTTTTTCATTCTTTTAACCAATTACTTTGCAAGGTAGCCCTTTTCATTTAAAGCTTTCTGAATTCGAATAAGTGCTATCTCATCATGCGCTTCAATAGTGTGAAAATGAATTCCACCTGAAAGTTCACTTAAATGTTTTGATGTGCCATCCACAAACTTTTCTGCGTGATCGCTGGCTTCAATTCTGTTGGATATAGGAAGTTCAACACGAATGCTTCCATACGCAGGGCTTGGGACAGAGGTATCAAGCACTTTTCCACCATAATCAATAATAGTGCAAAGTTCATCAAAAATATCTTCACTCTTGTGACATACCTTGATTGTTGCTATATTTCTCTTCTTTTTAAAGGCAGGGTTATAAATGTACCCTTTGTTGGTAGCAATAATCTCTTCACTTGTTGCACGAAGCAGTGCTATGTCGCCAACTACACACTGACGGCTAACACCTAACTGTCCTGCAAGTTCGGTGCCGGACAAAGGTTTGTCTGACTGCTTTAACGTATCGATAATAGCTTTTCTGCGACTTTCACCTTCCACGTAAAATCCCTCCATTAGTGCACACACTTTTGTATTATAACCCATTTTGCGTTCAAAAAGCAAATATACATAATTTTATGCATATCTATGCCCCATTTTAGGGATTATTTCTTTACTTTTACGCTTCATTGTGCTAATCTAAATTTGTTGCTAGGCAACGTATATTTTTTTGGAGGATTTCGAAATGAACAAAGGTACTGTAAAGTGGTTCAACAATCAGAAAGGTTACGGATTTATCTGTGATGAATCTGGCAAGGACGTTTTCGTTCACTACTCAGGACTTAACATGGAAGGCTTCAAGTCTCTTGAAGAAGGCGCTTCTGTAGAGTTCGACGTAGTTGAAGGTGCTAAGGGACCTCAGGCCGTAAACGTAACAAAGTTATAAGTCGAAGCTGATTCGCACTTATGTTTTAATCAGCAACACGATGTGCCTTTTCTTTATATATCTATACAAAGTTAGTGTATTTTAGAATTAGCAATACGGTTTTTTGATTAAAGAGGAGATATCCTTTAAATATCAAAAAGGACGCTTATATAAGCGTCCTTTTTTGTATAATTATTTACTGCCTACATACTTTTTACGTAGTCATATTCAATATTCCCACCGAACAAATCAAGCTTAGTTCCTATTGTAAAACAAAGTCTTGAGTCAGAAGCTTCATTAATAAGCTTAATATCATCGTAACTGGATATTCCTCCGGCATAAGTTATAGGAAGATCGCATAATCTTTGGGCCTTAGCAAGAATCTTTATCAAAGTCTCATCTACTCCCTGCCCTTTACCTTCGACATCTACTCCATGTACCAGGAATTCATCACAGAACATCGAAAGTGTAACGAAAAGTTTCTCATTCACCTCTTCTTCAGTAAACTTCTGCCATCTGTCGGTAACAACATAGTATTTACCATCTTTAGCTCTGCACGAAAGATCCAATACTATGTGTTCCTTTCCAACTGCATCAATAAGCTTATTTAAATTGTCATATTTAATCTTACCGTCAGCAAAAGCATAACTTGTAACTATTATGTGGCTGGCACCCGCTTCAATAAAGGATTGAGCATTTTCAGCCGTTATACCTCCACCAATCTGAAGCCCACCGGGATATGCCTTTAGAGCTCTTATCGCTTCTTCTTCGGAATCTTTCCTAAGCGGACTTGTTGTGGAATTAAGGATTATTACATGAGCGCCTTTAATTCCATCCTCTTTATACTTTTTGGCATACCAGGCTGAACCCTTGGACGAAACAAAGTTTTCACTAAGGTCAAGAATATCATCACTTAATGTCGAGCCTACTATCTGCTTTACAGCCCCATCGTGTATGTCTATACAGGGTCTAAATTTCATTAATATTCTCCATTTTATTTAATAACTGAACTCATATCATAAAGTCCGGCAGGCTGGCCCTTTAAAAACTTAGCGGCTTCAACAGAACCCTTTGCAAAAATAGCTTTAGAATACGCTGTATGAGTAATTGTGATTACTTCATCAGTACCTGCAAAAATAACATCATGTTCACCAACGATTGAACCACCTCTTACGGCAGAAAGACCAATCTCTTTGTCGGAACGTTTCTCGCGCTTTTGTGAACGGTCATATACATATTCGTATTCGTTTCCGAGTTCTTCATTAATAGAATCAGCAAGTGCAATCGCTGTACCTGAGGGTGCATCAATCTTCTGGTTATGATGCTTTTCAACGATTTCAATATCAAAGCCTGCAGGAGCGAGTACTGCTGCTACCTTCTTAAGTTCTTTTAATAGCATGTTGATACCAAGTGACATATTGGCTGAGCGAAGTATAGCTACATTCCTGGAAGTCTTATTTACAAGTTCAATCTGTTCTTCTGATAAACCTGTTGTACACAAAACAACCGGAACTTTCTTGCTTTCACACCATGCAAGAAGCTTATCTACAACTGCTGCAGTTGAAAAATCAATTACAACATCTGCTTCAACATCACACTCATCTATCGATTTAAAAACAGGATATGTATTTGTTTTAATATGATCTGAGATGTCAATTCCAGCCACAATTTCTGCTTCAGGATCTTTAGCACATATTCCTGTAATAACCTGTCCCATTTTGCCATTACAGCCATTCATAATAATTCTAACCATTATTGTATCCTCCGATTTCTATATTGTACTACAAAAGAAAACGCGCCGAAAGAAATTCGGCGCGAAATAATCTTACTTTAATAATCCGTATGCTTTCATTGAAGCTCTCAGGCGATCTTCATTAGCAGGCTCCATAGGTGAAAGAGGCATTCTTAAAGGTCCGGCCGCATATCCGAGCATGTTCATGGCATGCTTTACAGGAATAGGGTTAACTTCACAGAAAAGTGAGTTTACAAGGTCAATTGCTTCAAGCTGAAGCTTTGTTGAACCCTTAACATCGCCTTCAAGGTACTTTGCAACGATGTCATGTGTCTGCTTAGGTGCAACGTTACTTAAAACACTGATTACACCAATACCGCCGAGCGAAAGAACGGGAACAATCTGATCATCATTTCCTGAATAAATGTCAATAATACCATCAGCTAAAGCTGCAAGTGTGGCAATCTGCGAGATATTTCCGCTTGCTTCCTTAATAGCAACTATATTTTCAGTATCTTTAGCAAGATCTACAACAGTCTTAGGAAGAATATTGCAACCTGTTCTTCCGGGAACATTGTAAAGAATTACAGGAATCTTTACTGCATCAGCAGTTGCCTTAAAGTGCATGTAAAGTCCCTTCTGTGTAGCCTTATTGTAGTAAGGTGATACGAGTAAAAGAGCATCGGCTCCTCGCTTTTCAGCTTCAGTTGAAAGATAAATAGCTGTTTCAGTTGAGTTAGAACCTGTACCTGCAATAACAGGAACTCTCTTGTTTACACACTTAACACAGTATTCGATAACATCAAGATGTTCTTCATGAGAAAGTGTTGATGCTTCTCCTGTTGTTCCACATATAACGATTGCATCTGTTGAATTTGCGATCTGATCTTCGATTATTTTACCAAGTTCATCGTAATTAACGCTTCCGTCCTGGTAAAAAGGTGTTACTATAGCCACCGCTGCTCCGGTGAAAATAGGTGATGCTTTTGTTGACATTTTGTGTCCTCCTTCTGATTAAAGTCGGTAGGCTTAAAGAAATAAAAAAGCCGACCATAGCAAAACTACGGTCGGCAAATAATTACTTACTTCATTGATAGCGCCCCATCTCAATTGAGATGACAGTCATACATCTATTAAATGTATGCCCAGGAATAAGCTTCGGATCTTACTCCTTCGGCGTCGTTCCCTTTCACCTGCTATCAACTGTCCCCGAGACATCCAACAGATTACTGATGAAAAACGCAACCTCTACCGTAACTGTTATTTAGTTCTCGTTAATAGTATACCAGTTTATTTTAGGTGTCAACCATTAATATCAGAAAGTATCCTCGATTGTATAACTAATCAGCTACTGACTGACTACTTTGAAAAGAACTTAAGTATTGGTTCCATTTTCTTTTGAAAATCTTCAAGAGATTTAGACATAGAATTAAAGTTGTCCATTGTAAGCTGCAAATCATCCTTCAAATCAACCAAAGTAGCTATCTTGCTGATATCTGCTTCCAAGCTGTAAAGCTGTTCAAAAAGATCTTCCGGAACTGACTCAACAACCTTGGATACATGGTCAAAGTCTGTTTTCTCCACAAAAGCATTAACCTGTGTTATGGAATTTTCAATTCCATCAATATCTAAAGTCTGAATTCTTTCTAAGTACGGCTGTGTCTTAAGTAAAACACCATTTACCTTAGAATATGCAAGAATCGCTACTATAAATATTGCGGCCAATACTGCAAAACATGAAAGACCAATAATCCTATTAATAAGTAATCCCTTTTTAATGGATTCCAAAGTTACTTCTTTTTCTTTTGCCTCAGTTGACATAACATACCCCCGCTCATGTACTATTTATTTAAATTTACTGATAATATCCTGAAGTGTCAATGCACTATCTTTATTAAGTTCTGCAATCTTGACGATTTCATCAGCTGTTTCTGTTGTAAGATTGTTCTTTTCAATAATATCATTTACGCCGATTTCATTATCATTTGAAGCTTCTGTTACGTGTTCAATGTGTTCTTTGATATTATTTACGGATTCTACGACCTTAGATGACATTTCATCAATTGAACCGATTGCATCCTTAATATTCTTGGCATCAATACCATATTCCTTGGCTGTTTCAGCAAATTCTTTAAACTGGGTAGATACATCGTTTTCCATGAAGTTGATGATATCTTCAAAGCAGGCTCTTACACTGTCAATGCTTGATGTTGATTCAGAACAGATAGCCTGAATCTGATTAGCTGTTTCAGATGAATTAACTGCAAGGTTTCCGATTTCGCCGGCAACAACCGCAAAGCCTTTTCCTGCTTCGCCTGCTCTTGCTGCTTCAATTGAAGCATTTAACGAAAGAAGGTTGGTCTGACTTGTGATATTTAAAATCTGAGTTGCCATGTCGTTGATTCTTGATAATGACTTTAAAGCATCTAGTGCTTCTTCAATGTTCTTCTTGGTGCTTTCAATCTTTTCACTATTACTTTCAAGTGTCTTATCAGCCTTCTTGGCCATAGCATCAGCTGTTTCAATTAAAGCCCTGCTCTTTTTATCACTGTCATTTACTGAACTTTCAATATCATCAACAAGATCTTTCATCTTAGTAATTTCGTCATTAACCACTTCGATGGATTCATTTGTTGTAGTAATACTTGCAGACAACTCTTCTGTTGTTGCTGCGTTAGTTTCGATATTTTCAAGGAGTGAAACAGATGAATTCTGCATTTCTCCTACAGATCCGCTAAGTGAATCTGAACAGTTATTAAGAGTAGAAATAATACCACTAAGTGTTGTAGTAAGTGAATCGATTGCTGTTGAGATTTCTCCAACCTCGCTCTTTCTTCCTACATAAGGCTTAATGTCTTCATTTTCTGAAAGATTAAGGTTCTTGAGTTCATCAATTGCTACTACTGCCTTGCTAAGAGGCTTAACTGCATAGCTTACTGCCACAAATGAAGCAAGAATAATAAGAATAAGTGAAACAATACTTATTACTGCAAATACAGCCTTTACTGATGAAATTGATGAATAAATTTCAGCGTTTGTATCCTTAGTAATTAAAACCCAGCCTCTGTTGGAAATAACAGAGTAAGCCATTGTATATTCAACACCGTCACTGCCTTTAACTTCAGTTAAACCTTCTGTGGCACCGCCTTTAATCTTATCAATGATTGAAAGGATATTTGCATCTTCAACTTCTGTATTAACCAGTTCATCATTGTTATCGAAAATGTAAACGCCTGAATTTGTATTAATAAGTGAATAAGTTGCATTTTCAAGACCGGCCGTAACGTTAGCATCCAAAAGAGTCTTAAGTGTAGCGGCGAAAGGTCCACCACCTACATATCCAATAGGCTTTCCGTCTTCAAGAATAGCCTTATACATTGAAAGAGTAAGTTCTCCTGATGCAGGAGATACGAAAATACCATAGTTAGCAAGTGCATCTTCACCTGCAAGCATATCATCCTGAAGTTCCTTAAGTCTGTCGCCTTCACGTAAAACGCGTCCGATTACAGGAGGTGCAGGATGTGTAAGTACCTGTGATTCCCATGATGCAAGATACAAGCCTTCCCAGTTAGGTAATGTTCCCATGTAATCCAAAGTATACTGTTGTGCAATATTCTTAAGATTTTCATCGCTCTGGTTTTTTAAATACATTTTAAGCTCTGCGCTGTCTGCAAAAAGCTTTAAGTATTCTTCAGAGCTTTCAATATACTGCTCTATAAGCATCGCCTTGGAATCAAGTGATGCCTTCAAGGCATTTGCCGAGGACTGCCCCATCATCTTTTTCATTGAGCTTTGTGACACTCCGAAAAGAATCAGAATGCATACAGTAGCAATAAGAGCGACTGCTAATGTGATTTGAAAACTAAGTTTTTTGTTCTTCATACTTTGAACCACCTTTCATAGTTGTCCGCATTCATTTGTCTACTGCAATTCCTTTTTTCCTTTTCCCTTTGTGGATTTATTATTACAAAAAGCAATAAACCAATTATTATTTTTTATAGTTCCATGGAAAGAATGAAAAAAAAGAACAACCATCGAAATGATAAATAAATATCATTTGATGACTGTTCTTCTTAATAAAGAAATACAAAACAAATTTTACAAAATTAAATTTTGTTTAATCTAGCCCTGCGATTTTTTGGCAAATGCTGCACGTTTACGCATTGTAGGATCAAGTATCTTTTTACGAATACGAAGGTTCTTGGGCGTTACCTCTAAAAGTTCGTCTGTATCAATAAAGTCAAGTGCCTGTTCAAGACTTAATACCTTAGGAGGTGTAAGTCTTAATGCTTCATCTGCAGATGAAGAACGTGTATTGGTAAGCTGCTTTTTCTTGCAGACATTAACTTCGATATCTTCGCTCTTACCGGTCTGGCCGATAATCATACCGCCATATACCTTTTCGCCTGCCCCAATAAAGAGGGTTCCTCTTTCCTGGGCATTGAAAAGACCGTAAGTTACACTTTCACCACTTTCAAAAGCAATAAGTGAACCCTGTGAACGATAAGCAATATCTCCCTTATAAGGACCATATCCGTCGAATACTGTGTTTAAGATACCGTTACCCTTGGTATCTGTCATGAAGTCTCCGCGGTATCCGATAAGTCCACGTGAGGGAATTGAGAAAATAAGTCTTGTGTATCCACCACTTGCATGGCCCATTTCTCTAAGTTCTCCCTTTCTCATGGAAAGTTTTTCAATAACTACTCCTGAAAATTCTTCGGGAACATCAACATAAGCAAGTTCCATGGGTTCAAGTGTATGACCCTTTTCATCCTTCTTATAAAGAACTTCGGCCTTACTTACTGAAAATTCAAAACCTTCACGACGCATATTTTCAATAAGTACGGAAAGGTGTAATTCACCACGTCCTGATACCTTAAAAGCATCAGTTGAATCTGTTTCTTCTACTCTTAATGAAACGTCTGTATTTAACTCTCTAAATAATCTTTCACGAAGATGACGGCTTGTTACGAACTTTCCTTCAAGACCTGCAAGAGGAGAATCATTTACTATAAAGTGCATAGCAATTGTAGGCTCTGAAATCTTCTGGAAAGGAATAGGTGCAATGTTATCAAGTGAGCAAAGTGTATCTCCGATGTGAATATCTGAAATACCTGATATAGCTACGATTGAACCGATTCCTGCTTCTTTTACTTCTACTTTATTAAGACCATCAAATTCATAAAGCTTAGATACTTTAACTTTCTTCTGCTTGTCAGGTTCATGATGGTTTACAAGCATTACTTCCTGATTTACAGTGATTTTACCGTTATCAACCTTACCAACGCCGATACGTCCGACATATTCGTTGTAGTCGATTGTTGAAATAAGTAACTGTGTTCCTGCCTCAGGATCTCCTTCGGGTGCAGGAATGTAGTTAATAATTGTTTCAAATAAAGGTGCCATATCGGTACCTGTTACATCAGGGTCAAGTGATGCAACACCGGCCTTAGCTGAAGCAAATACAAAAGGACAGTCAAGCTGTTCATCTGTTGCGTCAAGATCCATCAAAAGTTCCAAAACTTCATCAATAACTTCGTTGGGTCTTGCTTCGGGACGGTCGATTTTGTTAACGCATACGATAACTGAAAGCTTAAGTTCCATAGCCTTTCTAAGCACAAACTTAGTCTGAGGCATGGGGCCTTCGAAAGCATCAACTACGAGGATAACACCGTTTACCATCTTAAGTACTCGCTCAACTTCACCACCAAAGTCGGCATGTCCGGGAGTATCAATGATGTTAATCTTAGTGTTTTTATACATAACAGCGGTATTCTTGGAAAGAATTGTGATTCCTCTTTCACGTTCGATATCGTTGGAGTCCATTACTCTTTCAGCAACGTCCTGATTTTCACGAAACACACCGCTTTGCTTTAATAATTCATCTACAAGTGTTGTTTTACCATGGTCTACATGGGCAATGATTGCTACGTTTCTTATATCATCTCTTTTAATGGTCATTCGTATCTCCATTCATATAAACTGCAAATATACACCAACGTTACGCATTATAACACCGCATTTATTGTGCTATCAATGGAAATTCCACCAAATTATAACTTTCCATTAATAAATTTAATGTATATATATCCTATGAACATTAGACAATTCTTTCAAACTCAAAAAGAGAATAGAGAATTATATGCTGAGATTGATCAAAAGCTTCTCAATCTTGACAATAAAGAAGAATGGTTTGATTTGATTACAGATAAGTCAATCATGCAAAGCCAGCTCTTTATTGAAAACAAGAAAGCGATCGAGGAATACAACGCGTTTATTGATGCGCACGGCCCCGAGGGAAACTTCACAGACGAAGAAGCTAAAGATCTTTTTGAAAGCATCATGGACCTTTACTACAGTGACTGTGATGACTATGAACTTTTTATCAAGAGTATTGATCCACTTATTAACTATTACAAAAGAAAGCATGACTTTAGTTCTTTAGTTAAGCTTTACTCCTGTCGTAGTTATGAAATGGTTGAATTCTGGTCGCGCTCGAATGAAAGTGCAACATTAGAGCAGGTACTTACAGACGGGCTCATGGTTCTTTCTTACAAGGCATTTTACAGGGAGCTTGATACCGAAGCCAGAAGAAAGATTTTCACAAACTATTACAACATAGTTAATGTTAATCTTGAAACAACTAAAGAAGATCTCACTATACCTTATACTTATCTTCTTGAAATGTTAAACTTCTGGGACTCTCCTCTTCTTACCGACGAAGATCGTAATGATGAAAGAAACGCCGGTATGGTAAGACGTACCAAAGAAGAATGGCTTGTAGCCTTCGATAAACTCAAGAATGCCGACCCGAAGATTGTAGACTATTATACAAAAAACAGCGATGAAGTATTTCATAGAAGGTTAAATGAAACCGGCTCAATAGAGAAAGTTCCCCAGGAAATAGTTGTAAGCTATTTCAGAACTCAGGTTATTCGCGGAGAGATTACCGCAACTGAAGGCTTGCACAAGATAGTCGACTACTACCTTGCCAGACGAGATTATTTTTCAAGCGTTACTCTCGAAACAGGTTCGCACCGCGTAGATATGCCATTTGAATATCTCGACTATTTGCACTTCTTTATAAACGTGCCAATAGCTGTACTAACCTGGATTGAGGTACACGATATACCAGAAGACATATACGCACCCTATCTTGTAATCTTCCTTGAAGACTTACATGAAAAATGGGATGAACTGTATTCTAATCTTCCTACGCCTTATCTTGATACCTGCATCATGGAAATATGCCTTTCTATTATCCCGAGATCAATAGGCGGAAGTGAGCAGCAGGAATGGCTTAAAAAGATTTTGCTAAAAAGGCATCTTCCAACCTTTATTCATACGAATATGGTTGCTATGCTTGCAACTACCATTGCATCACATATTATCGGAAAGAATCCCGAAATACTTGTATGTGAAGAATGGCCTTTGGAGCGAATAAAGAACAATAAAGAAGAACTCCTTGAATTTATTAAGGAAGCATCATTATTCCATGACCTTGGTAAATCAAGAATCGGTGACATCATCAATACTCAGACACGTCCTATCTCAGATGCTGAGTTTAACGTCATTAAATGCCATCCAAATTACGGCGTAAAATATATAGAGAAGGTTACTTTCCTTTCAAAATATCACGATGTTATTTTAGGACATCATAAGTTCTATAACGGAAAAGGTGGATATCCGGCAGATTTCGATAATACAAAATCTCCTATCCGTCCCATCATAGATCTTATTACAATTTGTGACTGTTTAGATGCCGCAACTGACTTCCTTAGCCGAAACTACAATAGCAGTAAATCTCTTGATGAGGTTTGTGGTGAAATCTTTGAAGGACGTGGTAGCAGGTATAATCCCGAAATGGCCGACTTTTTACTTGTAAATGTTGACCTTAAGGCTAAACTTCGATTTATGACAGGTGAAGGCCGAATCCAGAAATACTACGAAACATATGAAGAATATCTGGTGCATTAAAAAACTCCGCTTGGACTAAAGGATAAAAACTTTTAGTTCAAAACGGAGTTTTCTTTTTATAAGTCTCAATAATTTATTCAGGCAAAAGAAGGTCTTTCTTTAGACTCCAAATAATTCATTGGCAATATCTGCTGACTGCTTGGCATCCTTAGAATAATAATCAGCACCGATTTTCATAGCAAATTCGGGAGTAAGCACTGCTCCACCAACCATGACCTTGCAGTCACATCCGGCCTCTCTTAAGGCCTTTATTGTCTCTTCCATTGAAGCTACCGTAGTGGTCATGAGCGCAGAAAGACCAACCAGTTTGACGTCGTGTTCTTTAACTGCGGCAACAACTGCTGAAGGATCTACATCCTTTCCAAGGTCGATTACCGTATATCCGTAATTTTCAAGGATAGTCTTAACAATGTTCTTTCCAATGTCGTGAACATCACCCTTAACCGTAGCCATAACTATCTTACCCTTTGAAATTGTATCCTGATTATTCTTGGCCAAGAACCTCTTAATAACATTAAATCCGGCTTCTGCGGCTGATGCCGAACTTAAAAGCTGTGGAAGGAATAACATTCCTTTTTCAAAAGAACGTCCTACTTCATCAAGTGCGGGTATAAGTTCATTATTTACTATGTCCAAAGGATCCATAGTTGTAAGGAGGGCTTCTACTGCGCCTGCAGTTGAATCTGCAAGGCCCTTTTTAACAAAAGAACATATTGAATTGGCATCATCTTTGCTCTTGGTGTCAATGTTATGTAAACCATCTGCGGAGTTTGTCGATATAAGTGCCGCTTTAAGGGCTTTTTCTTTTTCCTTCTGTTCTTTTTCCATTGCAGCAATTGCAGCGTATCTTTCAACATATGCGGTTGAACCCACATCCTGACCTGATAAAACCAAAAATGCATCGATTGCACCCATCATTGCAGCATTATTAGGATTAATAATAGCAAGGTCAAGTCCGGCGGACATTGCAAGGGTTAAAAATGTTGTGTTGATAAACTCTCTTTTAGGAAGACCAAAAGAGATATTAGAAACACCTAAAACGGTATGAACACCGTAACGTTTCTTTACTTCAGTAATAGCCTTTAATGTTTCGTAGGCTTCCTTCTGCTGAACAGAAACCGTAAGAGTGAGGCAGTCAATATAAATATCTTTAGGTTCGATTCCGTACTGAGCACATTTTTCAACTATGTGGCCTGCTATGGCAACACGCTTTTCGTACTCTGAAGGGATTCCATCCTTATTCATTGTTAGACCAATAACTGCTGCCCCGTACTTGTGTGCAATAGGAAGAATTGTATCCAAAACATCATCTTCTCCGTTTACACTGTTTACAAGAGCCTTACCATTATAGTGTCTTAAAGCTGCTTCAATAGCTAAAGGATCTGAAGAGTCAATCTGAAGAGGAGTATCCACTATGGACTGAAGTTCCTTAACAACCTCTTCCATTAAAGCAGGTTCGTCGATTGTAGGAATGCCTACGTTAACGTCAAGAATATCTGCTCCGGCTTCAATCTGCTCAATAGCCTGTCTTTTAACATAATCTATATCATGATTTAATAATGCTTCTTTAAATAACTTCTTTCCTGTGGGATTAATTCTTTCGCCTACAGCATGAACTTTAGTTATGTCAACCACTTTTCTTCCGCTGCAAAGATAAGAATGCTTTCCATTATCGACCTTTATGGGCTTATAATTTCCGACTATCTTTCTAAGTTCTTTAATGTATTCAGGAGCTGTACCACAGCATCCGCCCACGAAAGTCACGCCCATTTCAAGGAAGGGAATCATGGATTTGGCAAATTCCTCGGGTCCTACCGAATATTCGCCGGTCATAGGATCAGGAAGTCCGGCGTTTGGTTTAACAACGATAGGAAGCGTTGTATATTCGCGCATCTTTCTTACCATGGGTAACAGTTCTTCAGGGCCTAAAGAACAGTTAACACCAATGGCATCAACGCCTAAAGCCTCTAAGGTTACCGCCATGGCTTCAACGCTTGTTCCCGTAAAGGTTCTTGCGTTCTTTTCAAAAGTCATTGTTACAAAAACGGGTAACCTGGTATTTTCTTTAGCTGCAAGTACGCCCGCTTTTACTTCAAGTAAATCAGTCTGAGTTTCAAGTACAATAATCTGAGCTCCGGCCTTTTCTCCGGCAGTCATCATTTCCTTGTACATTTCATAAGCTTCATCAAACTTAAGATTTCCAAAAGGCTCTAAGATGTCACCAATTGTACCGATTGACATGGCTACAGTTACACCCTTAGGGTCAGCAACTTCTCTTGCAAGCTTGATTCCTGCAGTAACAATTTCAGTCGGTGAATACTTGCTATCTTTACACTTATAGGCATTAGCGCTGAAAGTATTGCTGTATATAATGTCTGATCCGGCATCAACATATGACTGATAGACGTCTTTAATGATCTCAGGGTGAGTAATGTTGAGTTCTTCGGGAACTTTACCCATTGGAGCCTTTCTTTTGACAAGTTCAGTTCCAAAAGCACCATCTAATACTAAAATCTTTTCAAAGTAATCCATTTTAATCTCCTCTAGGCTTTATAGACTCCTGCGATAGCCGTAACAGACTTAACCGGATTCATTAGCATATTTCTGTTAAGTCTTATCCCCGCTCTTCTTGTGGCATCAATGCTACTGATAAAAAAGTCCTGACAGTCAAGCGGAAGGTCTCCGTATCCCGGGCTAAACCTGACTCCGGTTTTATAGCCTTTCAAACTTTCGTCCATCTCAAACTGAAGAGCATCAGCTGCCTTTTCTACCAATGTGATTCCACAGGAATTTAAAACAACGCCCTTCCCGGGGTCCGAAATCATCAGCTTATTAACCGCTTCATCAAAGGCGCTTCCTATTGTTACGCCAAACATCACGGCTTTTTTAGTTCCGTCAAGATGCTTTACAAGACTCTTTCCGGGCAAAAGAACGCCCATATCACCCACCAGGGTTCCCTCATCATTGTAGCTTATATCAAAAAGACGCCATACGGTTCTTACATCCATAACCTCATTGGTGATTCGGATGCAGTCCTCTATGTCGTCCTCTATCTTTTTAGTCAGTTCATTATTGCGAAATCCCAAATATCTTAGGATTTCGCTCTTATCGTCTATTGTTAATTCAATATTCATCCACTAACTCTTCTTTTAATTTTAGGCTGACCGGCGCTTAGATTAAAGCTTGTTGGCACTTTTAATCATGCTTTCAGTTGCCGCTGTTATTCTTTTGGCCATATCAACGTTGTTCATTGTATAAAGGTGCACACCTCTTACGTCATTGGCAACAAGGTCTGAAATCTGGTCAACGGCGTAAGAAATTCCTGCATCGTACAAAGCTTCTTCAGAATCAGCAAACTTGGAAATAAGTCTTGCAAACTTTGTAGGAATGCTGGCACCGCACATAGCTACCGTTCTTTCGACCTGAGCTTTCTTAACGATAGGCATAATACCTGCGGTAATAGGAACGCTGATTCCCGCTTTTTCAACCTTATCCCTGAATTCATAGAATATCTCATTATCGAAGAAAAGCTGAGTTGTAAGGTGAGTAACACCTGCATCAACCTTCTTCTTTAAATTTTCAATATCCTCGTCAAGATTAGCTGCATCCACATGACACTCCGGATAACATGCACCTGCAACGTTAAATGAAGGATCGTAGTCTTTTATAAACTTTGTAAGGTCACTTGCATGATCAAATGCCATCATAGCATTTCCATCAACAGGCATATCTCCACGAAGAGCAAGAATGTTTGTAACCCCGATTGACTTAAGTAAATCAAGAGTTTTAGCGATCTCATCCTTGGTAGAACCTACACATGTAAGGTGGCTTAAAGGCTCGATTCCATATTCCTTCTTAATTAAAGAAGCGATTTCGGCTGTCTTACCTCTCTGCTGTTCTGATCCACCTGCTCCATAAGTTACGCTTATAAAGTCGACTGGTAAACCGCGAAGTCCATATAAAGTATTAAATACTGTATCTACGCTTCCGGTCTTCTTTGGAGGGAAAACTTCAAGTGAATATACAGTTTTCTTGTGTGCAAACAATTCAGAAATGTTCATCTCAAACCTTCTATATATGTAATATTAATGTAGCTATTCTAAAGTAAATGATAAGTGAAAGTGCATCTACTATAGTTGTAATGAAAGGACTTGCCATAACAGCAGGGTCAAATCCAATCTTTTTAGCGACCATAGGAAGTACGCATCCTACAATCTTGGCAATAAGAACTGCTGCCATAAGTGTCAAACATACAACAGCTGCCACTGCCAAAGTAACGCGGTCAAATAAAAGAAGTTTGGCAAAGTTACATACTGCAAGTGTAAGACCACAGCATACGGCAACTCTGATTTCTTTCCATATAACCTTAAAAATATCCTTAAAAGCGATTTCTTCAAGTGAAAGTCCACGAATAATAGTTACGCTTGCCTGTCCACCTGCGTTTCCGCCGGTATCCATAAGCATAGGAATAAATGAAGTAAGTACCACGCAGGCACTCAAGGCATCTTCAAACTTACTGATGATGCTACCTGTAAATGTTGCGGATACCATGAGTAAGAGTAACCAGGGAATACGCTTTTTCCATGTTTCAAACACTCCGGTTCTCATGTACGGCTTATCGTTAGGTAAGATAGCGGCCATCATTTCGATATCTTCGGTAGTTTCTTCTACGAGGATATCCATGATATCATCGACTGTGATAATACCGACTAAACGGTTTTCATTATCAACAACAGGCATTGATGTAAAGTCGTATTTCTGGAACTGTCTTGCTACTGCTTCCTGGTCCATTAAGGTATTAACAGAGATAACGTTGTCGTTCATGATATCCCCGATAATAGCATCAGGATCGGATAAGAGCAGATATCTTAATGCTGCGGTACCAACAAGCTGGCGACCAGCATCAAGTACATAACATATATTAATTGTTTCGGAATCAACACCAACTTTACGAATACGGTCCAAAGCTTCCCTTACAGTAAGACTTTCTTTTAAGTCAACGTATTCGACTGTCATGATACTACCGGCTGAATCTTCGGGGTATCTTAAAAGGTGGTTGATATCTCTTCTAGCCTCGGGGTCAACATTTGCAAGAAGTTTCTTTACAATGTTGGCAGGCATTTCTTCAAAAAGGTCAGTCGCATCATCGGCCATCATGTTATTGATGATGTTGGCAGCATCTTTTTCGGAAAGTGAAGTAATGATCATCTGCTGATGTTCTACTTCAAGATATGAAAACACGTCAGCTGCAGTGCTTTTAGGTAAAATACGAAAAACCTTTAAAATATCTTCATCAGATAAGTCCTCCATAACTGCCGCTATATCGACATCGTTTAACTCGGTGAGTCTCTGACGAAGAGTTGTGTACTGCTTGGTTTCTAGTAATTCTTTAATATCTTCCATCGCATTTTCCTTCTTTCGGTTATGATTTTTTGTGCCCACAATCGCGGGAGAGGATTATCAGTTGATATATGACTATGACTCTTCAAAAAACCACCACCTTTCAGGAAAATTCGAGCTAATATGGCAAATTTTCTCACTGTATTCAGGCCTGTTTCGCCACAAGCCTACACTTTAATATACTAAAACAACAAAGCAGTGTCAATGTAAAAAGACGCTGCTTTGTAAACCCTGATACTTTCTTTTGCCACTTGCTTTTAGGCAAAAGAAAAAGCCCCGTAAAACGAGGCTCTCTCCCTTTTATCACTATACTATGAATGTCTTACTTTTTCTTTTTACCTAAAACGACAAGGCCTCCTAAAAGTGCACTCAGGCAGGCTATGATAACTACTACAACACTAGTGATCATTGTCTTGTTGCTCTTAACTTCAGGTCTGTTTGAATATTCTTCGTTAAGTTCCTGATCTGTCTTTTCAGGTGTATCAGCATTTTCAATCGAAGTATCTGTTGTTTCTTTTGACTCTTCTACTGCTGCTTCTTTATTTTCATCATCCTTAGAATCATCAGAAGCCTCAGCTTCGGCATCCTCTGTTTCGGCCTTCTTGGCTTCTTCACTGGCTTTCTTCATATCAAGCATGTGGTCCTTATCAACGAATGACCAGTATGCAGGCTTAACCTGGTAATCATCATCGAAAAGAAGTGGACACTGCTTTCCGCCCTGTGAAGCCCCACCGACGTTGTTGCTTGACTGCAGCCATGAAAGCTTATCGATTGTTCCCCAGAAAGTAAATCCAACGAAGTTGATTCCATTGTCTCTCATCTGAAGAATCTTTTCATACATCTGGCGATAGCGAAGAGCCTGTCTTGTATACTCTTCAACTTTGGCTTCGTCTGAACCATCATAAGAATCGGTTTTTAAATCCCATTCTGTAATCATGACTTTATCAACGATTTCAATGTACTTTTTAGCCGCCTGCTCGATCTTATCCTGCATCATTTCTTTGGCCGAATAATGACCCTGCATTCCCATACCGTCGATACGTGTGCCTTCGGCGTTCTTTACGGCTGTAAGCAAATCGCAAATGCCTTTAATCTTGTTAAAAGCTGTTTCGTTGTAATCATTGTAGTAAAGATCAAGATCTTTGGGTGCGTACTTGTTGGCGTATCTGAAAGCTTCGATAATATATTCTTCGCTTCCATATACATGCCACCAGCTTGAATTGCTGCCGTGAGTTGATCTTGATAACTGCTCGTTGGCGTTTTCATTATCTTTTCTGTAGCCTGAACCATCAGATACAGCTTCGTTTACGACGTCCCAACCATAGAACATTCCCTGATACTTGCTTTCGGGGCCTGTGAAGTGCTCAAGAACAGTCTTTATGTACCATTCAAGACGCTTGCTCATTTCTTCCTTGCTAACGTAATCAGCTGAGGGATCATAGTTTTCGTGGAAGAACCACTCGGGAGTCTGAGCATGCCATACAAGCACATGACCTCTAACCTTTACAAAGTCATCAGGATGAGCCTGATTCCAGTCATATATAATATCAAGAATCTTTTCAGCTCTTGAAAAATCAGTTTTAGGAGCCACAAAAGTTTCACCATTTAAATCTACTTCAACAGTTCCGGGACACTTATCGTTGCTGTAGCCAAACATGGCATCGGGCTTAAGTTCGTTACCGATAGAAACAGCGTTAAAGTGATGTGTGACAAGATCCTGAATGTCAAACATCTGAATTTCAGATAATGTTACCGCGCAGCCTACGATGGCATCCTCGCCCATGTCCTTTTTAACCGCTTCCTTTACAGGAGTAGCGTTCATATCAAGCTTGGTTCCCTTCTGACCTTCCGCAGGAACGAAGTTTTCATCAACAGCATCATCTGAAACACGTTCAACAAAAGAAACACCTGCGATATAGAAGTCACCCTTTACGCAGTCTCCCTGACCGTAGTTTGTTCCCTGCTCGATAATTCTAATTACAACTTCTGAAGCCTCTCCGGCAAAAGAAGGTTCAAAGCATCCTTCATATTTAGTCCATTTTCCAGCCTCAAGAGTTTTAGAAACATCTCCTGAAAGTTCAGCTGACCATGAACCTAAGTATGTTGTTTCACCATTTACAGTAAAGAAAGGTGAAAGTTCAACAACTCTTTGCTCCTTAGGAGCATCCTTATATGCATCTGAAAGGCAGGCCCAGAATGAATAGTCATAGGTCTTACCGGATTCGATCTTGCCGGTTACGTCCTGTGCGAAGCATTCGTAAGCAGCAGTTCTTCCTGAAATAGAAGCATATGTCTTAATGCCATCGCCGATTTCTTCATCGGAATCAACAACACTAATAGAAGCACTACCTGCTCCGGCCATCCAGGCTGAAACATCACTATCTGAAAAGTTACCGTTAGTAATGATTTCTTTGCCATCAGCCATAGCCACAGTACCTACTAATAAAGCACTCAGTGCGCATGTAAGCAAAAACTTAGCAAATTTTTTCATATTTTTTCCTTTCGCTCCCACTATAGGGACCAGTGGCTTACACCACTTTCATTTTATAATGGTATTATCCCAATATTTTTACTATAAGACTATTCGATTATTGTCCAATTATTACTTAGTTGTTGTTTCTTTTGCTCTTATAATGCATTTAATGGAGGCCAATTTCTCATTTATTGCTATTTTGTCCGTTAAGGATTTAGTCTTATGGCAGTTATTCTGGTTTGATATCGCCCCGCTTATATATTAAAAAATAAAGCACCCCCAAAGGGTGCTTCATGCGACTAATCTTCTTTTGCCTGAAAATAAGCCTCACATACTTTATTTATCTCAATCTTGGAAGCAGTGACCGAAATAAGTTTCGCTTCAAGTTCATCGAAATTCTCTACTGAAGTTCTAAATACGAAACAAACCTTATCAGAATATCTTGTGTCAGCAATCTGAACGCCTTCTCTTTCAAGAAGTCTTCTAACCTTCTCGCCCTCAGGATAGTCAGTAATCGCGTTAACTTCTATTCCAAACTTCATGGTTGCTACAATGCTGGCCTTAAGCCCCAAAGATGTGGCCTCTCTATACATTCCTGCCAAAGGACCGGCGCCCAGCAAGGTTCCGCCAAAGTATCTTGTAACAACTACAACAACATTTCTAATCCCGGTTTCTTTAATGACTGAGTACATAGGAAGCCCCGCAGTCTGACCAGGTTCACCATCGTCACTATATTTAACCACATCGCCATCCTTGCCTATAACATAAGCATAGCAGTTGTGGCGCGCGTCATAATATTTCTTTCTTATTGATTCGATAAAAGCTTCGGCATCTTCCTTACTCTCTGCCACTGAAACGTTGGCAATAAAGCGGGATTTCTTAAGTTCAGTTTCAGCCGTAGCCCCTTCAACTAATATTTTGTAAGGTTCGTTCATAGTAAATTCCATTCTCTAGATTGAATCTTTGTGTCACGATTTTCATTTATAACCATAGCGATCACTAAACACGAAAAGATTATAGCATATAAACCGAATTTTCGCTGTATATAAGTCCAATATCCAACCACTTTTTTCCGTTGACAAAAACCCAATAAATTGATAATATATCCGTTGCAGGCTGCTGTGGCACAGTCGGTAGCGCACATCATTGGTAGTGATGAGGTCACGGGTCCGATTCCCGTCAGCAGCTCTAAAAAATAAAAACGGTCCGGTTATCATGCTTGCATGATTTAACCGAACCGTTTTTATTTTTTAGAGGAGCTAGCGGATATGATGGCATGTGGTTGAGCGGCCGAATGAAGCATCAACCCGCAAAGCGGGTTGAAGGTGCATGAGGAAGCCAAACCACGGGGACGATTTGCGCGAAGCAATGAGTCCATGCAAAAGAGCCATCGCGAAAAGCACCGTCAAGTTTACTTGTAAGGGGCTTTTTGTGATGACTCTTTTATACGGCGAATGCCGTGACAGTCATTGAAAACGCAGTTTTCAATGACCTGCATGGACGTTAATTGCGTAGCAATTTATGAGCCCCGCATTAAGTTGATCTCAGCTAGTTCCTCTTCGAATTCGTTAACAGATGTGGCAAGTATCGCTTTTTCAATAGCCACATTCAGATTTTCAATCCGAATTTTTTAAGCTCTTGTTTTTCGAACATACGTTTGTTATAATAGCATTGGTGCTACCCTACACGGTAGGCGGTTAGCCTCCATCACAAGAGACTTAGCTTGTGTTTACATAGAAATCCTTTTAGGAAATCTGGTATAGGAGGTTTGTGCTTATGCTTACAACGGAACTTTTTATAGCCATTATCAGCTTATGTATTACTTGCTTTGCTCTTGGTTATGCCGTTGGTTCTAAGAGCAAGAAATAGACACAAAAAAAGCCGCCCCGGTCTGGAAAACTGAGCGGCTATTTTTGCTAATCACAATATCAGGCTAACCGTCTATCGGTAGCACTTTATGTATAGATATTAGCATTAAACCGCATTCGTGTCAAACATATATTCAACAGTCTTTCCAACTCAATTTCCTCTTTTGCGTCTTTTTAGCCACCAAATATTCAAACACAACTTGCGTTTAAACTCAGCCAAAGGAAAAAGCAGTATGAAAAAATTCATCTTGTAAAAAATGTATACTTAATATAATTTTAAATCACAATATGCTCAGAGCATATTTTTTCAAGCGCTTCGAAAGATTAGTAGTTCCAATAACAGCAGCTTCTATGCCCATACTTCTAATTTCTTCTATTATATTTGAATAGCCATGGTCATTTGTAACAACTATAATTATATCTAATGCCTTACTTGATTTATAAAGTAAATCTTTTATTTGAGAAATAATAACCTTATCGATTTTATTCTTGCAAGCTTTTCCTTCAATGCATTGAATCTTTAATTCTTTATAATTGGCGACAGCTTTGTCCCATTTTTTCGTACACGGATCGTTTCTTCGCCTAAATACTCTCTGAATTAATACACATCCCTTTTTTCTCGCAACAGCCATTACCTTCTCATAGCACCTTGCAGGAATGTTCTCCCCATCAATAAATAATGCAATATTAACCATCCCACGTGTTCTCCTTTCGAAACAAAAAAAGCCTATAGACAACCAAACAACGAGGTGCATTAACGTACCTCTCAATTCGTCAACCTCTTGGTAACCAAGGGTTTACTTTTGGTGTCTTAGACTTCCGCAAGATGGCAAGGCTTAGCCAAACCTTTTTAATATCTAATTTTATTATAATATTATACTTGAAGCACAAAAAAAGCAAGCATCAAAGTCTCTGTTTTATGAATCAAATAATTTGCTCGCCAAATTATCAGTAAGTTTCGTTTACTAAATTCTCGCCAGATTTCTCTGTTAATGATTGATTATTGGTTACTTCGGACAGAACGTCCCAAAATTATAAATTGAGTTTAGTGAGTTCACCTTCAAACTCGCTTATAGATGTAGCAATTATCGCGCGTCCAATTGCTGCATTCAGATTTTCAAGATTATCAACTCGTTTAATTCGCTCAACAAGTTTCTCAGACACATTCCCCTTTTCCGAAATAGCTTCAATAAGCATAGCTCTTCCCTTCTCAAGAGCGACGTTCAAGCCTTCTGCTTTGCCTTCTGCTTTGCCTTTTGCTTTGCCTTCTTCCTTGCCTTCATTAAAATCATTGCGTCTGATTTCCTGCCAATTCATATATTGCTTCCTCATTTTACGACTTGACTTTATATCGTTAACAGATTTTTGCAGTTTACGAACACATAAATAATAGCATCCTATTTCCCACCATTTCCATTGCTAAATTATCCAAAGAAGTTTCCCAAGCAAGCATTAAATCCCCATCCAGGCCGCATTAATTCAAGGTTTTTACTCGTCAAAAAAGCCGTGGCAATTCCTTGCCACGGCATAATTTTTTACATCCAAACCGTCATTTCACCTTCACCACGATTGTTCCAAGCATAGTATGGAATCAAGGTAAGTTTCACAGGTTCTGTTTCTACAGGTTTGTATTCAAGATAGAGATCATCAGACTCCGTATCTTTAACTCTTAAGCCCGAAGCAATGATTCGATTCATCATTACCCCGCCGATTTCAAAATCTTCCACAGTCATAGGCTTATCAGCTTCAAGCAAAAGATTCTGAATGTTCTTACCATTATCAATCTCTTCAAGGCAGTATACAATCGGACCTCTCATAACACAGAGTTTACCTGAATTTTCACGCACATTGGTGTTAGACATAAGCACTTTTATATCCATAGGGAAGTTCAGTGATATCGAATCGGTATTCTTCCACTCCTTGGTAATATACAAGTACCCATCCTTGTAAACACTTCCCGGTAGATCTGGAACATCCTTAACCCATCCCGGAATTCTCAAAGCAAGAGTTCCCGTCACCGGCTGACTTGCATTAGTAGTTATGTTAACCATACCATTCCAAGGAAATCCACTTTCAATATTGAAAGTCACCTGACCATCTTTAAACTTCTTGTCGAGACTTCCGCCAATATATAAGTGCGTAAATAAAGTATCCTCATTTTCGGTATAAGCATACGAAACAATTGAGCTTAATAATCTTGCAATATTCGGAGGACAGCACGCACATCCAAACCACTTCTGGCGAACTGACTTTACGTGGAATTTACGTTCGTCCTTCTTGCAGCTTTCAGGATTAACTTCAAGCGGGTTAACGTAGAAAAAGCTCTTGCCATCAATTGCCATACCCGATAAAACACCGTTATATAAAGCACGCTCTATGATATCCGAGTACTTTCTGTCCGGCTTAATCTGAAGCATTCTCCTTGCAAAAAATACAAGACCGATTGAAGCGCAGGTTTCAGCGTACGCAGTATCATTAGGTAAATCATAGTCAAAAGAAAAAGCTTCGCCTAAATGTGTTGAGCCGATTCCTCCGGTAACATACATGCGCTTTTTAGTTATATTATCAAACAATCTGTAACAAGCTTTAAGTAACTCTTCGTCCTCAGTAAGTCTTGCAACATCAGCCATACCGGAATACAGATAAACCGCTCTTACGGCGTGTCCTACGGCCTCATCCTGTTCTCTGACAGGCTTGTGAGCCTGGTTATAGGCGTAACGTTCTTTATCTATATCTTCAGGCTTGGGCATGTTGTTAGGCTCAGTATCAAAGTAGTAAGGTCGCTTTCCACGCTCATCTACAAAATACTTGGATAGTTCGAGATATTTCTTTTGCCCTGTAACCTCATAAAGTCTTATGAGAGCCATTTCAGCGATTTCGTGACCGGGATAACCGTGGATTTTTTCCTCTTCAGTTCCGAATCTGGAATCTATATAATCTGCAAATTTTTTGGCAGCATTTAAGAGCTTATCCTTTCCGGTTGCCTGGTAATAAGCAACAGCACCCTCTGTAAGATGTCCAAAACAGTAAAGTTCATGGGCGTCTTTAAGGTTTGTAAATGACTTATCAAAGTCACTGATAATGTAAAATGTGTCCAGATATCCGTTCTCTAACTGAGCTTTGCAAACGATATCAATTGCCTCATCTGCGGTTTTTTCAAGTTCAGGGTCAGGATACTGGGTAAGAGAATAAGCAACCGCCTCAATCCACTTGGAAAAATCCGAATCCTGAAATACAAATCCATAAAACCGATCATCCGGATTTTTAGCATCTTCAGGACTGCTGCCCCAAAAGAAAGGTAATTCCTTACTTTTACCATAATCTTTTCCGTACTTTATGCGCTGTTCATTTAACTTACCTGCAACTTTAAAGTTATGCATGCAGTAGCTTGGGGCTGCGCCTTCCACCTTGTCATTGAGTGCATTCCACTGATAAGGAATCACTTCTCTTCTGACGGTTTCCATCTCTTTGGTCCAGAAATCATCTTTAACCTTAAAAGATGTAAGTGCTATGGGATTGCTCATACAATTTTTATCCATGTTCTTCTCCTTATTTTTTAAAAAGTCATACTTTACTTAATCCCTTCAAGTATTCTTCAACATTTAAGTATTCTACGCCCTCAAACTGCATACCGGGGCCACGATAAACAACGTATTTACCTTTAATATCCCCGTAGTCATGAACTGTGGCGCTGCACTTTGCAGCATCTTCAAGGTGCCTGATTTGCTCCTTAGTTCTTTCTTTTGAATGTTTTATTTCATATATTCTGCATGTTAATGTAGTCGAATCAAAGACAACCATGTCGAACTCGCCAACTGCAAATTGAAGCTTAAATACCTTCTTGTCCGGGTTCGCAAGTTTCGTTTCCAAAAGAACTATATCTTCCATCATTCTTCCACAGATTTCACTTTGAAGTCTCCCTAAAATACGCTGACGCTCCTTGATTGATAATCTTAAAAATTTGTTATCTTCCAGAAGGTTACTTACAATAGCGTTGGCCTGAGCATAACGTATCCCGGGTTGTGTTATAACGGTTACACTGTTTCGTGTGACTGTTTTAGGAGCAAACTCCAGATCAATATCATCAATCATGTCCAACAAAGTCAGGTACTCTTTAATCTGAGTAAGGTGTGTCTCTTCTACCGATATACTTTGCTCTTCTATATTTAGTAATTCAAGGACCTGCATAATTCCTGCAGTGACCATGTCTTCATCCAAGTGCTCCTTGATGTTTATAGGATACTCTCGGTCTCTAAGGAGGTTTCCTGCCGTCATCGCTAAATCTGTCGATTTGAAAGTCCTTTCAACCACGCTCTTGGTAAATCTGTGATTTATATCTTCAACTACCCGATTTATGACATTTGTGAGTTCTCCTTTTTCATATAATTCAAGAAGTTGTCTGAAGTGGCCGCCATTCTGGTACAGTTTAAGCGAATGCTGAATATTTTTAGCAATAGCTGTATCTATGTATTCCTGTGCATGCTTTGAGTCCGAAAATGTAGTGTTTTTATTGTAGTCAACTCCTCCAATGCTCATCGTTCCGCCATATCGGATATATTCATCTATCCCACTGATTCCTAAGACATTTTCAAACTCACGATACGGAATAAATGTTGTGTGAAGCATTATGCATCTATCATATAGTTGCTGTTCTTTGGAGAAAGCAAATCCAAGCGAGTCAGTCCCCGAAAGAACTATTTTCATTCCACTACTTACATATATATCCGAAAATATAGCTGCATTTTCAATAAAATCATCAAGTAAAGTTACTTCATCTATAAATACATACTTATACTCATTTTTTTCAAGTAATTTAAGGTCCTCAAACAAATCAAATATTGAATCCTTACTCGTTACCTGAATGAAAGCTGCTCGCCTAAAATCCTCCTCTGATAATTCCGCCAATGCCTGCCGAATCATCGTTGTTTTGCCCGTTCTTCTAAGTCCGTACAAAAGAAAGACCTTGTCGCTTTGTTTTTCGCATATATAATCATGAAGTGTTACAAATATTTCTCTCCTTTTAAGCGTATCTGCTTGTTCTATCAAAGCCTTGAGCGGCCTTCCGACTCGGACTATCGTTCTGTACTCTGGTGCCTTTGAAGCTTTCTTAACATCTATTCTAACACCATACTGCGCTTTCAGTTCCTTAAGTTCAAGTTCGAGACTCTTTCTTTTGCAAATCTGATCTTTCAGGGACGAAAGTTCATCAAAACCAATATACTTTTCTACGCGCTTTCCGTACTGGCTTATTCTATGATAAAAGTAGTCTTTTCCATTTATATTCTTCTTAGAAATACTTCCCTGTGGAAGTACCGCGATTTCTCGTTCCAATTCATAAATCTGTTCGCCAAGCTTATCTCTGTCCATGAAAAACCTCCCAGATAATCTTATACCCATTATACCCCTTTTATAACTATATTCAAGGGTATAACTATGGGTATAATAAAGCACCCACAAAAGTGAGTGCTTTAATTCTCTTCTATAGTTCTGCTGCTACTTTCGCTGCCAGGATAGCATTTTGAA
>JAKSRS010000022.1 GCA_024403515.1 Lachnospiraceae bacterium
CTCCATGAGCTTGTATTTCATTTCGGCAATCTGCCAGTCAGTCTCATTATCAATATCCTGAACCTCAAGTTCGGAAACAACTAAAGGAAGAATGTTTCCCGCCATAAGAGCAAGATTCTTTCTAAAGGCTTCGGTCCTTAATACATAAAACTGTCCAACGTCATGATACCAGGGCTCAAGGTCCTGTGAACGTGACTGCATAAATTCAGGCTTTCTGAAAATAAGCTTACCGTCATTAATAACAAGTGCTCTTTGAGGCGGATAAGAGAAATTAACTACAGGGATTAGAGTATCTGCATCACTGCCTTCAAGCTTTTCCACTGCTTCTTTTAACTTCTTTCCGGTTACAAAAGGAGCTGTAGGATAAATGCAGGCGGCAACTTCAAAATCTTCTCCGCGCTTTTTGTACTCATCTAGAACTTCAATAATTACATCTGTTGTTGATGCAAAGTCATTGGATGTTTTTTCGCTTCTCATAAAAGGAACCTTAGCTCCGTACTTTCTTGAAATCTCAGCGATTTCTTCGTCATCTGTAGATACCATTACCTCGTCAAAAACACCGCTTTCCAATGCAGCTTCAATTGAGTAGGCGATAATGGGTTTACCTAAAAAGTCCTTAATATTTTTGCGGGGGATTCTTTTAGAACCTCCTCTTGCTGTAATAATTGCAAGTTTCTTCATGTTGTGCACCGCTTTCTTTATCTGTCCGTTTTATTTGTAATTGACGTTATATTACGTTTTGTCTGCAAATTTCGTTGCATCAATATATCTGTTCGTTCTGTCTGTGAATCTTGGGATCTTCGTATTTATCCATAAAGTCGGGGCCCAGTCTTTCAACTTCATCGGCAAAAGAAATCGCCTTGAGTTCCGTAAGCACTCCGACAACCTTTTTAAAGTGAACGCCTTCAAAGAAGTTAATCATTTCCATGGGCATTGTCGCATCAAAGATTGGATAATCAGGAAACTCTTTAAAGTAATCAAGATAGTCACGCGGATGAGGCTTTATAAAAACAGTTCCCTGATCCTTATACATATCACAAATATCCGAAAAGATTCTTTTTCGTACATCCATAGTGCAAAGGGGGTCTGTAAGTATAAGTATTCCATCACCTTTTTTAGTAGCCTCTGAAAGCTTGGCTTCAACGCCTTCTTTGTCCCTTACAAAGGCCTTTAAAATGACATCTTTGTCAGCTTGGGTAAGTCTGTCAGTCAGTTCTTTCCTTGACTGCTCAATATAGTAGGGGCAGGGATACTCAAGAACTGATATATCGTTTACTTCCATATCGATACAGTATTTTCCATATCCGCTTTCGATTGAGATAAGGTTAAGCTTTTTGGAGAAAAAGACCTTAAGACCAAAGTGGCCTCTGTTGGCGAATCTTGCTGTATCAACGTACTGAATACAGTTTAACCCATCCTCTAGTGCGTGGTAGTAAATCTTATGCTGGTTTAAATACACGCCTATAGGATCTGCATCGCTAAAAACATATATATCCTTGTATTCTTTAAAGTTTACAGGAATAAACTCTTCCTCGAGTTTGGCAAACTTCTTGGTGAGTACGATTCTTCGATACATGTTTCCGATGATTCCACCCTTGCCACCGTGCATGTACTTATCAAGTTCAGGAAAGTTTGACTCTCTTTTTTCGTCAAACATTATTACGTCTTTAAATATATTTGTAGCTGCTACCCTCTTAGGAAAGTCCTCAAAATTACTCGACATTGTAGATAAAACCATTGTTGCGTCACCAATGTCATTTTTCTCGGCCCTTAACTTCAATTCCTTAAGAAAGCTTACATACGCATGATAATATGTATGGCAGACATAAATGCGGTCGTTCATTTAGATAATCCATCCTTTGCTCATTGCAATAAATTCACAGCAGAAAAACATAGCTCTAAGCCATATGAATAATAAGCCTATAAGAATAGGATTTTTGGCTTCAGGGTTTTTCTTTACTATTCTTTCACACCAGCTTACACATACGCAGAATAAAAATGTCATTGTGCCAAAAGAAGCTCTGTCGGGGTAGTGGGGAGATAATACCATAGCCCCCCATGAAAGCAGAGCACATATAAGTAAAATTCCTTCTTTTAATGTTACCTTTTCCTTGGCTACAAGTTTTAATAAAGCGTACATAACGACTGTAATGAAAAGGGCGGGGAAGAGATAGCTTACAAGTCCTCTCATCTCAGAATAGCCACGCAAGAAGAGCTTCCAGATTATTCCAACGTTGTGTGAATTATCCTGAGCACTTCTTACGAAGTTTCCCGGTGCTACGATACACGCGATTGAACCTGCAAGTGATGAAATGCTTCCAAGTATCATCCAAAGCTTAATCTTTTCGTGACGCTTATACACAATAATCATTGTAGCCACAGAAACCAGGAGGGCCACAGGGCCCATATTTTCATTGCTCCATCCGGATATTATTCCCAGAGGAATAATCCACAATGACACAAGCGTCAAATCTTTCTTTACATCCAAAGCTCTTAAATATGTATTGATGAAAACGAGAATGAAGCAGGTAATGTAAAGATAATTTGCTGCACCTGACTCCCAGAACATGCTCATCTTCCAGTTAGCATTCATACCAACCAAAAGAGCAACTACGGCTGTTATTTTAAGAACAAGGTTGGAAACAGACTTCTTTACGTTTAACGAATCACCCGTAAGAAGAATAATAACTGCAAGCAAAACTGTTACTAAAGTGTTTAAAACATCAGCCGCTGTTTCTCCGGTTAAAAGTATGCACTGAAGTAAAGAATGAGTCATACTTCTTCCGCCCCAGTTGTTATAATGCCAAATCTGGGCATTTACTATATCTGAAAAGTTCCTTATGGGCTGGTCTGATGATAACACTGTTGAATACCAGTTATCGTCCATCATAAAAGGAACATAATGATGCGTTATAAAAATTACTACTACTGATACAATGGCAAATAGCCATGCGTATCTGTCATCCTTAAAAATCTTCTTCATGCGCTATCCTCGTTTATATTCGTTCCCACGTACGCGGGGCCTTCTAATGCTTCGCCGCTTCCTGCGGCACGATTTCTTTTTATAATGCCGCGCCTAGTGCCTGCGGCACGATTTCTTTTTATAATGCCGCGCCCGCTGTCTCGGTCGCCCGGCTTTTTACCTTAAATCAAAGTATGTGTCGTGTCTTTCGTAATCAATTGGATCTATGGCCTTTTGGCAGAAAGAAAAGACAACAATGTCAGGTTTGTTTTCTTCCACATAGTTTCTAATCGATCCGTTAAAAGCTATCGGATAAATAACATCTATTTGAGCCGTAGCAAGTGATAAAAACGACGTTGAGTACCAGGAAAAAGAATCCTGAATTAACAAAACCCGTAAATTTTCATTGCAGGGCGGCTCATTATTAGTAATCAGTGAAACAGGTGAATTGAAAAGTCTTATCGTTGAATAAGCATCATAACTTGTTAAATAGTCCTGCTTGGAATATTCATTTATGCTTTCAAGCCTTCCCCTGTCAAAAAGTGCCTCTTCATAACTTCCTTCAAGTTCGATTCTTTCTTCCAAAACATTTAAAGTAAGATTAGTATCAAACTTTGGAAGTATAAGTGTGTAATCCTCAGGCTTGGCATTTGCAAGAGTTACTGCTCTTCCTTCTCCGCCAAACATGATATTTTTATATACTGTCATCTCATAATTTGAATCATCAAATACAGAAAGATCGTAATCGGCACCTGCTACTTCGTTTAGCTTCTTTGCTATTTTACCTGCTGCGAATAGTCCTGCATTTGTTGTAAAGTGATGGTCTGTTTTATAGTAGTAATCATACCAGTTTAGGTTTGCATCCATCATTTCACGGCGCATATCAAGGACATTGACATCAAGCTCATTTAGCTTTTCTAACAACATATCACCATTTTCATTGGTATGCTCAAACTGGCTTTCAAAGTCTGATAACTGTGTGTCATTCGGACAGACCTTAGAACCGTTATTTACAACCAAAAGCGGAATATCTCTTTCCTTTAAAAAGTTTTCAAAGTCCTTTATGCCTGTTGCCATTTCTTCAATCTGCTCGTCTGAAAGTTTGGGCTGAACATAGGTAAGATACCCGTTTTCCATCGTAATAATTCGGTTAAAGTCCTGAGGGCTTACGGGATTTTTCCACATGATTAAGTTATCAAAGTCTGCAGCAAGATTTGCCGCAAAATCATGCCCCATTAGATATTCAGAGCTATAGGCTTCAATCTTTTCTTTTAATGAATCCACAAGTTTTAAATACCTTGAAACGATGCCTGAAAGCTTTCCAAACGCTGAATTGTCAGTTACCAATAAGTCCGGTGATTCAATTTCGTTCATTCCACTGTTTACGATTGCAAATGGATCTTCGGTTTCATAAGCATAATCATCAGTAGCGGCTTCGCTTTCATAGCTGTAATCGTCGAAAGTGTCTGAATCTAAAGGCCTATCCACAAAAGGATACAAAACTTCCCAATCTGTCTTTTCGTTATCATAATGGGTCACGCCGCTTCTTAGCTTAACGGCATCAAAAAACACCGCATTGGTGAGTTCATTGTTTATACCATATTTCTCCACTAAAATCTGTCTTGAAAAGATTCTTACGGCAATTGATATAAACATGACAAGAGTCACGGCTATGCAGATATATGAAATTATTCGATTTATCCCTGATAGTTTCTTATCCACAGTTTTCCTCTAAAAGTTAAAGTAAATGAAAGGATTGTAGGATGAACTTACAATCTTTAGTATTGAAATAAAAAATATAGCTACTACATAGATGCCTTCCAAAAGAGTTCCAGCTAAACCTTTCTTTTGCAACCATGAAATGAATTTCTTAAATAAAGGTGTTGCTCCAAAAATGGCCAGCAAAAGAATAAACCAGCTACCTTTTATGTACATGGTAAAACCGCTGTCAATAAATGCTGTTGCCTTAATTCCGACCATTGTTCCAATAAATCTTACGGCCTGAGTGATTGAATCGCATCTGAATACGACCCAGCACATGATTACTACAAGAAGGGTATAAATGTGGGTAAAAGCATTTTTAACCTTATTAAGCCCTGTCGTTCTTTCAATAACAAGAAAAACAAAGTATAAAAGTCCCCAGGCTATAAAAGTCCAGTTTGCTCCGTGCCAGATACCGGTTAAAAGCCAGACTACAAAAAGGTTAAGTAGCTCCCTCGACTTTTTAACCCTGTTTCCGCCCATTGGAATGTAGACGTAGTCTCTAAACCAGCTACTAAGCGAAATGTGCCATCTTCTCCAAAAGTCGGTCACATTGGATGCAATATAGGGGTAATTAAAGTTTTCATCAAATTTAAAGCCAAACATTCTTCCAAGGCCGATTGCCATGTCAGAATATCCCGAAAAGTCAAAGTAAATCTGCAGCGTATAAGCTATGGCCCCAAGCCATGCAGCCATCACAGACTGTCTTCCGTCAAAGTTAAAGACAACATCTGAAAGCGCCGCCATATAGTTAGCAATCAAGACCTTCTTGGCAAGACCATAAATAAATCGCTTCATACCGCTTGCCACATCGTCTTTGGTTTCAACTCTGTTTTCTATTTCATAAGCTATGCTTTCATACCTTACGATGGGTCCTGCAATAAGCTGTGGGAATAAAGCTACGTAAAGTCCCACATACAAGGGATTATGCTGAGTTCTGGCCTTTTTATAGTAAACATCAAAAAGATATGACATTAACTGGAAGGTAAAAAACGATATTCCTATTGGAAGTGAAATCCTTATAAAGGAAAAATCCCTGTTAAGTAAAAGCCCCAGCTGAGAAGTTAAAAATGTCAGGTACTTAAAGGTAAAAAGAACGAGCACATGGTAGATTGTTCCTACTACCACTACCCACTTTCCCTTTTCTTTTTCTATCAAAAGTCCAAGTCCCCAGGTCACGATTATTGAAAAGATCATAAGAAAAACAAAAATCGGTTCTCCCCAGGCATAAAATGCAAGGCTTGCAAGAAGAAGAAAGACGTTTTTAAAGGTTCTTTTCTTAAATATTGGATTGTAATAAATGATCAATACTATCGGTAAAAATACAAATAGAAAGACCTCGGATGAAAAGACCATCTCTAATCTCCTTACTGGAATTTAACTACAACTACATCTTCTATTATCCTTACGGAACCATCACTAGGGTAGCAGGGCATCGAGTCAACTGCCGATGAATCCTTAAGATAATCAAGGTCTACCGTAGGCGGATTGTAGCCAACTGTCGCCTTCATAAAGGTGTGCCAGTTATAGTTATAGATAACTGTCGGAAGCGAGAATGGATACACATTTATGTAAGAACCAAACTCGGGATATGCAAACAGATTCTGGTCGGGAACGGGGTCTCCTACAAATGCGACAAAAAGGTTTGGATCATACCCGTCAACCGATTCAATTCTTGTAACCATTCTGTTGAAGTATTCAATTCCGGCGTTTTGGATATATTCGCCTCTTAGGTAAGCTGTATTTGAAAATCTGCAGTTTAAAATCACCATTGAAAGGATTACAAAGGCCAAAAATCCATAAAGAATGCTCTGGCATTTTCCGCCAATCTCATCATCGGACCTAATGGTATCCATAAGAAGCATTGCGAAAATAAAGAAAAATACTTCGGCATACATCATTACGGAATGAACATTTACATCACACATAACATAGATAAAGTTCACTCCAAGTGGAATAATCAGAAAGAGCAAAAGAAGGCATACGGCCTTTTTGAACTCTTTCTTTTTAAAGGTCTTTCCTATCACAAAACAGCCTAAGAAGATAACGATAAGTATTGTTATTCTGTAAAGGCCGTAGTTTCCACCCTGGTACATATTTCTAGTTGTATCCTTTACGGGTGTGAAAAATTCTGTGTAAGCTTTTATGATTCTATCGATGTACTGGGATATTGTAGTTGATGCTGCACTGCTCATTCCCTGGTAGTCTGAAAGTTCTGTGTGATAATGCCAAAGGAAAAACTTCATTATTGCAAGGTATGAAACCAAGGCCGCTATGCAGGCTCCTCCATAGTATAAAACCCTAATAAAGAACCACTTTAAAAAGTTTTCTTCCTGACACTTATAAACTTCAAAGAAGAAATAGATAAGAAACATACAGATAAAGGTACATATGTAGGCCTGATAGATTCCTGCGCCGCAGGCAAGAATAATCACCCCTCCAATATATGCGTACCATTTTCTGTATTTTATAATGATTGCGCTTCCGATGATTGATAAAAGCATGCCAAACATATTTATTGCTGACATAAACATAAATCCCATTAGGCTTGTGACCATGGGGAAAGAAACCATCATTGCGCCGATTAAAACTCCAAAAAGGGGACTTTTTACATCAAAAAGTCTTTCAATAATCACTGCTGCCACTGCTATGTAGATTAAGGATAAGACCCCAAGATATAAAGGGGTTGAGAAATGAACATACTGACCGTTAATAAGGTTAGTAATTCTTGTTACAACTTCAATCATCCATCTGCCGAACGGATAAGTTGCTCCAAGATAGAAATTGTAGGTATTATCGTGAAGAATAATATTGTGGGTAAATATATAACCATGGGCAATAAGACCGGTGATTATTACCGACAAAAATGTTGATATATCGTTTTTCTTAATGTTAGCTTTAAATCTATCCATTTCCCTGATTTTCCTTCTTTGTACCTTGTGAAAGATGTATTTTAAAAGCCGCACAACGGCACACTAATCCACAATGGCATACTTGATATAACTATACCATTTTCTACAGGAAAATTAAAGGTTTAAAGTCTTACTTAGAAGCTTAAAAGACAGGCTTTTTGATATAACTTTCCTCACCGGTTTTTCCGAAAAGGAATACTTATCAAAAGGCCTGCCTTTAAATTCTTTTATATTAAATTTTTACTAACCCTTACCGTTCTCAATATACCTTATACTAGCTTCATTAATCCATGTTTACGCTGCTTACAAGGTTGTAGTAAATGCTTGATGTAATCTTATATACAACCGCATAGATTAAAGCTATTACAAGTGTTGTTGCTGCTGTTGTAATCGCAAAAAGCATAATGTCTGTAAGACCAAACATCATAAGAAGCTTTGACACCATAGGAAATGCAAATGCCATATGAAGTGCTGCAAATGCAAGAGGGAGGTAGAATACTGTAAGCATCTGTGAGTTGATGCTCTTTTTAATATCCTTTTTAGTCATACCGACCTTCTGCATGATGACAAATCTGGGCTGATCTTCGTATCCTTCAGTAATCTGCTTATAGTAGATAATAAGTACTGCTGCGATTAAGAATACAAAGCTGAGCATAAGTCCTAAGAAGAAAAATCCCGCGAAGGTTCCGTAGAAATCCTGTCTTTCTTCTTCAATCGCATCTATTGTAAATCTTTCAACAGGGCATTCTTCCTTGCTGCATTCCTCGTGAAGATAGTTATAAACCTGATTCTTTAAACCAATTTCCTCGTCCGGATTAAGATCTGTATCAAAGCCGAATTTCCAGGACATTTGTAATGCACTCATCTCGTAGTCGTTGTTAGGATTTATAGCCTTTGTCTTTTCCATAACCTTTAGGCTTTCAGAGAAGTTATCAATAACGAGAGTGACATCATCCAACATGTATTTCAGGGCTTTCTGGTTCTTTTCTTCTATAGGATCAACAGCTCCTTTAATCTTAAAGCAGTCGCCTGTTTCCAAAAATGATATTTCACTAAAGTCAACCTTGCTTTTTTCAGACCAGATATAGGCTTCACCTTCATTAAGCTCAAGTGTCTTTCCTGAACTTTTATTGTACTCATCAAGAGACATAAATGTTACATAGATAAGTCTGTCAAAGCTTTCATTCTCCTGTGTGGGGAAGATTTTTACTACACCCTTACTATCTATTGAACCTGAAGCAACACATGATACTGCACTCATAATGTTTTTACATTCAGTACCGTTAGCTTTACATATCTTTTCTACTTCACCGACAATAGGGTTGTCATCTATGTAAGAGTACATTTCATCAATTGAGTTAAAGTATGTTTCAAATACAATCTGTCTGGGATATGATTCTTTTAAGTTGCTCTCTGTTCCGATATAGAGGCAGGTTGTTGATGAAATTGTAACCAAAATCATTGTAAGAAGGATACAAATTGATGCCAAACCTGCACCGTTACGCTTCATTCTGTACATCATTGATGATACTGAAACAAAGTGTGATTTTTGGTAATAGTAGTTCTTGTTCTTTTGAAGCAACTTACAAAAAACAACTGAACCTGCTATCAAAAGAATGTAGGTCGCAACTATTACCATGATTGCTGCAACAAAGAAATATAAGAGTGCTGAAATGGGGTTTGCAATACTTACTGCAAGATAGTATGCATATCCTAAAATACCTAATCCAACGATTCCCAAAACCCAGTTTGCCTTAGGAGCCTTTTCACCAACGTTTGTACTCTTTACAAGATCAATAACATTTGAAAATCTGACCTGACGTACTGCGTTTAAAAAGATAAGTAAGTAAAAGCAGCCAAATGCAATAGCTGCGATAAAAATACCGCTAAAGTTAATCGAGAAATCATAATCAACAACACCGGCAATCATGTGAGTTAATCCGGCTTCGAAAAGCTTGGAAAGCATGATTCCTCCGGCTGATCCAACTAACATTGAAAGGGCATATACATAAATACTTTCCCAGAAAAGAACCTTACTGATACCATGCTTGTCCATGCCAAGAATGTTATAAAGTCCAAACTCTTTCTTTCGACGCTTAATCAAAAATGAATTGGTGTAAAACAAAAACAAGGCTGAAAAGACGCCGATTACAAACACACCTAAAGTTATTATCATCTGAAGGCTGGCGCCGCCTCTCATATATTTTAAAGAGGCGCATGTTGATAAATAAAATATGATATAAAAAATTGCAATCATCAGCGCGGATGTAATTAAGTAAGGAAGATACAGCTTTTTGTTCTTCTTAATCCCATCGCGGGCTAATCTGGCGTAAAAACCTATTTTCATCTTCTTTCACCACCTTTAGCAAGCAGAGTAAGTGTATCTGAAATCTTCTGGTAAAACTCTTCGGAAGAAGCCTCGCCCTTATAAAGCTGATGGAATACTTCACCATCTTTGATAAAAAGAACTCGTGACGCACGGCTTGCAGCCTTAGTTGAATGTGTAACCATTAAAATTGTCTGACCTGCTTTGTTGATTGTTTCGAAAAGGTTCAAAAGCTCATCTGTTGCCTTGGAATCAAGAGCACCTGTAGGTTCATCAGCAAGAAGAATTGAAGGATCAGTGATGATTGCTCTCGCTACTGCTGCTCTTTGCTTCTGTCCTCCTGACACTTCGTAAGGATATTTCTTTAAAAGGTCACTGATTCCAAGCTTTGCTGCTATAGGAGTAAGCTTTTGCTTCATCTCTTCGTGGCGTCCTCCTGCGAGTACTAAAGGAAGATAGATGTTGTCTTCAAGGGAAAATGAATCAAGAAGGTTGAATTCCTGGAATACGAAACCTAAGTTATCACGTCTGAATTCAGCTACCTTGGATTCTTTAATCTTACTAAAGTCCTTACCATCAAGAAGAACTCTTCCGCTTGTAGGCTTATCGAGTGCAGCAAGAATATTTAAAAGTGTTGTCTTACCGCTTCCGGACTCGCCCATGATTGCAACGTATTCACCTTCCTCAACATCAAAGTTGACATTCTTAAGTGCTTCTACGCTATTTCCACCCAAACGGGTCTTATAAATCTTTTTAACTCCTTTTACTTCAAGTAAACTCATTTTTTTATTTCCTCTCTTCTGTTTTATGAGACTATATTACAAAAAGAAGCCGACTCCCTCTATTGAATCGGCTTACAATTTAGAATTCATTTCTTACATAATTGTCACAATTTGATTTATTCTACTTTTAAATCAGCTTTGGAAAGGTCAATATATACGCATGTTCCTACTCCAACCTCTGAAGTTATATAGATTTTATGGCCAAGAGCTTTGCACGTTCTTTTGCAAAGATATAAGCCTATTCCACTGGCTTTTTTATCGCTTCGACCGTTAAAGCCCGTGAAACCATTGTCAAAAACTCTTGGTAAATCCGCAGGATCAATTCCTATACCGGTGTCTTTAATACAAAGAGTATGTCCGTCTTTTCCATATACAGATATAGAGCCTTCTTTGGTGTACTTTAACGCGTTGGAAATAATCTGCTCAATGACAAAAGAAAGCCACTTCTCATCAGTTAGAACCTGCATATTCAAATCAGTATAGTTCATTGAAAGCTTTCTATCGATGAACTCTCTTGAAAACTTCTTGATGCAGCCCTTTACAATTGTATCAAGATCATAATCCTTAATTACATAGTCCGTAGTATCCGAATCAAGTCTTAAATAGGCAAGCACCATATCAACATAGCTTTCGATTCGGTCAAGATTTCCTTTAAGCTGGCGGGAAAAAGAACTGTCCTCGTTGTGAAGAGTAAGTCTCATAGCCGCAATGGGAGTCTTAATCTGATGACACCACACAGTGTAGTATTCAATCATATCAGAATATTTTGTATATGCCTCAACACTTTTTTGGTCGCTGTACTCACTGAGGTTACGAATGATTTCTTTAAGGTCATCTTCGTTTATGCTTGTAGATTTGGGCATGTCATCCGAAAGCTCGTAGAAATAATTCTTGGCTCTTTCGTATTCTTTATGCATCTTGTAGGCTTTTCTGATATCGATTATCAAAGCACCAAGTCCCACAACGCTGATTAGTGCGAGAGGATACAAAGCCGCACGCATATTAAGTTCTAAGATGAAAAAAGAAAAGATCAGTAAAGCAGCTGAGAACAGATAGAAAACTATCTGCAAATATTTATATTTAAAATAGCTTTTTAAAAACTCCATATTAATCTCCGTTTCACTAGTGAAAATCTAAAGATTATTCGTTATTTCCCACAATGTAGCCAACGCCGAATTTGGTAGTAATAAAGTCCTTAAGGCCTGCTGCCTCAAGCTTCTTTCTAAGTCTTCCGACATTTACGGAAAGAGTATTTTCATCGACAAAAGAATCAGTCTCCCATAAAGCCTCCATAAGACTGTCACGGCTTACAATCTTACCCTTATTCTGCATAAGTGTAAGTAGGATTCTGTACTCGTTTTTGGAAAGCTCAATTCTTTCATCATTATATGTAAGTGTATTATCACCTGTATTTAAAATTGCACCCTCGTGCTCTATTACCGGTGATGAATTTCCAAAGTTATAGGTTCTTCGAAGTATAGCCTGAATCTTGGCAACAAGAACATTTGGATCAAAGGGCTTTGGAATAAAATCATCAGCACCCATATTCATGGCCATTATGATATTCATGTTATCTGAAGCTGACGAAAGAAAGATAATAGGAACCGAGCTTACCTTTCTGATTTCATTGCACCAGTGGTATCCGCCCATAAAAGGAAGTGTGATATCCATAAGCACTAAATGAGGCTGGTACTGGGCAAATTCAGACATGACCTCTCTAAAGTCAGATACGACCTTGGTTTCCATATCCCATGCCGAAAGACATGTTGATATTCCGTCAGCAATTCCTTTATCATCCTCAACAATATATATTCTGTGCATAACCGTTACCTCATATGTTTTTCATTCTCTTTAACCCGGCCTAACCAGGCTTATGCCTTGTCTACAGATTATTATGGCAAAAGAAAAAGATACGAACAGCGCGCTGTCCGTATCCATATTAACACGTATTTTTCTTATTTCAAAAGTTTTTTACAATTGGCCTGTTTTATGCCCGCATTTTTCTTTGCAGTTAACAGTAGTTTTTTAAGAGCACTTAAGCAATCTTGTTCTCTTCGATATTATCTACACGATGAACTGTAACGTCTGCTCTCTCTTTTAGTGTATCAAATTCCTCTTGTGTTACTCTTTTATTTACAATAACAGACATGCCAAAAGCATTTTTATATTCTATTGAAACTTTAATTAATCCTGTTTTTTTCATATTACTTATCTCCGTACCAAAAAAATCTCCAAAATATCCTCGAGGATTATTTGTGTTTTGCGAAAACGTATTTTAGAGAAATGCTTATTTAATTATGCTTGAACCGGCCAGTCCTTATGCTCTATAATAATAATGCGTGATAAAACGATTTTCTACGATGTAAATGGCTTATTTTCATAACAATATCACGCGCACGAGGTATATTATGATAGAACCAAGAGATATAATTACAGATAGCAGATACGATGGTAGCGAATTTCATCAGGATAAGTCTCAGCATTTCAAATTTGAAAATCCGATGTTTTACTACCAGGCTGATTTGTCATACTACAACAAGGAAAGTGATGTATATTTTCCTGAACACTGGCACAGGACTTTGGAATTTTTATATGTCGTTGAGGGTTCAATTAACTATGAAGTGGAAGGAAAGAAAATAGTCCTCCATGAAAAAGAAGGCATCATGGTTAATCCCGGAAGAATCCACTCCAATAACTCTCCATTAGGCGAGAGTGCGATCTTTTACTATGTCGAAATCGACCCCTCCTATGTAAGTGCTTCCCCTTACATTCACCAGAAGTACGTAGATCCCGTAATGGGGCCCAAATCGTTTGATTATATTCTTTTAAGCGAAAATGACTGGACTAAAGAAATACTTGATGAATTGTCCAAACCACTTAATGAAGGTCCTTCTCAGGAGATGGAACTTGACATCATAGAAACGTCTTTCAGACTTTTAAAGATTATCTACAAGAATATGAAAGATGAACTTCTATCCAAGGATGTTTCTTCTGCATATGAAAATAACTACAATGCCATGATAGATTTTATTAAAAACAATTATGGAGAAAAGATATCTTTAGACGATATTTCAGCGGCCGGAAATGTAGGAAAAACCCTTTGTGCCAAGCTCTTTAAAACCTTTTCCTCGCAAACTCCCGGCGATTATCTTATACATTACAGAATTACAAAAAGCATGGATCTTTTAAAAAAGGGAGACCTTACCATAACGGATATCGCCTACCAGGTAGGTTTTAATTCTCCCAGCCACTATACTAAAACCTTTAGGGAAATAACCGGAACAACTCCCAAGAAATATGCTTCCAAGGAAATTCAAAGAAGAGGTAACCATGTCAGAAACTGATGAATTACTAAAAAACAGAATCAGAGAACTTGCAGATAAATCATATCGCGAAAATCGCTATACCTACACTAACTTTCTTTCGCTTGCCGAAATATCTGTTTACCATGAAATAGAAAGAGAAGTTTCTTTCAGTGCCCCATCCCTTTTCGGAGGCCACATCGACTGTGAAAGAATGGTGCTTAGATTTGGAAGCGTCGATAATCTTGGTTACGACGAAGAATTTCCAATAACGTGCCTTAAGATTGCCCCTTTAATGGACAAGTTTTCGGATGACCTTTCTCACCGCGACTTTTTAGGTGCACTTATGAATCTTGGAATTGAGCGTGAAGTGCTCGGAGATATTTTTGTCGAGAAAAATTCCGCCTACCTTTTCTGCCTTGATTCAATGGTTGACTACATAATTGAGAATCTTACAAGGGTAAGGCACACAAGCGTGCTTATTACAAAGGTTGACGGACCTTCCACCCTCACACCATCGGAGGGGGTAATAAAGAATGTTCAGATTGCTTCGGAAAGAATAGATGGTGTCATCGCCAGGGTCTACAATATGTCGCGCACCCAGGTTAATGAGCATTTCCCCCAGAAGAAAGTCTTCGTAAACGGAAGAGTTACTGAAAATAATTCTCAGATTTTAAAAGCCGGTGATAAGGTAACCTTAAGAGGCTATGGTAAATTTGATTACATAGGCCCTAAGGGTACCACCAGAAAAGGAAAACTTGCCGTCGACGTCAGGGTCTATTAGTAATAGACCACTCCGTCTTCAAGAAGGTTAAATTTCCCATCTTTGACTTCAACTATGGCCACACTACAGTTTCTTTGAAGGTTTCCGGCCCAGAAGTCCTTTAGTTCTCGGTCCATGATTCTTACCATTAAAGCCTTGTTAAGTGCTCCATGCCCGGTGATTAAAACCGTAGAATCAGGCTCTTTATCGGAAAGCGGGAGTATGACATTGTCAATAAAGTCTTTAGCACGACTACATAAATGTTCTAGTGATTCGGCACCCTCTGCGGGTTTATAATTTGCAGGATCTTTAAAGAAAAGCGCACAGCCCTCTGTGCGCTTTTGTGGTACTACTCCTTCATCAATTCCAAAGCCTACTTCAATAAGCCTGTCATCTTTAATAACATTAAGGCCTCGACCTTCTGCTATTATTGATGCTGTCTCATATGCTCTTGACAGCGGCGACGAATAGATATGATTAAAGGTTACATCTGCTAATCCCTGTGCCGTTTTTCGGGCAAGTTCTTTTCCATTTTCATTAAGACATGTATTACTGTTACCCTGAAGCCTGAGCTGTTCGTTCCAGTCTGTGGTTCCATGTCGCATTATATAAAGTAACATTTTTAGTCTCCGTTATGTTTAGCCTTACTATCTTTCCTCTCTGAAGTAGGAAAGTCCCAATGACTGAGGCGGCTGATTCTCACGCTTATTACGCATGCTTGTAAATACGAGAACAACAAGTGTTACGACATAAGGTATCATCTTGTAAAGTTCCTTGTATTCCATATGCTCAAGTCCTGTAGGAAGGTAAAGGTAAAGAATGTAGAGGCCACCAAAAAGGATTGAGGCGAAAACGCCTGTATCCGGTCTCCAGATTGTAAAGATTACAAGAGCGATTGCAAGCCAGCCTCTGTCACCAAAAGCATCGTTTGACCAAACGCCACAAGCGTAATCCATTACATAGTAAAGTCCGCCAAGACCTGCAATCATACATCCTATGCAGGTTGCCATATATTTATATTTTGTAACATTAATTCCTGCTGCGTCAGCTGTTGTGGGGCTTTCACCTACTGCTCTAAGGTGAAGACCTACTCTTGTATGCTTAAGTACAAAAGCTGCAACAAAAGAAATAATAATCGCAAGGTATGCTAAAAATCCGTATGATAAGAAGATTCTTCCAAACCATCCGAGATTTCCGGCAAAAGGAAGTGACTTACTAAAGTAGGCACTTGTTCTTGAAAGTGCGATTGAAGGAACATCTGCTCCTGAAAGCTTGATAAGTGATCCGCCAAAGAAGTTACCAAAACCTATACCGAAAGTTGTCATGGCAAGACCTGTAACGTTCTGGTTGGCTCTTAATGATACTGTTAAAAAGCTGTAAATAAGTCCCATTATAAGAGAACCAAGTAATGAGCAAAGCATTGGAATCATGATAGCCAAAAATGCATTGCCCGGATCTCCTACAGGAAGTGACTTTTCATAAAAGAAAGAACCGATAACTCCTGAAATGGCTCCAACGTACATTACGCCGGGAATTCCGAGGTTAAGGTTACCTGCTTTCTGAGTAATTGTTTCACCTGTAGAACCACATAAAAGAGGAATTCCCTGTCCGACTGCTCGAGGGATAAATGCAACTATATCAAACATTTTCTTTGTCCTCCTTTACGCTTTTTCTAAAGTTAACCTTGTATGTAATAAAGAACTCACATCCAATGATGAAGAAAAGGATAATACCTGTAAGAATATCTGAAAATGACTGGTTAAGTCCGAATGCTGTAGATATTTCACTGGCACCTCTTCCTAGAAATACAATTAGAAGTGAAGTAAATACCATTGTTATGGGATTGAACTTTGCAAGCCATGAAACCATTACGGCTGTAAAGCCCTGTCCACCGGAAATTGTTGTTGTGATTGTGTGGTTTATACCACCAACAAGTAAAAGTCCTGCAAGTCCGCATAAGGCACCTGAAAGAATCATGGTTCTCATAATAACCTTCTTTACCTTCATACCTACGTAGCGAGCGGTTCTTTCACTTTCACCTACTACGGAAATTTCGTATCCATGCTTACTGTAGTTTAAGTAGATGTACATTCCGATAGTAACTAAGAGCGCAACAATTATGCTAAGAAGATATTTGTTTCCAACCTGAATCCAGCCAATATTTGTGTTGGCATTAATCATACCAACTGTACCTGAACCCTTGGGTACTTCCCAAACGATAATGAAATATGCCACAAGCTGTGTTGCGATGTAGTTCATCATAAGGGTTGAAAGAGTTTCATTGGTGTTCCATTTGGCCTTAAGTGCTGCAGGGATAAGGCCCCAGATTGCACCGGCACAAAGACTTGCTGCTATCATAATGACTATAACTAACCAGTTAGGAACTTTGTCAGCAAGTGTAATCATGCAGGCTGCCGAAGCAAGGGCTCCGATTAAGACCTGTCCTTCACCACCGATATTCCAAAAACGCATTTTAAATGCAGGAGTAAGGGCAAGTGAAATAATAAGCAAAATAGAAAGGTTCTGGAATGTAATCCAGGTCTTTCTGGGTGTTCCGAAGGCACCCTTAAAAATAGTTGCGTAAATTGAAAAAGGGTTATCGCCTGTAAGAAGCATTGTTACGATGGCACAAACAATAAGTGCAAGTAAAATCGCTACGGCTCTTACAATCCAGGCTCTTTTTGTGGAGAAGTTATCGCGCTTTACAATATGAAAAAGCGGTTCACGTACTTTGTCATTATTCATTGCTCTCTCCTCCTACCTTAGTCATTAACATACCAACCTGATTCTTGTCAGCCTTTCGCCCATCGACGATTCCGCTGACCTTTCCACCGCATAAAACCAGGATTTTATCAGAAATCTCAAGTAAAACATCCAAATCTTCACCAACAAAGATAACCGCAACGCCGGCTTTCTTTTGCTGATTAATAAGATCGTAAATTGTATATGAAGAGTTTATATCAAGTCCACGCACCGCATAAGCTGTAAGAAGTACCTTGGGTGCGGAAGCGATTTCGCGTCCTACTAAGACCTTTTGAACATTACCACCTGATAATCTTCTTACCGGAGTCGAGATGCTTGGAGTAACTACTTCAAGATCAGTTACTACGTCGTTTGCAAGCTTTTCAGGGGATTTGCGGTCTGCAAACATGCTTGAACCCTTTCTAAAGGAACGAAGCATCATATTGTCGGTAAGGTCCATGTTTCCAACAAGACCCATACCAAGTCTGTCTTCAGGAACAAAAGAAAGTGTAACTCCCATTTCCTGAATCTTTAAAGGATCTTTTCCAAGAAGCTCTTCCTTGTGCCCGTCGTCCGAAACATAAGATATGCTTCCTGCCTCGGCATCCTGAAGTCCTGCGATTGCTTCAAGAAGTTCCTTCTGTCCGCAACCTGAAATTCCGGCAATACCAAGAATTTCACCACTATTGGCTGTAAAGGAAACATCATCAAGCTTTAAGATTCCTTCGCCATCTCGGATTGTAAGTCCTCTAACCGCAATTCGAGGCTTGGGATCTACAGGATCCGGTCTTTCAATATTAAGTGAAACGGAACGACCTACCATCATGTTGGTCATTTCCTGAGCGTTTGTATCCTTTGTAAGCATATCGCCTACATATGTACCCTTACGAAGAACTGCAACTCTGTCTGAGAGGCTCTCAACTTCGTGCATCTTGTGGGTAATGATTACTATAGCTTTACCGTCATTTTTCATATTACGTAAAACGGCGAAAAGCTTTTCAGTCTCCTGAGGTGTTAAAACCGCAGTAGGCTCGTCGAGGATGAGAATATCTGCACCTCTGTACAAAACCTTAACGATTTCTACTGTCTGCTTCTGGGAAACTGACATATTATAAATCTTCTGATCAGGATCTACTTCAAAACCATACTTGTCGCAGATTTCTCTAATCTTTCCGGCAGCTTCTTTAAGATTTAATTTCCCGGGAAGTCCGAGTATTATGTTTTCTGTTGCGGTAAGGACATCTACAAGCTTAAAGTGCTGGTGTACCATACCGATTCCTAAAGAAAAAGCATCCTTAGGCGAACGTATAACTTCTTCCTTTCCGTTAATGAATATCTGTCCTTCATCGGGATAGTATATTCCTGAAAGCATATTCATAAGTGTTGTCTTTCCACTTCCGTTTTCACCTAAAAGTGAAAGAATCTCACCCTTATAAATGTCTAAATTAACATTTTCATTGGCAACAACTGAACCAAAGGTTTTCTTGATGTTTCTAAGAGAAACTGCTGCGATTCGATTTTCCAAAGTAAATCTCCTTTTCTAAAGTCACAAAAACTTCCTGATTCACTAAAAAAATAAAAAGGTGGCAAGGAGGAATTCCTCGCCACCCTTAGAAATTTTACCTAAATAAGGATAACTTATCAAGCATTTCTTGAATATTTACTTAATTAGAAAGCTGTATCAAGAAGGTTGATTCCATCAATGTTAAGTGAGAAGTAAGGAGCTGAACGGAATGCAGCACCTGATTCATCAAAGTAACCATCAACGATAACTTCGTGATCGCCTTCGTAAGCAGCGTCTGTATCAACGTCTGCCATGTATGATGTAAGGTTAGCACCTTCTACAGTAAATGTAGAAACATCGAATACATGAAGTGAACCATCGTTAAGTTTAGCCTTAGCAGCTTCAATAGCTTCTGCAGTTCCTGCAGCTGCTACTGTACCAAGATCTGTAAGCTGTACAGAACCTGTAGCAATTGTACCTGTCCAGTCAGCAGGGATTTCCTTGCCTTCTTTTACAGAGTTGATAAGTAATTCAAAGTAGGGAGCCCAGTTGATCTTTGAAGATACGATGAATGTATTAGGAGCAACTGATGCTGTTGAACCATTGTAAGAAACGTTAGGAACACCTGCTGTTTCACAAGCTGTGGGAGCACCCATTGAGTCAGCATGCTGGCTGATAAGTACGCAACCACCTTCGATAAGCTTGTTAGCGCCTTCCTTTTCAGCTGTTTCATCGTACCATGAACCTGTAAATGTTACATCCATAGTAACTGAAGGACAAACTGAACGAGCGCCTAAGAAGAATGATGTGTAACCTGAAACAACTTCAGCGTATGTGAAAGCACCGATGTAACCCATCTTAGCCTGGTCAGCTGTGATTGTACCAGCTTCGATCATTTCGTTTAACTTCATACCTGCTGCGATACCTGCAAGGTAACGACCTTCGTAGATAGAAGCGAATGCGTTGTGATAGTTCTTAAGGCCTTCTGTATGAGCCTTTGTACCTGTTGCATGTGCAAACTGAACATTTGCATTATCCTTAGCAGCCTGAATCATGTAATCTTCGTGACCGAATGAATCAGCGAATACGATGTTGCATCCGTCATCAACAAGTTCACTTGCTGCTTCGTAGCATTCCTGACCTTCAGGAATGTTTTTCTTGATTACGTATTCAACGCCAAGCTTTTCGCAAGCTTCCTTAGCAGCGTTGATGAAGTTTAAGTCATAAGTTGAGTTTTCATCATGAAGGCAGATGAATCCCATTTTTACCTTTACATCTGAAGATGCTTCAGCGTTAGCTTCTGTTGATGCAGCGGGAGCCTTATCACCACAAGCAACGAGAGAAACAACCATAAGTAAAGATAACAATAAAGCTGTTAATTTTTTCATTTTCTCTCTCCTATTGTGTGAAAAACATTTTTTACCAATAATGAGATTATCAAATGATGTAAAATATTACAAGATACCAAATTTACTATAAATTAGCCGATTCATCTTTCTTTTTTCATTTTTTTAACTAAAACAACTACTGCTGTCTTAATTCAATTGTTCCTTTTTCGGCATCCATTCCGTCAACAATCGCAAGAGACTCAAGCTGGTAACCAAGATTTCTAATGATTCGTCCACCCTGCTGAAATCCCTTTTCAATGGCGATTCCGATACCTTCAACACTTGCTCCTGCCTGAGCAGCTATCTGGATAAGACCCTGAAGGGCACATCCGTTAGCCAAAAAGTCATCTATAATAAGAACGTGATCGTCAGAAGATAAGAACTTTTTGGATACGATTACATGGTTGATGTTCTTGTGAGTAAAAGACTCAACCTCGGCTGTATACATTTCTCCATCAAGATTTATGCTTTTAGCCTTCTTGGCAAAAACTACAGGGCATCCGCCAAAGTGAAGGGCTGCAACTGATGCAATACCGATACCTGATGCTTCGATAGTTAAAATCTTGTTGATATTCTTTCCTTCAAATCTTCTGGCAAATTCAGCTCCCATTTCATCAAAAAGCTTAATATCCATCTGATGATTTAAAAAGCTGTCTACCTTTAAAACATTACCCTCTTTAACAACACCATCTTTTAAAATACGTTCTTCGAGACAATTCATTTATCTTGCTCTCCTCTTCATATTTATTAATCCAAAGAAATAGTACCACTTCTTTTAAACTTTATCACGCATATTTTCCTTTTATGTCATGAAAGTTTCTTTTGATTATAACTACTAAATCTGCTCCTCTTCCTGACTTGCAACCTTATCAAGAAGTCCCACAACGCAGTCTAAAAGTTCATAGTAATCTGCTGCCTTAATTGATTCATTGATCTTATCAAGGTCTTCCTTGTCCACGCTTCCGTAGTTTCCTGACTCTAACTCGCCAACGAGATTTTCCACATCTTCAAGTTCGAAATCTTCTACAGCAGACTTTATCTCACTAATCAGTTTATAAAGACTGGAGTGCTCTTTAGTGTCCTCCTCGCTTTCATCAAGTGCAAGAATAGGACTTACAAAGCTTTCATATAAGTCAAGGGTCTTAGTAAGATTTGCATCTATGTATTCCCTGTCTTCATTCTTTCCTGCAATTTCAAGCCCGGCCATCATCTCACCCAGCTGTTCTAAACCAAGCATTCTTGATGAGCTTTTTACACCGTGAACATATACGGTAAAATCATACCAGTCGTTAAGGGCATAAAACTGTGATATCTTGGCAGATTTACTGTAGATTTCCTTACCAAACTCAACAAGGATTGACTTATAGGTATCCACGCTTCCGCTTACATATTTAAGACCGATTTCAGGATCAACTCCGGGAATTTCAAAGTCAATGACATTATCCCTGTCTTTATCGGTATAAATTTTTTCAAGAATCGCATCCGCAGGAATGAATTCTCTTATTATCTTTGCAAAGTCTTCCTTTCCTGCCGGCTTAAATAAAACTGCATTCATTCCGGCAGCAAAATACTTTTCCTTGGCCCCTGGAGCATCATTTGCAGTAAATGCTACTATGCAGGCATCTTTAACCTCCCTGTTTAAAGCACGTATCTGCTTTGTTGTGTCAATTCCGTTCATACCTTCCATCATGTAATCCATGAAGATGATATCAAACTTCTTTCCGGAGCGTAAAAGATCAATACACTCGTAACCGCTCGCAACGCTTTCAACCTTGATTTTGAAATTTTCAAGAATCTGGGTTGCAACACGTCTGTTTAGATATTCGTCATCTACTACAAGTGCTTTTATTGAAGGAGCAATAAAGTCTGTCGAATAGTTCTCATCAATGATTCCCTGCATCATACCCATTGCGCTGAAAATTCGCCTTAAAGTAAGTGTACTAAAGGGTTTTGTTATGATGAGTGAGTCGTTCTTTTGCTCACCGGCCACAATTGCCTCATCGGCGTAGACCATAAAGCTTTCTTTAAAATATTCAGGATTGTATTTAGGCCTGAAAATATCCTTAGGTCTTTCCGTAATTACCACGCTGATTCTGTTATCAGTTTCAAAAGAAGGATGGGCATTGTAAGAAAGGTATCCGTAATCTATGTCCAAAGAATCCATCACAAGCGCAAGTTCGTCCCAGTATTCTTTGTTGTTACCAAGCAAAAGAACCTGCATCTTGCCCTTCATATTGAGCGTTTTAATTGTATTTTGAGATGACACCTTCTGAGGAACGGTAACGATCATTTCGTTCATTGTGTTGGACCTAAGTCCTACTATCAGCTGGCCTTTTAAAGACTCTAAAAGTCTTTTAGCCAAAAGAAAGCTTATGCCGGTATTATGAGCATTCTCAGCATATACCATACTGTCTCCGGTGGCACTTACACCTACGATGGGAGTAAACTGCTCAGCATGCTCTCCTGTATCAGAAATGATGAACTCGTATTCACACTCGCCTTTTTCGTTTATCCTGCTTGATACACTTAAATCAACGCCACCGCTTTCCGTATATCTTATGGCGCTTGAAATTATGTTCATTAAAAGCTTATAAACGCTTGAATCATCACCGACTGCGTCAGTATATAAAAGCGGGTCAATTTTGGCCGAGAAAGAAATGTGCTTTTTAGCCGCTCTTTTGGCACAATTTGTAATAACTGTATCTAACAAAACGCACATATTATAAGGGTTGTCTGTAGGTGCCAATACCTGCGTTTCTTCATTGAAGGCTTCAAGAAGGTAGTTAAAAGAGTCTGTCAGTCTGTCAACTGAAGACTGGATATTCTTGGCGTATTCCTGCAGTTTTTCAGGCTCGCTGCAGCCAAGCATCATCTCAGCCTCGCCAGAGATAGCGTTTATGGGAGTTCTAAGCTCATGAGCCATGTTGGTAAGGAGCTTTTCCTTGGCATCTCTTGAAACACTGGCCTGCTTTTCAAGAAGAATATAGTCTGTAACATTGGTAATGAGCACCGAATATCCTACCAGTCTTCGACGGTTATAGATTCTGTCGGCGGAAATCCTATAAGTGTTTCCCATCCTCTGAATCTCTGTTTCACGCATATCAATCGCTTCTTTGACCTTTTCCGAATAAGGTGACATACCTGCCAGGTTTGCAAGATCAGGGAAGGCCTCAGTGGCAATTTCATTAAAATATATGATTCTGTAGCTTGTTGTAAGTACAATAAAACCTGCGCCAATATCATTTAATAAGGTATCTCTGGCAAGTGATTCATAGCTTACAAAGTGGTATTTTGCTGCCATGGCTGAATAAATAAGGGCCATTATACCTCTTAAAAGTGATGAAAAATCCGGATATCTGTCACCGGCTATTTCATAGAAGGCCAGAGAAAGCCCCTGGATAAGAACACCCAGTGCAAAATACATAAGCATTATGCTCTGTCCCTTGTCCTTTTGGGCTTTAACCTTAAAATACTCTCGTATTACAAGATACATTCCCCATGCACCGGCAAATGAAACTACTGCTACATGAAGATAGTAAAAAACATGCTTGTCCCCAACTAAGATGGACATTCCATAATACTTATTAATCACTATGTCAGATAAAAAGAAATTTTCGCCTCTGAATCTAAAGGACTCGATGATACAGATAAACTGTACAAAAGACCATATAGAAAGAACCGCGTTTGTCATTCGTGCCCTGAAGCTGCGGCCATAATAAAGGATAAATCCAAATCCAAAGACAGCACGACCGATTAGCTGAACTCTGTATCCTAGTACAATTTCAGCGACCTCGCTTGCCTGAACCATGGCAATGGAACCTGCAAAGTCTATACAAAGACCAAATACCAGGATTAGAAGTTCTCGGTTCTCCTTAAGTTCCAGGTGTTCGTAGAGTCTCCCAATCATTACAATCGTTGCAAGTAACATGAGAGATATTGAGATAATGTAAAGTAATTCCATATTTTCCCCCGAAAATAATAAAAAAGGATGCATAACCATTTTATGGTAATGCACCCTCTCTTTCAATAGATTTCACTCAAACTAATCAGGTAAATACTTATTCTTTTTCTGTTTCTTCGGCTGTATTGCCTTCTTCTGCATCGGCTGAAGGTAAAACCTGTGTAGAGCCGCCTTCACCGGGCGCTACTACATTACATGCTTCAAGAATGAAGTCATATACCTTCTGAGACATAAGGTAGTTTTTATAGTATTCATATCCGTATTCTTCAAAGAACTCTTCAATTGTATTAAAGCCTTCTGCTTCATCTACAAATTCCTGTCCTTTGGTCTTTACTTCATCATCTGAAACGCTGATGTTTTCAATGTTGGCAATTGCCTGGCAGATAAGTGTACGCTTTGCAAACTTTTCAGCCTGCTCATCAACTGAAGTTCCGTACTGCTTTAAAAGATCTTCAACTGATACTCCATACTGAGTTGCCATGACTTCATAGGATTTGATGACAGCTTTCTTTTGCTCCTCTAAAAGTTCTTCAGGAACAGACTTAACTACTGTTGAAGCCTCGATCTGTGAAAGAGCTCCGGCAACTACTACTTCACGGTATTCGTCGTCAATCATATCATTGATATTCTTTCTGACAAATGCTTTGTATTCCTCAATATTCTTAAAGTTAGGATTGCTAAGCTTTGCAACGTTTTCTTCAGAATATCCGGGAATAATCTGATGAATTGTACATTTAAAGACTGCTGCCGCACCTGATAAATCAGCATTTCTCTGGTAAGGATCGGGGAAAGTAACGTCGATATCTCTTACTTCACCAGCCTTAACACCTACTAATGAAGACTCAAAACCGGGAATAAATGTACCTGAACCAAGTTCAAGACTCTGACCCTGTGCTGTACCACCTTCAAAAACTTCTCCATCTACAGAACCTGAATAGTCAAGGATAAGTGTATCTCCAAGCTGTGCTTCATAACCTTCAGGTGCTGACCCTTGTGAAAACTGAGGGAACATGTATCTGTAGAAATATTCATAAGAAGCCTCGTCAAGTTCTGTCTTGGGTTCAGCCTCTACTGTAAGTCCCTTGTACTGTCCAAGTGTTGAAACATACTTGGAGGTATTAACTTTAGAAAGCTTAAAAGTTTTCTGTCCGCAACCTGCGAGCACTGATAAAGACAATGCGCAAACTGCAATTACTGATAACATCTTTTTCATTTGTAACTATCTCCTTAAAAACACAATACCAAACTTATAACATACAATTGTGAAAAAATAAAGAATGAAGCCCATTATTTAAAGTATTGGCGAAAGAAGGCGTGAGAACTGTTCTTTAAATCTCATAAAGAGTCCGCGTTCTTCGTAGTCATCCTTTTCAATCTTAGTACATACCTTCAAATCATTTATAAAGATTTCGGTCATCTCTTTGGCCTTTTTCTTATCATATACCACGGCATTTACTTCAAAGTTTAATGCGAAGCTTCGTATGTCCATGTTGGCTGTTCCGTAGCAAAACATCTCTTCATCAATAATGACACCTTTGGCATGAATAAATCCGTCATCGTAGGTGTAGCAGTTAGCACCTGCCATTACAAGCTGTCCCACGTAAGAAAGTGTCGCCGAATAAACAAAGGGATGATCAGGCTTACATGGAATCATGATATTTACCTCAACCCCGCTTCTTACCGCAACCAAAAGTGCCGCAAGTATTGGTTCATCCGGAATAAAGTAAGGAGTCTGAATGTAAATTGACTTTTGAGCCTTACCAAACATCATAAGATAGTTATTTCTTATATTCTGAAGAGATGAGTCGGGACCGCTTGATATAATCTGTATTCCAACTCCGTCTGATACTTTTCTTCTATGGGGTTCAAAATACGAAGGATCTGAAAACAGGTTTGTTTTCATTGCGTAGTTCCAGTCAAGGGCAAATCTTATTCCAAGTTCATTTACCGCAGAGCCTTCTATTCTTAAATGGGTATCTCTCCAGTGACCGAATTTCTTACTAAGGTCAATGTATTCCCTTCCTACGTTGAAGCCTCCAACATATCCGACTTTATTGTCTATTACGCAGATTTTACGGTGATTTCTGTAGTTAAGCCTTAACTGTATCCTTTTAAAATATGCAGGGAAGAATACACAAACTTCCACGTTTTCGTGTTCTTTAAGTCTTTTCCAGTATTTACCGGGAGTATTTCTGCATCCCATTGCATCGTAAAGGATTCTTACCTTTACACCTTCTTCTGCCTTCTTAATAAGTTCCTTGGAAATACGATCAAAAAGTTCATCGTTTCTGATTATATAGTACTGAAAGTGTATGAACTTCTCGGCTTTTTTAATGTCCTCAATTAAGGCATTAAACTTGCTTATTCCATCTGTATATATTCTGACATCATTGTCATTCGACATAACAGCATCTGAATACTGAAGGTTATACATGACAATGCCCGAGTGCTTTTCAAACTTTTCATCCTTAACAGGCGCCACGTGGTTTATAACCGCTTTTTCCTGTCTTTCGATTGCTGCCATAACCTTTCTTTCGGCCTGCTTAAGTTTGAACATTCTTTTCTTGTGCATGTTGATTCCACAGAAAAGATATATGATAAAGCCAATAATTGGGAGCGAATATAGTAGCAAAAGCCATGCCCACACAGACTTTGGCTCTTTACGTCTTAGAAAAACTATGATGAGCGAAAATATGATATTAAGAAAAATCATATATCGCCACAAAAATGAACCTATTATGGGTAAGAATTCAATAATCCTGTCCACCTCTATTCCCCCTTTCCCTAGGCTGTGAGTATATCACATATCCGCAAATTTAACAAAGTTATCATAATTTTTAACTTGAGTGCATAGCAAAAGAATGTTACAATATCAAGGATTTATGTAGTAAAGTTAGGAGGAAAATTCCATGTCAACCGGATGGATTATAGCTATCGTAATTCTTGTTATTTCCATAGCACTTATTGCCGTTTTATATTTCCTTGGTAAAAAGGCTGAAAAGAAGCAGGCTGAACAGCAGGCTCAGATTGAACAGTACAAGCAGACAGTATCAATGCTTATCATTGATAAGAAACGTATGAAGTTAGTAGATGCAGGTCTTCCTCAGGCAGTTCTTGAACAGACTCCCAAGATGATGCGCCGTGCTAAGCTTCCTATCGTTAAGGCCAAGGTTGGTCCTCAGGTTTTAAGTCTTGTATGTGACGAAAAGATCTTTGAATCAGTTCCTGTTAAAAAGGAAGTTAAGGCTGTTGTAAGTGGTATTTATATTACAGAAGTAAAGGGACTTCACGGTAAGTCAAGCGCTGCGCCCGTTGCCAAGAAGAAAGGCTTCAAGGCTTGGGTTGAAAAGATGCAGGAAAAAGCAGGCGCTAAGCCCGTTAAGTAATGTAAGCAGTTCGATTTATATAGACAGACATTATTTATCAATTATAGGATCTGTCGGTAAACAAGATTTTTAAGCAGCTAAAGCGCTTAAGATTCTTGCTTACCGGCAGATCTTTTTTGTCTTATCTATTTCACATGTGATTTTAATCAGTTATAATTGCATAAAGCATATTGTATACAAGATACAAAAGACAATGTACAATATGCAATATACAATTTTTCTTTTGTAATGAAAGTTAAAATATAAAAGACTATATAAGAAAGGAAGTATGGCCCTAGAGTTTTAAATACAATCGGGTCATGCAAGTATTTTATGATAAAGGAAACTGCTTATGCCAAGGTAAATCTTTCTTTGGATGTAACAGGACTTAGACCCAATGGCTATCACGATGTGAAGATGGTTATGCAGACAGTTGGAATTTGCGACGAACTTTCTTTTGAAAAAGCTGAAAATGGTATTTTTCTTACAACGAACAGCGACAGGTTAAACGAAGAATCCCAAGGTGGCATGGACAATATCATCGTTAAGGCTGCCAGAGCCATCTTTGATTATGTCGGTAAAGAATACGGTGTGAAAATTACATTAGATAAGCACATCCCCATAGCAGCTGGAATGGCCGGTGGAAGTACCGACGCTGCTGCCACATTAAGAGGACTCAACAGACTTTTTGATTTAGGACTTTCAATGGATACGCTTAGAGAGATTGCTGTTACCATAGGCGCCGATGTTCCCTTCTGTGTTGAGGGCGGATCGATGCTTTCAGAAGGTATCGGTGAGATTCTTACACCTTTAACTCCAGCCAAGGATTTAAATCTTCTTATCTGCAAGCCCGACATCTTTGTTTCCACCAAGGAAGTTTACACAAGATTCGACGCGCTTACTGATATTGACCACCCTGATGTTGATGGAATGGTAGATGCACTTAATACCAAAGACTACGATAAGATTCCCGGTCTTTTAGGAAATGTCCTTGAGCTTGTTACCGCAAATCTTTATCCCGTGATTTCAGATATCGAAAAGGCCATGATTGATAACGGCGCCGTTAACTCGATTATGAGTGGAAGCGGCCCTACCGTATTTGGAATCTTTAAAGACAGCGCTTCCTGCCAAAAGGCCGAAGCTGCACTTAAAGAAATCTACCCTGACTACTTCGTCTCAACAACCCTCACACTTTGAACCCAGGGGACGGGGTTTGCGGTTCATTTTGCAAATGACCTCAGGGGACGGGGTTAGCGGTTCATTTTAACAGACCGACTGCCACATAACAAACCGACTGCCACATAACAAACCGATTGCCACATAACCAACCGCTTGCCACATATTACTACATCCAATTCGGAGAAAAACATGAGCGAAAATCTTACTTTAAACATGGACGAATACCTGCCTTTACGAGACGTCGTTTTTCACACCTTAAGAAAGGCAATCCTAACGGGAAAACTTAAACCCGGCGAACGACTTATGGAAATTCATCTTGCTGAAACTCTGGGCGTAAGCCGTACTCCCGTGCGCGAAGCCATCCACAAGCTCGAACTTGAAGGTCTGGTAGTTTTAATTCCCAGGCGCGGTGCCCAGGTTGCCTCCATTTCCCAAAAGTCTCTAAAGGACGTTTTGGAAGTTCGAAGAGCCTTAGATACCCTTTGCGCCGAGCTTGCCTGCGAGCGTATAAGCGATGAGGAAAAAGAACGCTTAAAGAAGGCCTGCCTTGATTTTGAAAATGCCACAAAGACCAAGGATGCTACAGTTATCGCCAAGGCCGACGTTGCCTTCCATGACATCATCATAGGCGCCACCGGAAACGAAAAACTTGTGACATTAATCAACAATATTTCAGAGCAGATTTACAGATACCGTTTTGAATACATAAAGGATGAAACCCAGCATCAGCGCCTGATTAAAGAGCACCGAATTCTTCTTAACGCGGTTCTTTCACAGGATGTATCCGCGGCAAGAGAAGCCACTCAGATTCACATTGATAATCAGGAGCAGTCAATCCTTTCGCAGCTATTTATATAACAATTACAGGAGTTTTACTTTGAACAAAGACGTACTTATTTCAATAAAGGGCCTTCAGTATGCCCTTGAAGACAGCGATGACCAGCGAATAGAAACCATAAACCGTGGTTCACTGGCCATGATGAATGACAAATACATAGTAACCTACGAGGAAATCCTTGAAGGCCTGACAAGTCCTACCAAAAACCTTATAAGATTCAATAACTCAATCGTGGAGGTCACCAAAAAGGGCGAACTTAGCGTTCATCTTGTATTTGAGGTCGGTCAAAAGAACGTGACCAATTACAATACACCTTTCGGCAGCCTTTCTATTGGCATCGACACCCACAATATCATAATTGAGGAAAAAGAAAGTGAAATAACAGTTCGCGTCGAATATGACATGGACATAAACTATGAACACGTTGCATCATGCAAGATAGACATAGTAATAAAGGAAGTTTAGGAATATAAAGCTTATCAACCCACAAAAAGGCCTGAGAATTTAACTTCTCAGGCCTTTAAACAAACAATTTAACAAACTTTTTTAACAAAAACAAACTTTTTACTTATTAACAAACATTTAGTAACAAAACAAACTTATAAACAAACTGTAATACAAACTTATAAACAAACTTTTAGTAACAAAACGATGGATACAGCACTTATGCCATTGTCTGATTAGTTGCATCTGCTGCTAACTTATCAAACTTTTCCATTACAGCATCATATGTCTTTTTAGAGATTTCGGGTAACTGTCCACCCCAGGTCTTTTCAGCCTGTTCGTAACCCTTTTTAAATGCTTCACGCATCTTTTCAATTTTAGAAGGGTCACCACCTGTAAGCGCTGATGCAAAATCAACGATTCTTGATGAAGTCTGATCAACTCCCCAATAACCGTCTTCAGCGATATCAGCTTGTGCCTGTGCTCTTGTTGCGGGATCAACATCTAATTTTCCTTCACGCAAAAGAGACCACATATCATTTGCAACTGAATATGCGTCTGCCTGCTTGGAAATAAGCTTGGACACAATATCCTGAAGCTTCTGAATATGGCTGTCAGCTTCCTGTTTTAATTTGGCGATCATCTCGTCATTTGCTTTGTAAGTCTTTGTGGGAACTTCTAGTGAAGGCTCATAAACTACGCCTTCTTTTCCTGCCTTTGAAGCGGCAGTCTCGACAGAGCTCTTTACAGCACTTTCTTCCTGCTTAGGGCTCTCTGATGGCTTATTGTACATAGAATAAGCATCATTTACACTCGTAACTCCATTTACGTTCATACTTCCTCCTCTTGGCATCCTTGCCTGGGGTGTGCAGAGCACACAATATGTGTTTATAGATACTTCTATTGTCTTTATCGGCTACTATTATACATTACTTTATAGCAAAATGTAAAATTTTTTATTTTTTCCTGTGTCCTTCAATCCTTACTCTACGCAACCGATGATTTCGTTTATATCGCTTACATTGTTCTTTTGCATCCACTTTTCAATGCCTTCAACAACTTCGATTGTTGCCATGGGATTCATAAAGTTGGCTGCTCCCACTGCTACCATAGTAGCTCCGGCCATCATAAACTCAATTGCGTCTTCGGCGTTCTGGATTCCACCCATACCGATTACAGGTATATCTACTGCATGAGATGCTTCGTAAACCATTCTTACTGCCACGGGTTTAATTGCAGGGCCGGACATTCCTCCGGTCTTGTTGGCAAGAACGAACTTGCGACGATTGATATCAATCTTCATTCCTGTGATTGTGTTGATAAGTGAGATCGCATCTGCGCCACCTGCCTGTGCTGCCTTGGCCATATCGGCTATTCTTGTAACATTGGGGCTAAGCTTCATGATAACAGGCTGCTTAGCAATCTTTTTAATCTCGCTTGTAATATTCTCTAATGCTTTGGCGTCCTGACCGAATGCTATTGCACCTTCTTTGACGTTTGGACAAGATACGTTGATTTCAAGCATATCTACAGGTTCACTTGCAAGTCTTTCCACAACCTTTAAATATTCCTCAACTGTTTTTCCACATACGTTTACTATGATTTTAGTATCGTACTGCTTTAAAAAGGGAATGTCTCTTTGGCAGAAAACATCTATTCCGGGATTCTGAAGTCCGATTGCATTTAACATACCACCATATACTTCAGTTACTCTGACTGTGGGATTTCCGGGCCATGCAACGCTCGCAACTCCCTTAGTTGTTACCGCTCCGAGTCTGTTTAAATCTACAAACTCGCCATATTCCATTCCTGATCCAAAGGTACCTGATGCTGTTGTTACAGGATTTTTGAATTCTACTCCACAAAGTTTTACGCTTGTATTCATTAGATTTCTACCTCCCTTGCTTCAAATACAGGTCCTTCTGTACATACTCTTGCATTATTTACATGTGAGTGATGGTCTTTATTTGTTGTCTTGCATACGCATCCAAGGCAGGCACCCACTCCGCAGGCCATTCTCTCTTCAAGAGAAATATAAGCTTCGATACCTCTTTCTTCTGCAAATGCCTTTATTGCACGAAGCATAGGCATAGGTCCGCATGCCATAATAACGTCGCAGGGAATATCCTGGCTCTTTAAGCAGTCAAGCACGTTACCCTTGGTTCCAACGCTTCCATCTTCTGTAGCTATATAAACATCACTGTATTTATCAAAGTCATCTTTTAAGAAAAGATCGTTATTTCTGTATCCTAAAAGGGTGGAAACCTTCTTGGCCTTAACCTGCTTGGAAAGTTCAAGGATAGGAGGAACTCCGATTCCACCTCCGATTAAGACTGCATTCTTTCCTTCTGCCCGATCAAACGGGAATCCGTTTCCTGCAGGTCCAAGTAATCTTACCGTGTCGCCTGCTTTCATTGTCGAAAACTCAGCTGTTCCTTTTCCTACTATTCTGAAAACGAAGCGAAGTTCTTCTTTGGCCTTATCGATTTCACAAATTGAAATAGGTCTCGGAAGAAGTGTGCTTTTATCATTAGGATAAATCATCACAAACTGTCCGGGAAGGCATAAAGAAGTCATTGAAGCCTTAACGCTCATATCAATGATTCCTGCTGAAATCTCTTTAATGGATGTTATTACTCCTGTTTCATACTTTTTCATAGATTACTTTTCCTTTGCATATTGTTTTAACTACGCTTGCGCTGAAGGTCTTTCCTAAGAAGGGTGAATTGCAGGACTTGGATACTGATTTATCGAAGGTCCAGTCCGAATTTAAATCCACGAGCGCAAAGTCGGCATCATAGCCTTCCTTTATTGGGCTTGGCTCAAATCCGTAAAGCTTTGACGGATTTACGGTAAACATTCTTGCCAGTTCCATAAGTGAAATGTGACCGGCCTTTACTAAGTTATCATAAGCTACGCTAAATGCGGTTTCAAGTCCGATGATTCCTGATGGAGCCTTTGTTATTTCGCCGGATTTTTCCTCAATTGAATGAGGAGCATGGTCCGTTGCGATAATGCCGATTGTTGAATCCTTGATACCCTCGATTATGGCCTTGCGGTCCTCATCAGTTCTAAGTGGCGGATTCATCTTGGCATTTGAACCATACTCTATCACCGCATCCTCGGTTAAAGCTATATGATGTGGTGTAACTTCGGCAAAAATATTGGCGTTTTTCTTTCGCGCCTGTCGTACTATTTCAACGCTTTCCTTGGCACTTATATGCTGTATATCAAGGGTTGCACCTGTTTCTATGGCAAGGTCCGTATCTCTTTTAACCAGTGTGTATTCGGCCTCTCTTGGAGAGCCGGTGATGCCATAGTAAGCCGATGCCTTTCCAGCATTAATTCCATTTTCATGGATAAGTCTTTTATCTTCTTCATGAAGGCTTATCGGAACATTTAATTTCCTGGCCTTAATAAATGCCTCTTTAAGGATATTTTCGTCCATAAGCGGAATTCCATCGTCTGTAAATCCCACTGCACCTTCCTTGTAAAGGGTATCAAAGTCAACAAGTTCTTCGCCCTTTAGGCCCTTTGTGACGCTCGCGCAGGTAAGCACCTTTATCCCGGTCTTACTTCCTTTTTCAAGGACATACTTTAAGGTTTCCACGTTGTCTACTGTTGGATTTGTGTTGGCCATTAAAACGACTCTTGTAAAGCCGCCTCTTGCCGCCGCCTTAGCTCCTGTAAACATATCTTCCTTATGAGTAAATCCCGGATCTCTAAAGTGAACATGTACATCCAATAGTCCGGGCAAAAGAACGAGTCCGCTTCCATCGATTACGTCTTCAGAATC